>CAZTAJ010000216.1:0-4734 GCA_964611575.1 uncultured Verrucomicrobiota bacterium
GGATTGTCGCCCGGTACGCCCTCCAGCGCCGGCCCGATGCAGTACAGGAAGGCCGTGGACTGGATGAGTACCTTGTTCCCATGTGGCACCACCCCGCCCAGGTCGGTGCCGAAATAGGACGGCGTACCCCGGTAACAACCGGCAAAGAGGAACGGATCGAATTCCGCCAGGTAGTTCTTCACCACGTAGTCGGCCGGGGGGTCCGCGTAGCCAAGCTGATTGCGGCGGGTGTTGACTTGCCGGGGCTTGGCTGGATCGCTGATGTCGAAGAGCCGCCATGTGCACATGGCCTTGTCTTCCCGATTGCGCCCGGTGGGACCGGTAGTCCCGCCCTGGGTGATCAGGTATTTGCCGGCGATCACGGTACTGGAACCGAGACCGCCAGGGATCACGCCGACCTTGGCGCCCGTCTTCCGGTCATAGATTCCACCCCTTTGGGCGAAGATGTGGGTGTCGGTAGCGGTCGGTAAGTTCATGTGAATCATGCAGTCTTTCTCCAGTTCATACACCAATTCCCCGGTGGCGCTGTCCGGACCGGTCATCTTGATACGATAGCAGGCCGATGGTTCGGTGGGACCACTCGTACTCTTCCCGCCCACGACAATGGTATCGGTGTCGTCCCAGGCCAGAATGTGATAGGCCGGCGCTTTCTGCTCGGCACGGAACTCGCCCAGTTCCTTGCCATCGCTCAGGCGAACGATCTTGTGGTGTTCCGGCGTGATGATCACGTCCACCGGTGCGCCATCGGGCGCATTGAGCCGAAGGTGCCGCAACGCCATGAAGTTGTTATATTTCCACGGATAGGTCCACAGCATCTTCCCGGTCTTGGCATCGAAACACAACAACTTGAGCGGATTCACCCCGTCCTTGACAACCAACTTGTCACCGACCAACAAGGGTATACGACTGAACCCCGCGCCATAACCATTCGGCCCTGCTGCGGTCATATTACATCGGTAGGCCCACACCAGATTCCCCTCCAAATCATAACAGACAACCTGTCCCTGACCGAACACCGCATAGACCCGTTCCCCGTCGCTGGCCGGGGCGGAATCGCTGAAGCCGACATGCCCGGACCAGGTGCTAGTCGGGTGTACCCCGTATTTCTTTATGACAACTTCTGAGAGTTTGGATTTGGGTCCTCCCCCTTGGCCAGTGCCAAATTTCTTTGCCAGGTCCGAGATCGTCTGGACGGCATCGGTTGTCTTCTCCCAACTTGTCGTCAGGGCAAGATCGGCATCGAGGGCCATCAGCAGGTCGGGATCGCCGATCTTCTCGACGGCAGGGCGATACTTGGCCAGCATCCGGCTGACCTTGGCCGCCCGATCCTGAAACCCTTCCGCGCTCTTGACACCGTCCAGAGTAATCAGGGCAAAAGGTTGTCCTTCATTCGCGCCCCACATGCGTATGGCCATGGCCAGATCGATGGCGACCTGCACGGCCCGGGCTTTGGCTTCCGGTTGGCCCTCGCACAGCAACGGCAGGGCCTCGCGTTGCCACAACTCTTTGCCCGTCTTCAGATCGTAACAGGTCACGAAATGGGGATGCCCCAGTGCAATGACGCGATCCCGAACCACGATGGGATGGGCGTAACCCCACCCGGGCACCGGCACCTTCCAGAGGATGTTTTGGGATTTGGTGTCGGCGAAGTCCCAGACTTTGGCGACCCCTTCCTTGGGCGGGTTGCCAAACGTACCCTTCATGTCCACCAGAACCGGCGTACCCTCGGTCCATTCGGTGGGCGGCGTGGCGCCGGGATACCAGCCGTTCCCGCCCGCGCGGAAGTTGAGCGGCCGCTCCGGCGTGGGCACGAAATCCTTGTGGCCGATAGGCGTAGCCGCCGGCGACTCGGCGGAGAAAGCGGCCGCCCAGGCCACCAGGGCCAGACCCAGTGTGACGTGTACTGCTACTGACGTTGTTCTTGTGATTGCGCTCATCTGCTTCTCCTTCCGGTTGTTGCCGGGGTTGGGGTTGATGTTCATGACGTGCCTTGCCACCTCAGTATTGGGCCGTCACGGCCACCGTGCCGGTCAGGCCTTTCAGGGTGATGGTTTCTTTGTCTTTGTCGTACGAGGTCCACGGCTTGCCGTTGACGGTCACGCCCTTGATCGGCGCGGACGTGGGATGGCGGAAGCGCAGAACCACTTCCTTGGGTGCCTTGCGGGTCGGCATTTCGATGGTGGCGTTGATCTTGCCGTTGTCCACGTCCGAGACGATTTCGTAGGCCACCGTGCCGAAGGGCGTGGGGGCGTTCTTGACGCTGATCTTCTTGCCTTGTTCCAGCCAGGCGCGGGGTGTGGCCCGGGCGAGCCAGAGTGCGTCGCCGTCTTCCCAGACCAGCAGGTTGCGCAGGCATTCCATCACGAAGGCCGAACTGTTGGAGTTGTTCTCGTTTCTCGACTTTGCCACATCGACTCCGCCGCCATGGGCGTGTTCTGTGAAGTAGTATTCTCCTTTGCTCGGAACGACGTACCCCGCGAAGTTCACCATGAAGGTGCGCAGGAAGTTCTCCACCTCGTCGCGCTGGAAGTAGAGCGGCGCGATGTAGTTGTAGCCCATCTGCGCCGTCACGCAGGACCAGAAGAAATCCGGCCCGGACCTCGAAAGCATGGTGTCCTCCAACAGGTCCAGGTGGGCGCTGACCCGGGGATCCTGGGGGTCCAGGGCGCGGGCGTACAGCACCGCCGGCAGGGCGCCGATGCCGATGTCTCCCTGCGGGTAGTTCCCATCCTGGTCCGCCTCGCGCATCCCGAGACCGCGGGTGTAGCAGAGGCCGGGCAGGTGGGAGCGATAGGTGCCATTGAGTACCGGGCGCACCGGCGCCAGGGCGAAAGTACGTTCCAGCGCGGCGCCGAGTTGGCGCCGGTAGAGTTCCGCCTCGTCCAGGTACTTCTTGGCCGCCGCGGGATCAAACTCCTGCAACGCTTCGCCAAACCGCCGGAGTCCTTCGCAGGACCAACCGTCAACACAGTACCACCACCGGCGCTGGCTCTTGCCCCATTGCAGGTCGCCCAGGACATGCGGCGGCATCAAGCCGGCGCACCAGAGATCTTTCCGGTTCGGCGCCTCCTGGAGATAGAGTGCGCGTTGCCGGATGATCCAGTCCGCCGCCTTCCGCAGCCGGTCCGCATGCTTCTGGAACCATTCCCGGTTGCCGGTCAGGAAATAGTGTTCGGCCATCGCGCCGAGCAGTCCGCCGGTTCCGGGATGACTTCCGTCGAAACCGTAATCAACGTCGTTGAACATGCTCTTGGCATCCTCGAAGGACCCGTCGCCGTCGGCGTAGTCGCCGTCGCCCTTGGTGCCGGGCAAGGCCAACCAGCGTTCGAGGTTCTTCGCGGAGGTCTCATGCGCGGCGGCCGTGTCCATCACGCGGGCCGGACGCATCACCTCGATACCCAAGGACCACCAGGAAAACGGCCCCTTGAAGTTGATCAGCGAGTACTTGCGCCAGGCGTCCGTCCAGCGTTGCTCCGGCACTTGCACCAGCATCGGCGGATCTTCCACCTGGCGGTACGGCGGCAGGACCGTGCCGGCAGGTTGCTTGCTCAGGATGATCTTCTGCATGACCTCCTCCCAGGTGGTCTCTGGATGCGCCCGGACCCGTTGGCGGATGCTCTTGATGTTCTTGGCCGCCAGTTCCGCGGCCCATGAACTGGCGGTCTTGCCGCTGCCCGTCTTCAGGACGCAGATCCCGTGCTCGGGAACCAGGACCGGCCCCTGGGCCACGTTGGCGGGCAGGAAGGTGAAACTGCCGGCCTTCGACCACACCGTGATCTTGGAACTGAGGGTCGAATCGGCGCCCAATCCCGGGAAGAGTAGCACCGGCACCGTCACGCCCCGGCGTTTGCCGCCGGCCGCCGCCGATTGCCAGGCAGTTGGGCCCGTCACCTTGGTGGCCGCATCATCCGGCAACGCGGCGACTTGGCCGGCCTGACCGAAGTAGCCTTCGATCCGGCCGCTGAAATCCTTCTGTTCATCACCTGGCTGGAATCCCCACTCGATCTCCACGTCCATCCGTTGCCAGGTCAAGGGACCGAAGACGTGCAGTGTGGGCACGGCCCAGGTCTTGCCCTCCGGCGCGGTCTTGGGATCCACGAAGACGGTGATCAGGTCGGTGCGCAGCACGCCTGGTTCGGGTTTGCCCTTCTTGACCTTGATCCAGTTCAGCGCTTCGCGCCCCTCGGCCGGATTGCTGGCCGCGAACTCGGCGGCATAGGTCCAGGTCCGCCCGTCGGCAGACGCCTGCGGCGCGGCCAGGATCCAGTCGGCCTGCAGACCCCACCACCAGTGATGGCCCGAGTAGATGCGGACCTCGACCGCCTCGGCCGGCGGAATGGGCCGGCCGTCGGTCGGCCAGTGCAGCTCGATCCGCGAGAAGGGCACCCGGGTCTCCCACATCAGCGCCGAGTGCAGCGAGCCCTTGGGCGCGGGCAGGCGTGTCTTGATGCCCAACTCCCGCCCGCGCCATCCGGCGCCTTTGGGCGCGGGCACGTTTGACCGGTAGATGGTGTCCAAACGGGCCAGCCGGCGCGGAATGAAGTACGCCTCCGGCTTCTCCTGCACCTGGCGGTCCGCCCGCCAGGTATAGGCCCAGGGCGACAGGTCGGCCGGTTGGCCGACCAGTTTGTCCAGGTCGGACGGCGTTGCCGGCTTCGGCGGCTCCGCCGCCTGTACTCCCAGCGCCAGACTCAGTGCGACGAGCACCGCTACTGCCGTTGTTTTGGTGATGAT
>CAZTAJ010000217.1:0-4725 GCA_964611575.1 uncultured Verrucomicrobiota bacterium
TTGTCCGGTTTTTCCAAATGACATGGTCTCAACAAGGATTATGGAGGTCGCAGGATGTCTGAACATGATGGTGATAGCCAAGCGCCGCAGGTGCACTTGGCGACGGTGGATCAAACGGCCCATGCCGCGTCTCCCGCACAGGTGAACCCCTCCGCACTGACGATCGAGCAGGTGTCGCACCTGCTGACGGCGGCGGGCGCCAAGCGCGCCGACGTCGAGACGGTCCGGCGTCACATCTCGGACGGGGCGCCGGTCTCGGCGGAGGGGAAGGTCAACCTGATGCACTACATGGCGTGGCTGATGCGTGAGGTGTCGCATGGTGAAGAGTAATCCCCGCAGCATCCGCCCGGCCGACCTGGCGCGGGCATTAAACTCCACGCCGCTGGGCGAGGTCGCCAGCGAAAGGCAGCTGTATCGCCACCGCATGCGGGCCGGCTACCGCATCGGCGACGGCAGGCACGTCGACATGTTGCGTTACGCGGGATGGCTGGTGGACGAACTGGAGAGCCGCAAGGCCACAGCGCCTTTGGATGCCAAGTCCGCCTATGAGGCCTTGAAGGAACAGGCCCGGGCCCGGAATGCCGAACTCTCGGCCACCGGGCGTGACATCGGGCCCATCCCGGAAGTCCAGGATCCAGCGCGGAAGGAAAAGGCCTGCGGCGACTTCCGCTTCTTCTGCGAGGCCTACTTCCCGAGGACGTTCTACCTGCCCTGGTCGGACGATCATCTCAAGGCCATCGCCCGGATTGAGGATGCCGTGCTTCGCGGCGGGCTGTTCGCCTACGCCATGCCCAGGGGCAGCGGCAAAACTGCCCTGGTCGAGACGGCCTGCGTCTGGGCGATCCTGTACGGCCACCGCCAGTTCGTCGCCCTGATTGGCAGCGACGAGGAACACGCCGCCGGGATGCTGGACTCCATCAAGGCGGAACTGGAAGGCAACGAGTTGCTGCTGGCGGACTTCCCCGAGGCCGTGTACCCGATCCACAGCTTGGAGGGCATCGCCAACCGCTGCGCGGGGCAGACTTACCGGGGAACCCGCACCCAGATCACCTGGACGGCCAAGAGCATCGTCATGCCCACCCTGGCGGAGTCCAGGGCCTGCGGCGCGGCGATCCAGGTGGCGGGGATCACCGGGCGGCTCCGTGGGATGAAGCATAAGAAGGCCGACGGCAGCACGATCAGGCCGTCGATCGTTGTTTTGGACGACCCACAGACGGATGAGTCGGCGCGGTCGCCCTCGCAATGCGCCAACCGCGAGAAGATCCTCGCCGGAGCGGTGCTGGGCCTGGCCGGTCCTGGGGTCAAGATCGCGGGGTTCATGCCCTGCACCGTGATCTCGCCGGGCGACCTGGCCGATCGCATCCTGGATCGTGAGAAACACCCCCAGTGGCAGGCGGAAAGGACCCAGTTGATCTACTCGTTCCCCACCAACACCAAGTTGTGGGACCAGTACGCCTCCCTCCGCGCCCAGAGCCTGCGGAATGCGCATGGCGGCGTGGAGGCCACTGAGTTCTACCGGCAGCACCAGGTGGAGATGGATGTCGGGGCCAAGGTAGCCTGGGCGGCCCGGTACAACCCCGACGAGATCAGCGCCCTGCAGCACGCCATGAACTTGAAGTTCGATCGCGGCGATGCGGCGTTCTTCGCCGAGTTCCAGAACGAGCCCCTGCCCGAGCACGGGCCGGTGGAGGAACTGCTGACGGCCGACCAGATCGTCGCCAAGGCCAGCGGCTACCGGCGGGGCCTGGTGCCGGTCTCCATGACCAAGTTGACCTGCTTCATCGACGTCCAGGAGAAGCTCTTGTACTGGATGGTCTGCTCCTGGGCGGACGACTTCAGCGGGCATGTCGTCGACTACGGCGCCTATCCCGACCCGCGACGGGATTACTTCACGCTTCGGGATGTCAAACGTTCTCTGGGGATGGTCCACCGGGGCGCCGGGCTGGAGGGCACCATCTACAGCGGCCTGGAGGCCCTGGCCAAGGATCTGCTGTCGCGGGAGTACACCCGGGATGACGGCGCGGCCCTGCGGATCGAGCGATGTTTGATCGACGCCAACTGGGGGGTCAGCACGGATGTGATCTATACCTTCTGCCGCCAGAGCGAATATGCCCCCATCCTGCTGCCCAGTCACGGCAAGTACATCGGCGCTGCCAGCCGGGAGTTCCGGGAGTGGACGCTCAAGCCCGGAGACCAGATGGGTCAGCACTGGTTCATCCCCAGCCTGGTCGGCAAACGCGTGGTGCGGCACGTCCTGATCGACACGAACTTCTGGAAAAGCTTCGTCTTCGCGAGATTGGCGGCGGCCATGGGCGACAAGGGCACGTTGACCCTGTTCGGCCGGCGGCCTGAGGAGCATCGGCTGCTGGCCGACCACCTGACGGCCGAGTACCGGGTGCGGACGCAGGGGCGTGGGCGCACGGTGGACGAATGGAAGGCCAAGCCCGGCCACATGGACAACCACTGGCTGGACTGCCTGGTGGGTAGCGCCGTGGCAGCATCGATGTGTGGATCGCGGCTGGCCGGGGCGGACTTCGTGCCCCGCCGGCCCCGCAAGAAATACACCCAGGAAGACCTGCGACGGAGATGGTGAACCCCATGGAGGACATGATCATGACCAACGGGATGGACCCAGGCAACATGAACGAGGAAGTGCATCTGGAAGAGAAGTCAACGCCGCTGACCACGGCCGCGATGGAGATGCTTCTGAAACGCCGTGCCGGCTGCATGCCCACGCGTCGCACTTCGGTGCAGGCGAACATCAAGCGGCGCGCTCACTCGGGCACGCCTGCTATCACGATCCACCCCTTGCTTACAGCCAGAGATGTCGCCCGCGTGCTCAGCGTCGGCGAACGCACCGTGTGGCGGATGACATCGCGGGCCAAGGCGGGAGGCGGCGAGTTCCCGGAGCCCGTCAGGATCGGCGGCCATGCTGTCCGTTGGCGATGGCAGGACGTGGAGAAGTATCTACAGGAATTGTCCATGAACTAGCTGGAGTTACTCGCCAATCGGCTGTAAGTGACTCCTCGCTCTGACGCCAAGGAGCGGAAAGGACCGGGTAACATGCAGAGTTTTAGCGTATACAAGCGGGCCGGTGACAAGCGAAAGAAGGACACGAAGTGGCTTGTGGCCTGGACCGACGAGTTCGGCAAGCGCAAGGCCAAGACGGCCTACACAGACTACGAGGCCAGCCTGGAACTGGCGCGTAAGCTGGCCAAGCAGGCGGCCCTGCGGGCCGTGGGCAAGGCCGACCCCTTCGAGCAGCATCGGCTGACGCCGGTGGCCACGCACCTGGAGGAATTCATCGCGGGCCTGCGATCGGCCAATCGGGCGTCGCGATATGTCATGCAAGTGGAGCACCGCATCCAGCGGGTTCTGGGCGGCATGGGTGTGAAGTTTATTCACGAACTCGACCCGGTGGCGGTTGGGCGGTTCCTGACGGAAATGGCCGCGAAAGAGAACCACTCCGGCATCACCCGCAACGAGTACATCACTTCGATCAAGTCGTTCACCAAGTGGGCCGTGACCTACCGGCGGATGAAGGATGATCCGCTCCTGGGCCTCAAGGCCCTCGAGCGTAAGGCCATCGATCCGGCGCACCCACGACGGGCGATGACCATGGCCGAACTGGGGCGGCTGCTGGCGGCGGCGGAGCGACGGCCGCTGATCGAAATCCAAACCATTCGCCGCGGTGAGGACAGGGGGAAGCAGTTGGCTGAGTTGGACGAGAAAACCGAGGCTCGTGCCCGACGCAAGGGCCGCGAGCGGCGGCTTGTCTACCTACTGGCCGCGTGGACGGGCCTGCGCCGCAACGAGATCCGCCAGTTGACCTGGGGCGACGTGCACGTAGACACCGTTCCCGCCAGGATTGCCCTGCGGGCCAAGACCACCAAGAGCAAGCGGGCTGACTCGCTGCCTGTGCATCCCCAGTTGGCCGACGAACTGCGCGCGTGGAGGCTGGCCAGCGCGGCCCCGGCCGACTGCGTCGTCTCCACCGTGCCCGACATGAAGTGCTTCCGCGCCGACTTGGCGCTGGCAGGGGTCGCGGACAAGGATGACGGCGGCCGCTTCGTGGACTTCCACAGCCTGCGTGTGTCGCTCAGCACGATGCTCGCCGCCAACGGCGTCAACCAGCGCGCTACCCAGGCCCTGATGCGCCACACCGACCCGCGCCTCACCTCCGGCGTCTACACCGACGAGAAGATCCTGCCCCTGGCAGCGGCGTTGGTGAGCGTGCCGGATATTCCAGGCGCGACATCGGTGATGTCCGCGATACCTCTGCCCACAAATGACGTTCAGTCGATTCTCTCCGGCCTCTCGGCCTCTCAGAAGCAATCTCTCCTTCAGGCACTCAGCACGTCGCTGGCCAGCTGAGCGCGACGTTCTGCACGCCCTGGCACAACAGGTCAACGTCGGAATACGTTCAGCCCCAGTCTCTCAACCGCTTCATCCGGACTTCTCTGTCCACAGCATCCCGCAGCACGGTTGCAGCAGAAGCGTCGAGTTGCAGCGCCATTGCAGCGCGTGGCGGCATTGGTTGGCACCCGTTGGCAATGGTTGGCAACGGTTTGGATGGTCGACCATCACGTTACGGCGAGTGGCGCAAGCGTTGGGGTGGGCGGGGGTTGGGGCGCAAGAAGAAGGCCCGTCAGGGGTTACTGACGAGCCTTGAGAAAAGCGGGCGATGAGGGTCGAACTCACGACATTCACGTTGGCAACGTGACG
>CAZTAJ010000218.1:0-4702 GCA_964611575.1 uncultured Verrucomicrobiota bacterium
GTCCTGGTCCAACCCCTCCTGGGCCTCGCCCATCACTGGGGCGTCATCATGGTCGGCGCGATCGTGATCACCATCGTCGCCACCGCCGGCATGGCGTCCACCACCTACGTCCAGTTCCTCAAGGGCGCCCTGCTCATCGTCTTTTCCACCGTCCTGGTCATCGCCGTCTGCTACCGCGGCTTCCAGACGCGCCCCGATCAGGGCGGCCGGGTCCCCTACCACACCTATGCCTCGCTCCCCGCCACGGAAATCGGGGGGACCCTGGCCGTCACCGCGCCCGGCTGGACCGTCGTCGAGCGGCAGGACGTCAAGGCCGCCAAGGCCTCCTTCGTCCGACTCAACCGCGAGGGGCAGGAGTCCTGGTGGCTCGTCGGCCCGGCGGCTTCCGGCGTTGTCCTCCAGGAGATCCAGACCAGCGTCATCAAGCCCGATGGCCGCACCCTCGTCAACGGAGCACCGGCCTCCAAGGAAAACACACTGCGCCAGGTCGGCAACATCGAGCGCCTGGCCGGCGCCTCCGAGGTCCCGTCGGGCAGCGTCTCCCCCATCGGGCTCCTCGCCGCCGTGTCCCACAAGGACACCCAGATCCGCCGCTGGAAAGAGGTCCGATTCTCCGACAGCGAGGGCGCCAAGGTCACGGCCTACGTCCCCAGTATCACGGCCGGCAACCTCTTCATGCGGCCGGGACTGAAGTTCAAGGTCCAGGGCACCCCGCTGGAGCGCCTCGATTTCCTCTCGCTCATGCTGGCGCTGTTCCTCGGGACCGCCGCCCTGCCCCACATCCTGATCCGCTACTACACGGTGCCCAGCCCGGCCAGCGCCCGCAAGTCAACCATCGTGGCCATCGCCGCCATCGGGTTCTTCTACGTCCTGACCCTCTTCATGGGCATCGGCGCCGCCATCAACGGCGTCATCAACCCGGCCGACAGCAACATGGCCGCCCCGCTTCTGGCCCGCTCATTTGGTGAATTGCTCTTCTCGGTCATCTCGGCCATCGCCTTCGCCACTGTCCTGGGTACGGTCAGCGGCCTGATCGTCGCCGCCTCCGGCGCCGTCGCGCACGACTTCTGCGATCGCTTCCTGAACCTGAAGATGGACGACCGCACCAAGATCCGCGCCGGCAAGATCTCCGCCTTCGTCATCGGGGCGCTCGCCATCGTGCTGGGCATCCTCTTCAAGGGCATCAACGTCACCTTCCTCGTCGGCCTCGCCTTTGCCGTGGCCGCCTCGGCCAACCTGCCGGCCATCCTCATGCTGCTCTTCTGGAAGGGGACCACCGCCAAAGGCATCGTCGCCTCAATCTTCATGGGCATCTGCTCCTCGCTCCTGCTGATCGTCTTCTCGCCGGAACTCTACAAGCTGTACGGCCTGGATCCCGCCACCGCCCCCGTCCCGCTGAGCAACCCCGGCATCGTGTCCATCCCGCTCAGCTTCATCACCCTGGTGGTGGTTTCCTGGTTCACCAAAGCCCGTGCGCCCGTCGCCGTGCCCGCCACCTGACGGCGGCCGGCCCCGGGCCCGCACTGAACAACAAAGGAGCGCGGTGCCGGCATGACCTCGTCGATACGCGTCGACTTTCACTGCCACTCAACATGCAGTGACGGCGCCCTCGCGCCGGAGGCGCTGGCCGACCGCCTGGCCGGCGAAGGCATCGCCTTCGCCGCCCTCGCGGACCATGACACCATCGACGGGCTCGACGACTTTCGCAAGCGGCTGACGCGCCGCGGCGTCGGGTTTATCACCGGCGTCGAGATCACCGCCCAGTACCAGGGCAAAGCCGCCCACCTGCTGGCGTACGGCTTCGACCCCGGCCACGGCGAACTGCACGCCAACCTGGAGGCGATCCAGGCCAGCCGCGAGGCGGCGGTGGAAAGCATCGCCGGCTCGATCCGGAGCAAACGCCCCCACGAGGCGCCGGCCGGTATCACCCTCCTGCCCGGGGCCACCGCCGGGCGCGTCGAACTGGCCGACGGGATCGCCCTCATCCACCGTGCCGGCGGCCTGGCGTTCCTGGCCCATCCACTGTTCCTGGCCCCCAGCACCGACCGGCTGGAGGCCCTCCTGCCCGAACTTCAGGCACTGGGGCTCGACGGCATCGAGGCGCTCTACCCCGCCTTCACGCCCGCGGATCAGGCCGCGCTCATCGAGATGGCCCGGCGCCGCCAGTTGCTGGTCTGCGCCGGCAGCGACTTCCACCACAGCGGCACGCAAACCGGCATCGACATGCCCGTCGCGCTCTGGAAGGCCTTCCGCAACGCCGTCCTCGCCGGCACCCCGGGCGCCTCCCCCCCGCCCGACGACCGGCCCCGCCTTTCCGCACCCCGCCGCCGGAATTTCATCCTGCGCATTGTGGTCCCGGCCGTTGTGGCCATGCTCCTGTTCGGGGCCGCCCTGCTGGATATCATCCTGCCCGCGATCGAGCGCTCCCTGCTCGAGCGCAAACGGGAAATGATCCGCGAACTCGTCAACTCCGCCTGGGGCATCCTGGCCGAGGCCGAGGAGGAGGCTCGGCTCGGGCTGGTCTCCACCGAACGCAGCCAGGAACTGGCCCGGCGGCGGGTCGGCACGCTGCGCTACGGGCGCGAGGGCAAGGACTACTTCTGGCTCCAGGACATGCACCCGCGCATCCTCATGCACCCGTACCGCCCGGAGCTCGATGGTCAGGATGTCTCCGACTTCCGTGATCCGCGCGGGACCCGGATTTTCGTCGAGTTCGCCGATCTGGTCCGCCGTCAGGACGAGGGCTTCATCGATTACGTGTGGCAGTGGAAGGACGATCCGCACCGGCTCGTGCCCAAGGAGTCCTACATCCGGGGCTTCAAACCCTGGGGCTGGATCATCGGTACCGGCATCTACATCGAGGACGTGAAAGCGGAAATCAACCGGTTCGAGCGCCGCCTCATCCGCATTTCGGCCGGCATCGCCGGTCTCATCGCCCTGCTCCTCCTCACCGTCATCCGCCAGAGCCTCACCCTCGAACGCAAACGCCGCGAGGCGGAGGACGGCCTGCACGAATCGAATGAACGCTACCGGACCCTCGTCGAGGCCGCCACCGAGGGCACCCTGCTCGTGGTCGACCGCCGCTGCCGCTACGCCAACCCCACCCTGCTGCGCCGGCTGGGTTACACCATTCATGAAATTGAACTGCTGGAACTCGCCGATCTCATGCCCGACCGCCCCGGCAACGAACGCGCCTGGGATGTCGTCCTCCGGTTGCGCCAGGGCGAGGAGCACCCCGGCGGCATCGAGGGCGTGCTCCGGCACCGCGACGGCC
This sequence comes from uncultured Verrucomicrobiota bacterium, assembly GCA_964611575.1. GTDB lineage: Bacteria > Verrucomicrobiota > Kiritimatiellia > CAIKKV01 > CAITUY01 > CAITUY01. Next base: position 3,275 of record CAZTAJ010000218.1, read on the forward strand.
GGCCCGTCGCGAGCCTGCTCACCTTCAGCCGCCTCTCCTACGCCGGCCGTGACGGCCTTATTGTCCAGGCCCGCGACCTCGCCCCGCACCGGGCCCCCGGCGTCGGGGCACCCGACGCCCACCGTGAGCACGAGCAACAACTCGCCGAGGCCGCCGACAACGTGCCCGTCGGCCTGTTACGCGCCAGCGCCCAGCGCCACGCCGCCGTGCTTGAAACCAACCGCACCGCCCTCGAACTCCTGCCGGTGCTCGGCGTTCCGGGCGAGGGTGCGCCGCCCTCCCTCGCGGAGTGCTTCCCCGATGCCGGCGCGTTCGACGATTTTCAACGCCGGCTCGAGCGCGACGGGACCGCCCGCCAGCGCCTCCACCCGCCCGCCGCGAGCGGGCCGGCCCGCACCCTGACCCTGGACGCCCGGCTGGTGCGGGACGAGGCCGGGACCCCCCGCTACATCGACGGCCGGATCGAGGACACCTCCGCCGACGCCCAGCGGGAGGCCGAAAGGGAATCGCTCATCGAACGGCTCCAGACCTCCTTGCTCTACCTGCACGAGCCGGTGGGCCGGCTCTGCCGCCCCCCCGCCTTCTGCACCGCCGATACGCCGGTCAGCGAGGCGGCCGCCCTCATGAACGCGGAGGATTCCGAGGCGGCACTCGTCCGCGGGGACCAGGGTCGCCTGGTGGGGATCGTGACGGACCGGGTGCTGAGGGTCCGCGTGGTCGCCCGGTCGGGCGATCTGCGCGAGCCGGTCCGCAATGTCATGCGGGAGCCGGTCGTGACGATCCCGCGCCACGCCCTGGTCTACGAGGCCTTGCTCCTCATGCAGGAAAAGGGCGTCGAACACCTGGCCGTCACGGATGACAGCGGCGGCATCGTGGGCCTCATCCACGGCCGCGACATCCTCCAACTCCACAGCAGCGAGGCGGCCGTGCTCACCCGCAAGATCGCCGAGGCCGCCACGGCAGAGGACGCGATCCTCTGGTGCCGCCGGGCGCCCCTGCTGGTCCGGGCCCTGCTGGAGAGTGGCGCGCATCCCCGCCAGGTCACCCGCATGATCACGGCGATCTGCGATGCCGCCACCCGACGATTCCTCGCGCTGGCCGAAACGGCCCAGGGCAAGGCTCCCTGCCCGTTTGTCTTCCTCGCCCTCGGCAGCCAGGGGCGGCAGGAGATGTCGCTGTTTGCCGATCAGGATAACGCCATCCTCTACGAACCGGGCCCCGACAGCCCCCCCCCGGACGAACTCAGCCGCTACTTCCTGGACCTGGGCCAGCAGGTCTGCACCTGGCTCGATGCCGCGGGGTACCCCTTCTGCCGTGGCTTGACCATGGCCCGCAACCCCAAGTGGTGCGCCCCGCTGGACACCTGGCGATCTGTCGTGACGGACTGGATCCGCCGGCCCGAGCCGCAGCAGGTGCTTGAATCCGCCA
>CAZTAJ010000219.1:0-4639 GCA_964611575.1 uncultured Verrucomicrobiota bacterium
TGGGCTTGGGTTTGCCCGGCTCCAAACGGCTCATGGATGAAATGACGATTGAATCGACAGTCGGCAAAGGGACGACCGTGGTCGTGCGCAAGTGGCTGAAGCAATAAAATGAGGCTTCCACCCCCACAGACCGTTGAAATCCTGCATCCCAGTAACGTCGGTGCGGCGCGGGTGGGGTCCAGAGCCCTGGCTGAAAGCATCGGGTTTGACCCGGTAGCCTGCGAAGAAATCGCCCTCGCCATGACCGAACTGGGCACCAACCTGATCAAGCACGCCCAAGGCGGGAAGTTGACCCTGACGCCGCTCGCCGACGGCGGGCGTGTCGGCTTGGAGATTGAATCGTGCGACAGCGGCCCGGGCATTGCCGATATCGAGCAGGCTCTGGCTGATCGCTTCTCCACTGCCGGCACCCGCGGCACGGGCTTGGGAGCCGTCAATCGCCTGATGGATGAACTGGACATCAGTTCGGAGCACGGTCGGGGCACGCGCATCGCTTGCCGCAAATGGGTGCGCCAGCACCCGAGCAGCATTCGCCCGTGCCCGCTCGCCTTCGGCGTGGCGACACGCCCGCGCCAGCCCGGCGCGGACAACGGCGATGCCTTTGTAGTCAAGCAATGGGCCGAGATCGCGTTGGTGGGCGTGATTGACGGCTTGGGTCACGGCCAGTTTGCTCACCGCGCCGCCCAGGCGGCGCGGCAGTATGTGGAGAGTCATTTTGATCTACCCCTGGACCAGATATTTCGCGGCGTCGGCCGCGCCTGCCGCGCGACGCGGGGCGTGGTGATGGCTCTGGCGCGGTTTGACTGGGGGCAGGGGCGGTTGGCCTTTGCCTCCGTGGGCAACATCGAAGCCCGCGTGTTTCCCGGTTCCGAGCTGTTTCCTTTCGCCATCCGCCGCGGCGTCATAGGCCTCAACGCACCGGACGCGGTGGTCACCGAACATCCCTGGTTGCCAGGCCACGTGCTGGTGCTTCACTCCGACGGATTGCGCACACACTGGAACTGGAAGAATGTCCCCGGTGTGACCGAACAACCGGCCCAAGCCCTTGCCCAGGAGTTCTTGCGGTTACTGGCCAAGGAAGAGGATGACGCCACGGTGATTATAGTCAAGAGTCTGGCCCCATGAAAACCGAGCTGTTACCTCAACAACTGGCCAGTGCGCAGGCGATGGTGCGCGCATTGCAGGAGGAACTCGCCGAGACCAACCGGGGGCAGGTGGCGTTGATGATGGAGTTGGAGAGCGCGAGGTCTGTGGCGGACAAAGCCAACCTCGCCAAGTCGGACTTCCTTTCCAGCATGAGCCATGAACTGCGCAGCCCGCTCAATGCGATCCTGGGTTTCGCGCAACTTATGGAGTCGGCCTCCCCGTTACCGACGGACTCTCAGAAGGAGAGCATTGCCCAGATTCTCCAGGCCGGATGGCATCTGCTCAAGTTGATCAACGACATCCTCGATCTTGCCGTGATCGAGTCCGGGAAAGTGTCGCTGTCGTCGGAACCGGTATCCTTAGTGGAGGTCATGTCCGAATGCCAGACCATGATGGAGCCGCAGGCGCAAAAGCGTGGCATCAGCATGACCTTTCCCCGGTTCGATGACGATACCCCGTTGTTCGTCAAGGCCGATCGGACCCGGTTGAAACAAATCATCATCAACCTGCTGTCCAACGCGATCAAGTACAACAGGGAGCAGGGAACGGTCGTCGTAGCCTGCACCGTGAGCGCCCCGGAGCGCATTCGTATCAGCGTCGCAGACACGGGTGCGGGATTGTCGCCGGAAAATGTGGCGCAGTTATTCCAGCCGTTCAATCGTCTCGGGCAGGAAGCCAGTGGTGTGGCTGGCACGGGCATTGGCCTGGTGGTGACCAAGCGATTGGTCGAACTGATGGAGGGCGTCCTTGGCGTGGAGAGCAAGGTTGGGAAGGGAAGCGAGTTCTGGTGCGAGTTGATCGCGAGCGCTGCGCCACAATTTATGGCTGAAGACGACAAATGCGCAGCATCTGGGAGACCGCCAATGCCAGTCGGCGTGCCTCTGCGCACTCTGCTCTATGTCGAGGACAACCCGGCGAACATGAAACTGGTCGAGCAAATCATCGGGCGCCACCCCGACATGCGCCTGCTGACTGCGGTGAACGGCACCAGTGGCATTGAGCGCGCGCGTGTATCCCAGCCGGATGTGATCGTGATGGACATCAATTTGCCTGACATCAACGGCTTCGAAGCCCTGAAAGTCCTACGCTCAGGACCGGCCACGGCGCACATCCCCGTCGTTGCCCTCAGCGCCAATGCCATGCCACGCGACATCGCGAAGGGCTTGGAGGCGGGATTCTTCCGCTATCTCACCAAACCCATCATGGTCAAAGAGTTAATGGACACACTTGACGCCGCGTTGGAACATGCGGAAAGAGGCAAGGAATGACGGCCACCCAACCACCGCAGGCCCCGAACATCTTGATCGTGGACGATAAGCCAGCCAACTTGCTGTTAGTGGAGAAGATGCTCGTGGATCGAGGCTATAAACCGCGGCCGGTTCTCAGCGGCAAATTGGCGCTGGAGGCCGCCCGCATTGAATCGCCCGACCTGATTCTGCTCGATGTCAATATGCCGGAAATGAACGGCTACGAAGTCTGCGAACAACTCAAGGCTGACGCGGCGCTGAAAGAGATCCCTGTAATTTTCATCAGCGCGCTGGACCAAACAATCGACAAGGTGAGAGCGTTCCGTTCAGGCGCAGTGGACTACGTGACGAAACCGTTCCAGCTTGAAGAAGTCTATGCCCGAATCCAAACCCATCTGCAATTGCGCCGGCTGGAAAAAAGTCGCGACGACCTCACCCACATGGTTGTCCACGATCTGCGCAACCCGCTGTCAGTCATTTATGGCTTTCTGGACATCCTGGAGTGCCACGAGGCCGAGAGACTCTCCGCCAGAACCCAGACACTCCTCACGGTCGCGCGCCGTAGCGCCGAGGACCTGCTCAACATGATCGGTTCAATCCTCGATGTCAGCAAAATGGGGGCGGGCGAGATGAAACTCCGGCGCGAGTTGTGCGACCTTGGCGCTCTCATCCGCGCCGTGTTGGCCACGACCCAACCCTTGCCAGGCAACAGCACGGTGACGCTCGACGCGCCGGAATCGTCTCTCACCGTCGCATGCGATGTCGGTTTGGTTCAACGGGTGCTCCGGAACCTACTCAGCAACGCTCTCAAATATACCCCAGCCGGCGGCGAGGTCCGCATTGTCGTCACCCCATCGATCAGCGAGGTTCGCGTCGCTGTCACCGATACCGGCCCCGGCATTGCGCCCGAATATCACCAGCGTATCTTCGAAAAGTTCGGCCAGGTGGAAGACCGCAAGAATCGACTGGGCACTGGTTTGGGATTAACCTTCTGCAAAATGGCCGTCGAAGCCCACGGCGGCCGCATCGGTGTCCAAAGTGCAGTTGGCAAAGGCAGCACCTTCTGGTTCGCACTGCCCCGGCTGAACGATGGTCTTGGGACTTTTTAAGAAAGGAACGCAACAGTGACAGGACAACAATCAAGAATTCTCGTCGTGGACGATGAAGCGCCGTTTGGTCACATCTTGAAGGACGGTTTTGAAATGCATGGGTTCGCCGTGAGGTATGAATCTCGATCAAGCGACACGATCAAGGCGTGCCTTGAATTTCATCCAGACCTTGTGTTTCTCGACATGGACATGCCCGTCAAAGATGGCGGGCAGGTGGCGTCGGCGTTGCACAGCCATTCGACGCTGTGGAGCACACCGGTAGTCTTGCTCTCGTCACTTATGATTAAGCAAGAAACGGAGAAACAAGCCGCGTCCCGCGAGATACTCCTGTCCAAACAGATTTCCATTGCCGAGTTGGTCGACAGCATTCGCGCCGTACTCCAATCACAGACATCACACTGAACGGTGGGTATTCTGCTTGCCGTGAATGGGAATCAAAGTGCTGCGATTCTGATGATTGGTTTATCGGACATTCTGCACGAAAAGTCCTGATCGTGGACGATCGGGAAGGCTATGTCGTCCTGCTGGAGCGGATGCTGCGCGGTGCCGGCTATGTTTCGGTCACGTCCACGATGAACCCTGACGAGGTCCGCGAGCTTCACCTCAAGAACCGTTGCGACGCGATTCTGCTCGATTTGCAGATGCCCGGCATGGACGGATGTCAGGCGACGGAGGGGCTCAAGGACATCGAACCGAACGGCTATCTCCCGGTGCTGGTCATCACCGCCCAGCCGGTAGTGGCTGAACCAGTCCTTTCGCCCCTTCCCACAGGTTATATGGAGCATCCCCGACGATGGGGGCGCCCACATGGCTGCCTCCAAGGAACGTGTGGGCGAGGACGTCAATGGATGATGCGGTGTTCCCTGCGAAGCGGCTTTCAGCCGTGGTATCCGGAACGCTTGACCGGCCACCCGTTGCGGTGCAAACTCCGGGTGTCAGGCCGTAGCCGGATGGATGGACAGATCAAACCAAGAGGGGGCACGTATGAACGACGCCGAACTCCTGCGGTTGACCACTCGATCAAACAGGATCAGTCGCTCCGCTTCGAAAGCATGCATGGCCGCCTCTGCTTCCGCTGCGGTTTTCTTTTCGCGGAGATCCAACTTTCCGAACGCCGGGAACATCTGCGTCAGACTC
>CAZTAJ010000220.1:0-4617 GCA_964611575.1 uncultured Verrucomicrobiota bacterium
TTCATCCGCCTGAACTTCCCCAACGGCGACATGGTCGGCCATACCGGCGTCTACCAGGCCACGGAGATTGCCGTGGAAACCGTCGACCTGTGCCTCGGCCGCCTGATTCCTGTGATCCGGGAAGCGGGCGGTATCCTGGTGGTCTCCGCCGACCATGGCAATGCCGACGACATGTACGAGCACGACAAGAAGACCGGCAAGACGAAGGTCGACAAGGACAGCGGCAGGATCAAGGTCAAGACCAGTCACTCGCTCAACCCCGTGCCCGTTTACGTCTACGACCCCGCCGGCACGGCCAAGCTCAGTCTGTCGCAACACGAAGGACTAGGCATCAGCAGCCTGGCCGCCACCACGTTGCGCCTGCTGGGCTTTGAGCCGCCCGCCAACTACGACCCCTGTGTGGTGGAAGTCGGCGCGGCGGAATGACAAATTGAGCCAGGGAGATGACATTCCATTTCTCCCGCTGCAAATGAATTCGATGTCACGATCTCTTTGGAGCCGGGGTGCCCTCACCCCGGTTCTTGTGGATGCGACTCCACCGCGGCACCGGGGTGAGGGCACCCCGGCTCCATCCTCCGCTGCGTGTCCCCGTATCTCCGTGGTTCAGGAGCATGCGTTCCACTGCCAGCGCTGCGGCAACTGCTGCCGGCACACGGGGGAAGTACGTGTCAGTGATGCGGAATGCGCCGCCATCGCGGGAGTGCTGGGTCTCTCCCTGGCGGACTTCACGGATCGATTCACCCGGCTCAGGGACGATCGGCGGGGGCTGGCCCTGACGGAAGGCGCGGCGGGGGCCTGCATCTTTCTGGTTGGCTCTCCTGCCGCCTGCCGGATTCAATCCGCCAAACCGAAACAATGCCGCGATTTCCCGTTCACCTGGGGCTACGAAGATCTGGAACGTGTGTGTCCCGCATCGCGTGCTTGAGTTCAACGGCGGCCGAGGTGGCCGGTTATGAATAGGAGCCACCGCGCCGTCCGCCGCCCGTTCGCTTCCGCTTCCCATACGGTGACCGCCCTTCTTTCACCATTACCACTCGTTCACCGGGATCGATGGGATAGTTGAACACTTCCGCGAGCCGGATCTTGAGACTGCGGAACACGCGGCTCTGCAAGATGCCAGCCTTCCCGTAAGCCCGATCCAACCGGTAACCTCCGCCATCCAGGACGAACACTTCCGCCAGCCACGGATAGGGCGTGATCATCCACACCTCTCTTACACCGCTCGCCGCATAAAGCGGGAGTTTGCGGACCCGGTCGTACGCCGCCGTCGAAGGCGAAAGGATTTCAACGACCAGCGTGGGTGACCCCTCGATATGGGTGGTCTGGAGTTTCTCCCGTTCGCACACCACGGCGATGTCCGGTTGAACCACGTCGGATTCCGACAACTTCACGTCGGTCGGGGCGGGAAATACCTGGCACTTCTTGCCCCGGAAGAACGCATCCAACTGCGCCGCCAACACCAACTGTATGCGCTGGTGCCGCAGAGTTGGCGCCGGACTCATGGCATGGGCCTCGCCACCGATGAGTTCCCAACGTTTACCATCGTCCCATGACTGGTAGTCCGACCAGGTATGCCCCGCCATTTTTTTTGCCGTTGACCCATTCATCGACCGTCTCCTCGCGCCACGAGACCGTAACAAGCGCAAGATAACTATAGGCGATGGGACAACTGTGTCGAGGCCCGAATCGTCCCCAACAAGTCGCGCGCCGCCGCTTCCGGGTCGGGCGCCGCCGTGACGGCCGTCACGAGCGCAATCGTGCGCGCCCCCGCCCGTACGAGGTCGGGAATGTGGTCCTGTTTGATGCCGCCCATGACCGTGAATGGCACGCACACCGCGGCGGCCACACGACGCAACCCCTCGATGCCCAGAAACGCCCGCTCCCACCGCTTGGTACCGGTTGGAAAGATGGGACCGATATTGATGTAGGAAGCACCCTCCGCCTGGGCGCGGAGCGCCTCCTCAACGTCATGCGTGGATGCCCCGATGATCAGGTCCGGTGCCAGTCGGCGTGCGTGCGGAATGGGAAGATCATCCTGGCCGAGATGCACGCCATCCGCCCCGACCCCCAACGCCACATCGACCCGGTCGTTGATGATCAGTAATGCGCGAGCCTCGGCAGTCAGCGCCCGCACCCGCTCAGCCAATACCACATACTCCCGCAACGACATGTCCTTCTCGCGCAACTGGATCAGCGTCACACCCGCCGCCAGGGCCGCTTTGACAATGTCCAGCGTCGTCCGCCCCGCCGACAGCGGTTGCGAAGTGACCAGATAAAGCCCGGCCCGTTCAAACCGCGCCATTCTCTCTGCCTGCACTGTCGACATCGTTGACATGGTCCATCACCCCGATCCGCCTTTCTCGGGAGGGACGGCGTGTCGCCGTCCGCGGCGCGCAACATGCGCGCCCTCCCATGAATCTCACCTCCCACCTCCCACCTAACACCTATCCTCTGTACACCCGGTCCCAACTCTTGAACACCGGCTCCAGCCCCTTCGCGTGCAAGGCCGCGCAGAACGCGGCGACATCGCGGGCATCGCTGACCTCGAACTGACCCTCCGTTGCCTCCGTCCGGCCGCCATAGCCGCCCACGGTGGTCCGGCTGGCGATGCTCATCTTGCTCGCGCCCACCCCCGCAATGCCGTCCCGGAACGGCGCGTTCTCGCGCGTCGACACGGCGATCGGCACATCGGGACAGCCGATACGGAACGCGAAGACAATCTGGGCCAGGAACCGCTCGGACACGGCAAAGGGCGGCGCATAGTCGCCCTCCTGCGGACGCACCCGCGGGAAAGAGAGCGAGACACCCGATTGCCAGTACGCGTGGCGCAGTCGGCGGACATGCCGGTATAACGCGAGCATGTCGAAATAAGGATCGTTGATGCCGAGCAACGCGCCTAATCCGGCCCACCGCATGCCGCCCGCCAGTGCGCGGGACGGCGCATCGAGCCGGGCGGCGTAGTCGCGCTTGGGGCCCCACCGGTGCAGGCGCTCATACTGAACCGGATCGTACGTTTCCTGGTACAGCGTCACCCCGGTGCACCCCACCTCCGCCAACTCGCGATATTCCTCCACGGTCATCGGAAACGCTTCCACAGTCACCGCATGGAAATCACGGGCCGCCTCCGTCACGGCGTCGCGCAGGTACGCGAAGTCCGCCTTGGGCGTCCGCTCGCCGGTGAGCAACAGCACTTCCTCGAACCCCATGGCCTTGATCGCCGCCAGTTCCCGCACGATGTCCGGTTTCTCCAGCCGATGGCGCTTCTGCGGCCGGTCAGCGGCAAACCCGCAGTAGACGCAGCCGCCGGAACAGTGGTCAGACAGATAGAGCGGCACGTATAACGAAATCGTCCGGCCGAAATGCCGACGGGTCAGGGCCTGGGCCCGAACGGCCATGGTTTCAAGGAAGGGCGCGGCGGCCGGCGAGAGCAAGGCCGCCAACTCCGCCTCCCGAGGATCTTCTGAATCCAACGCCCGCTGCACATCGACCGGCGTGGCCGATCGCGCCCGGTCAAGCCAGGGGCGCGGATCGACCCAGTCGGGCAACAGCATGGCGGGATCAGCCTTCATTTCTTCCTGAGTTCCTGAGTTCCAGATTCATTCCGTCAGGAACGCCGTCAGGGGACTGGTCGCCACGGCATGGGTACCGGACGCCATCAGTCCGGCGCAACGGGCCGCATAGCCCGCCTCGACTGCCAGGGCAAAAGCCGCCGCCATCGCGGCGGGATCGGCCGCCGCGGCGATGGCGCTGTTGACCAGTACCGCGTCGCATCCCAGTTCCAGCGCGGCGGCGGCCTCGGACGGCGATCGCAATCCGGCATCGACGATCACCGGCACCCGGCTGTCCGCCACGATCAGACGCAGCATCTCCAGCGTGGCCAGCCCGCGGCCCGTGCCAATGGCGGACCCCAGCGGCATCACGGCCGCCACGCCCACGTCTTCCAGTCGCTTCGCGAGCACCGGATCGGCTGGCATATACGGCAACACCACAAACCCCTCTTTTGCCAGAAGGCGGCACGCCTCGAACGTTTCCAGCGGATCCGGCAGGAGATGATGCGGATTGGGGTGGATCTCCACCTTGACGAAGGGACTGCCCGACAATTCGCGCCCCAGTTCGGCGGCGCGCACGGCTTCCTTGGCGTTGCGGGCGCCCGATGTATTCGGCACGAGCGTCACGCCCAGGGCTGTCAGCGGGCCCATCAGGTCATCCGCCGGCTGTTCGCGGTTGAACCGGCGCAGGGCCACGGTCACCAGTTCGGCGCGTGACGCCTTCACGGCATCGATCATCACCTGGACCGAGGCAAACTTACCCGTACCGAGCATCAGTCGCGACCCGAAGGTATGTCCGCCCAGCGTCAGTTTTGCATGGTTCTCCACAATAACCCCTCCCCTCGCGCCAACAAAAAAGGCGCCTCCGCAGAGGCGCCTCCCACGGTTCATTCCCTTCGCCGGCATGACCCGGATCAGGTTCAACGGGTGTGTTCTCAGCCCCGTGGGGCACCCCTAGAACGATGTCCATACGATACGCCCGCGCCTTGCAGCCTGTCAAGCGATGCGCCAGCGGCCCGCCGATTCCGAATAGGGGTGAGGGCGGCAGGCGGATTGGGCGGGATCATTT
>CAZTAJ010000221.1:0-4603 GCA_964611575.1 uncultured Verrucomicrobiota bacterium
CCGTTCGGCCTTCCTTCCTTCCCTCCTCTACAGGCTTACCCTGGCGCGACATGGTTTGTTCTTTCATGGCTTTTAGAATGCCGCTCCCTGAACCGTCGGCAAGTTCACAAACACGATGGCGCGGAAGTCGCGGGCCTGGACTGCGACGCTGAACGTGCCGGGTTCGTGCATGAGTGGCGCGGCGTTCGGGAAGAAATCGCCGATGCGGTAATTCTTGTCGGGAGCGGACGGCCCGGTCACGTCGCCGCTTTTTGGTTGCGCGAGAGTTTCCAGATCGAGCACCCGGCGGCGCTCCATCGGGCCGGCTAGCTTCATCAACTTCGGCAGATCAATCCAGACATTGGCGCGCGTCGGCTTTTTGCCGTAGTTGGCCACGATGACGATGACCGCCTGATCGTTGCGATACACCGCGATGTCGAGGTTCGGGTCTTTGGACTCCAGCCGGAACAACCCGCGTTGATCCCACGCTGGAATGAACTCCAGGCCGCCACCGAGACTTTTGAGCATGGCGACAGACGCGGAAAGGCCATCCAACTTTCCTTCCCCTTGGCCTCTCAACCCTTCAAAAAACTCGACGCCACGGGTCAACAACGCGGCCATCGCCCCGCGATGCACCTTGAGAGCGCGCTCGGGATCGGGCTCACCGGTTTCGGTGGTGAAGGATTTGGGATCGAAGTGATAGAGGTGAGTCATGTGGTAGCCCCACAGCGAAGGGTTCCAATTCACATCAAGCAGGTCGCGCTGGTAGTATTTCAGATCCATGAAATCCGGCGTATCGCCGCGCGGAAGCGGATTCTCGCCCCCCAGCGCGTTGTCGGCAAACGTCAGGATTGGCGCGAATTGGAAGTCGGTGTTGTGGATGCAGATCGTGACCGGATCGCGACCGCTCGTTTCCAGCATCATGCGCAGGCGTTTGACGAATTCCCGATTGCCCCACATGTCATAGCCGGGCTGGATGCGCCCGTCGGGGAGCGTGTAGGCCGTGCCGCTCCAGGTGTTCCAGAAGGGGCGCACAAACATATCGTCAATGTAAATGCCATTCAACCCGCCTTCTTTGTTCCAGCGATCGAACCAGTAGAGGCGCAGGTCGGAGTTCGCGCCGCAGGCCAGAGCCCCCGGCACTTTGACGGCGGCCTTGTGGCCCCACTCGTAGCCGAAGTAATCATGCTCGGCTTTGAAATAGACGTTAAAGTTGATGTTGTCGAAATAGGGCATCGGGAACTCATTGTAGTGCTGGTGGGTGTCGTAGAAGGTTTTCCACTTGCCGATATCGTCGGGATAGTATCGCGTGTGCGCCTGGACGCTATCGGGGTTCAGCGTGGGATCCCATCGGCCACTTTCCTGAGAACCGCCGAAGACGTTGGGGCTGTTCTTGTATTCAGAGACACGGCGGGTGGGCACGACACAGAGGCCGAATTCGATCGTACGCGGCTCAGTCAGTTCGGCAGGCTCGGACATCAGATTGAGCACCAATTCTACCGGGCCTTCCTTGGTGCGGACGATTTCAATGGCGGGTGTTTTTTCACTCGGCCACCAGCCTTGGTCGTTGTCCGCAAACCACGTAATGCCCGAGGCGCGGTTGCCAAGATGAACCACGGGCACGAAGGAGCCGACGGTCATGTTTTGGGCCTTCACACTGGTGGAATCCCAAACGCGACCGGTCGTGTTGGCGCCCGGCAGATAGCCGGCTTGGACCGACTGCCGCATGTTGGCACCGACCGTCATGTAATGGGTGGCGGCGGCCTGGTTGAACGGGATCGCCAGTTGCAGGCCGTCGAGCTTCACGGATTGGCCTTTCAGGGCCGGGGCGAGTGTGAGGCGGACCCGGGCGGTGCCATCGTATTCGAGCCGGTAGTCCGTGGTGATTTTCACGCCGGCGACTTCCCCAGCTCCGCGCCGCTCCGCAGTGGTCGGCGAGCTCTTGACCTCCTCCGGCTTGGTTGTGGCGGACTGGGCGACAACCGTTTTGCCGTCTCTGGTCGCCCGCACTTGGATGGGCGCCGCCAACAGGTCAATATCCGCCGCGCGGGTCGCGGACGGCAGTGCCAGTCCATCAAGGGTGATTGCTTTACGGAATCCAAGGATTTGCCCGTCCTGGAAAGTCAGCGGTTCGAAGAGCTTCAACACGATGTCGTCCTTGCCGATCTGGTTCCCGATCCAGGGGAATTCCTTGGCGTGATCCTTGCGCTCAAACGAACCGGAGTGCGCCACGAGTTCCTTGCCTTCCTTGTCGAGCAGGCGCGCGGTGACGTCATAGACGCCCGGCTTGATATCCTTGGGCAGATCCAATCGCAACTGGCCCTGACTGTAGGGGAATGCCGTGATTTCGCCGGACGCAATCACGGTCGCGGAACCTTTGGCGCGCAAATCAACCACGGCCTTCGCCACGTGCTCCTTCTCTTTCGCGTAGTAGGTGTCCACGTCCACCACCAGGAAATTGGACAGCGGCATATAGGCCAGGGTCAGCTTGAACGGTTCCGGGTCGGGCGTGTATTCGCCGCCGGCGAAGTTGTCCGCAGCATTGAATCGGACTCCGCGAACCCACGTATAGCGGGACTGGCCGTCCGGATCTAGGACCATCGCTGTCAGCTTATAGTCGGTGCCGTCCTTCGCGTCGGCGACGGGCTCATCGCAGTTGACCGTGGTGGTCTCACCGGGTTGGAGCGCGACCGGAAATGCTTTTTCGAAGACAACGGACTTCTTCGCGCTTTCGGAAACCCGGGTAACGACGTTGCCGGAAAACGGTTTTCCCGTCGTGTTTCGGATCTTTATCTCGAAGGCGACATGCTTGCCATCGAGCGACTTGGAAATGCCATCCATACGGATTTCCGGCGTCTCTTCCACTAGCTTTGCCGCGATGGTCCAACCGTAGAACCCGCTCCATTGCCGGGGGTATTGCAGGCTGGCGGCGGCGCCGATGTTCCATGAGGCGCCGGCGGCGATGGGGTCTTTCAGATAAATCGTCGTGCGTGGAATGGCCATCTCGGTCTCCCAATACTCGCCGTCCGCGCTCATTTGCTGCGCGTATTGCCAGTCGCCGTTCCAGTCGTAATCCCTTTGACCGATGGTATACTGGTGTTCGATGTCGTATTCATTGCCCACCGCATTGCCGAGGAACTGCCATTTCGCGGGCAGGCCGATGGAGCCGTTGCCTTTGGTGTCGAGGTAAAGTTCGACCACCGTTTCGATGGGATGCACGTTGTCCTGCTTCGGCTCACGGCACCAGATGACCGGCTTCTCGTTTTTGCGCATCTTCATCCGCTGGGCCATGTAGAAGTTGTCCGCGGCCCAGCCGAAATAGATTTCCGTGCCGGGCCGTGCCAGCATCCGGAACGCGCCTGCCGCGCCGGGATACATCACCGCATCGGCCCACTCCTCCGCCCCGACGAGGCCATCAATGACCGGGGCTTTTTTCAGGCGCGGAATCCAGAGCTGTGGTTCCTCCGGTTCCGGCATCGCTGTTTTTTCAGCCGCCAGAAGCGCCACGCGATTCTCGGCGATCTGCCGCTTGAGCGCCGCCGCCCCGGCCTCCTGATCTTTCACTTGCCGGGCCAACTCGCCCTGCCGTTTCTTCAGGTCCGGCAGCGTCTCAGCGTGAATGGACACGGCCCCCACCAGGGCCAACAATACTCCCGTATGACTAACCCATTTCCTAATTTTCATTGCTCTCCTTTCTTTGCCTCCTCATTGTTTCCGCAACGGCCCTCAAGTTCTCCTCCGGCACCTGCGGCTTGGACGAGGTCATCAGGACAAAGGAGCGGTCACTGCCCGCGTCAGCGAGCATGCCGCGGGTCTCCTCCACGATTTCCGCGGCGGACGCCGATTCCAGTTTGACGGGCGCCAGCGCCCCCATGATCGTGATCCTGTCGCCCCACGCCTGCCGGGCTTCTTTCAGAGGGGTGTTGCCCAGCGGCGGCTGGGTCAGGTAGTGAAGGGCGTCGATACCGGTCTCCGGAAACATCGGGAGAAAGTCCAGGATGTGCCCGCAAGTGTGGACGACAAACAGTTTTCCCGAACGATGGCAGAGGTCGGCGTATTCTTTCAAGGGCGGCAGCACATACTGGCGGAACATGTCCGGACTGACCAGGAGCGTGCTCACATCTTCGACCGAATAGATAACGTCGCACTCGGACTCCGCCGCCTCGCGGTATGCCTTGAGATTTGACTCTTGAATGCGGTCCATGAGGCGATGGAGTTCCCGCGGGTACTCGCACATGGCGTTGATCAAGTTCTCCAACCCCATCTTGAGCAGGATCAACCCCATGATCGGCGTGGCATGCGCCCCGCCCGCCATCACCCCCTGCTCGCCTAACGCGGCGGATTTGCGTTTCCATTCCTCCACCGCCAACTCGAAACGGTAGTCTTCAAGCAGCGACTCCATGAGCCTGAGGTCTTCCACGGATTTGACCGGGTACTCGGCGATCGCGCTGGTCACCTGATCCCCGTAAGGGAATTCCCGCACGACGGTACGGAGTGTCCTTCCGAGAATCTCGGTTTCAGACACGATGACATCCCCCTCCCTCTTTTCCCTCACCTTTGCGGTCTGATAATTCCCCCGCATGACGCAGGAACTGTCGAACACGTCGCAGCCCAGTTCCGCCTG
>CAZTAJ010000222.1:0-4582 GCA_964611575.1 uncultured Verrucomicrobiota bacterium
CAGACGGTCTGGATCAACAACGAATACGACCATGCCCACAACTGCGCCCAGTTCCACTTCCAGACCGGCGAGCGTGCCGCCCTCGACGCGGCCCTGGTAGCCGCACGGCACTGGTTGGACGTGGACCTGTGCCACTACAGCCCCGATCCGCTCCAACAGGGTGGACTCTGGGCGCACACCGCTGACCACGCGCCGGCGGTGGGCACGCCGGGCGGTGTCTCCCCCTCGCACGAATGGGTGGACGCCTTCCTGGACTACTACTTCCTGACCGGGCGCGGCGAGGGCCTGGAGGCGGCGCAGTCGGTGGCCAACAACGTACTCCGCCAGTTGGAGCGCCCTTTCCTCCGCGACATCGCCCAGCTCTCGGTGCGCGAACTGGGCTGGGCCCTCGACACGCTGGTGGCGATGGCCCTGGGCACTGGCGAACAGATGTGGCGGGACGCCGCGGACGATGTGGTCAGACGGCTGCTGCGCTGGCACGACCACTTTGGCTCCTTCCTGGCGCCGTACACCAGCCACAGCATGCCGCGGGTCCCGTTCATGATCGCCCTCACCGGCAACAGCCTGGCCCGCTACACCCGCCTGCAGCCGAACCCTCGCATCGACGCCCTGGTGGTGTCGATGACCGACGACCTGATCGCGCACATGCGGGGGCCGGACGGCGTCTTCGTCTATAAGGAGTTCCCCTCGTTGCGCCGACCCTTCGCCCCGCCGCAGGTTCTGCTCCTGCTGACCCACGCCTGGCGCATCACCGGCGACCTCCGCTATCTGCAGGTGGGCGTCCGCCAGCTCGCCCACGCCCTGCGGCAGCCGCCCGCCGCGCGCGACTTCGTCAAACGCGCCGACCCCTGCGGGGCGATCCTGCTCGGCGCCTCCGGCAGTTCCGGCGCCACCTTCGCCTTCAACTATCCCGGCCTTGCCACCTTCGCCGCCGCCGCCCGCCCGCTGGGGCTGCTCGCCTGGCTGGAATACCCGGATGAGGGATAAGGAGAAGTCATGCACCCGTTCCGAGATCGCGTCGCCGTCCTGGGATTCCCGGATTCGCTGGAACGGTATTCAGTCTGACTTCAACTTGACGGAATGCAGACCGACATCAGGGGCAACAAACCGCATCGGAAACAAGGAATCGTATGAACAACAACCCCAACCACGGCAACGACCTGGTTTCTCAAGACCAGAAGATCGATCATCTGAAACCGGTTTGGCTGCGCTGCGAATACCGCGTCAATCCGCTGGGCATCGACAACCCGTTGGCCCGACTGAGTTGGATCCTGACATCGCCCCGGCGCGGTTGTCGGCAGATCGCCTATCAGGTGCTGGTGGCTACCAGCCTGGTGTCGCTCACCGAGGGCCGGGCCGACCTGTGGGATTCCGGGCGGGTGGAGTCTGATGCCTCTGTTCACGTGACCTATGCGGGTGCATCGCTGGTCTCGCGCCAGCATTGTCACTGGCAGGTGCGGGTCTGGCTCGAAGACGGGACGGTCTCGGACTGGAGCGAGCCGGCTTGGTGGACCATGGGGTTGTTGGATCCGGCCGACTGGGAGGCGCAATGGATCGGCGCACCGCAACCCGATTCGGCTCCCTGGTTCCGACACGCCTTTGCGCTGGACACCAAGCCGCAATGCGCGGTGGTCCATGTCGCGGTGCTGGGCTACTTCGAGTTGTACGTCAACGACCAGAAAATCGGCGACGAGGTTCTCGCGCCGGCCCTGAGCAATTACGCCAAGCGCACGTATTACCGGACCTACGAGGTGAGCGGGCACCTGCACCCGGGCCACAATCACATCGGCCTGCGCACGGGCCAGGGCTGGTACACGGCGGGATACCCGGGCGTCGTGCACTTCAGCCCGGTCATCCGCCTTCAACTGGAACTGTCCAATTCCAGCGGGGCGCGGCGCATCGGCACCGACGCGTCCTGGCAGACCCACCCCAGCGAGCGGCAACGGGTGGGGACGTGGCGCAACAATGATTTCGGCGGCGAACGCGTGGATGCCCGTCGCTGGCATCCTCGCTGGTGGTCCACCACCGAGGCCACGATCGGCTGGCGGCCCGCAGTCGTCGTCACGGTGCCGGCCGTGCCCTGCACGGCCCAGCCTTGCGGTGGCAACATCACCTTGCCGGCCATCCGCCCGGTCAGCCTCGAACGGCTCCCCGATGGCACGTTCCTGGTCGATTTCGGCACCAACCTGACCGGGATGATGCGGGCTACGTTCCGCGGTCTGCGGCGCGGCCAGTTCGTCTCGATGCGGTATGCCGATCTGGATGCCCGGAACCTGGCCCCGGACGCGCCGGCCCCCAATCGCTGGTGCATGCATGGCGATCTGGTCGTCTATGGCCAGCGCGATGAGTTCATCGCCGCGGGCGAAGAGCACGACACCTTCGCCAACGTGTTCAACTATCACGCGTTCCGCTACGTGCTGATCGAAGGGCTTGACGCGCCCCCCGTGCTCGCGGACCTGGAAGCCATTCCCGTGCAGACCAGGATGGATGATGCCGGGTCGTTCCGCTGTTCCAGCGACTTGTACAACCGCATCCACGAGATGGTGCGCTGGACCTACCGATGTCTGAATCTCGGCGGGATGACTGTGGACTGTCCGCACCGCGAGCGGCTCGGGTATGGCGATGGCCAGACCATCATGGATACGGGCAGTTTCAACTTCGATACGGCCACGATATACGCCAAGTGGGCGCGCAACTGGTGGGACGAAGCGCGCCCGGATGGTGCGCTGCCTTTTGTGGCCCCCTGTCCGCACGGGACTGGCGGCGGGCCGGCCTGGAGTGCGATGTGCATCGTGGTGCCGTGGAAGACATACCTGTTCCACGGCGATCAACGGGTGTTGGCCGACGGGTATCCGACAATGAAGGCGTTCATGGCCTTCCTGCAATCGCACTGCACGAACCATCTGCTGCAAGACCTCTATCCCGGCAAGAAATGGGAGAACCTCGGGGACTGGGTGCCGCCGGGCCGGGGTATGGACGCTGGCCAGGACAACTGGGTGGATGACCGGTCTCGGCAGTTCTTCAATAATTGTTATCGAGTCCATCTGCTGCGGATCATGCAGCAGATGGCCGAGCGGCTGGGAGCGGCGGAGGATGCGGCGCAGTTTGCCGCCCAGACCCGTCTGGCCCAACAGGCGATCCACCAGGAGTACTTCGATCCCGTCAACCAAAGCTACGTCAATGGCGAGCAACCGTACCTGTTGTTCCCCGTAATGGTCGGGGTCACGCCGCCCGCGCAACGGGCCGCAGTGCTGCGGCGTTACGAGCAAACCCTGCGCGAACAGGACCGGGGCCATCTCAACGCTGGCATGATTGGCATCCAGATCGTGGTCGATTGTCTGCTGGAACTCGGCCGCAATGACCTGGTTGATCTGTTCGTCAACCGCACGACCCATCCAGGCTGGGGGTACATGCTCGAACAGGGCGCCACGACCTGCTGGGAACAATGGAACGGGTACTACTCGCACATCCACTCCTGTTTCCCGTATATCGGCGGATGGTTCTACCGAGGACTCGCCGGCATCCAGTGGGACGAGGCCCAGCCGGGATTCAAGCACGTCCTGCTGCGGCCGGCCTTTGTCGCCAGCGTGAACTGGGTCGAATGCCGGTACCAATCGGTACACGGGCCGATCATCAGCAACTGGCGGCGTTCGGGCGATCGGGTGACCCTGGCGGTCGCTCTGCCGGCCAACACCACCGCGACGCTCTGTCTGCCGGCGACCGATCCGCGCGCTGTCACCGAAGGCGGATTGCCGTTGGGATCGACGACTGGGGTCAGGCTTCTCGCGAGTGAACCCGACCGGACCGAGTTGCGGCTCGAAGCCGGCTCGTACCAGTTCGATTTTCCGATGGCCCAGCCAGAGGACGCAGTTCGATCAACAATGCAGCGTCAAAAAACGAAGGAATAAAGACAAACCGATTACCCAGGTGTTGCGCCTGCGCCATCCCAAGGCCGCGCCGATCAAGGGCGTGACAGTCAACGGAAAACCATGGACCTCGTATGACAAGGACAAGGAAACTATCACCCTCCGGCGGGGTTTAACCGGCACAGTCACCGTGACGGCGCAGTACTGAGAGCGTGTTTTGAAAACCTTTGCCGATGAGAATTGTAGCCGCGAGCTTGCTCGCGGCATTGCGCCAACAGAGCAACCCCAACCGAGCCGCGAGCAGGCTCGCAGCTACAAGGGGACTTCTGAATCACGCTCTGAGAGAGAAGCGAACATGCAGAACAACATCGCAGTCCATGACAAAGACAAGGAGCACGGAAACACCATGAACAACAACCCCACCCGCGGCCACAGCCGCAAGGAGAAACCGATGAACGCAATCACCAAGCTAACCTCACTGGTAGTGCTCGCCACACTGGGCCTGGCACTGGCGGCGGGAGCGGCCGAGCCGCCCAAGGCGGAACCACGGGACAAGAAAGATGCCGCGGGGGCGGCGCAAACGAATTGGCCAGCACCGGTGCCGGGCTTCGTGCCAGTTCAGCCGGGCGAGCATCCGCGGCTGCTGTTTCGCAAGACCGATCTGCCGGCGATCAAGGCCCGGGCCCAGACACCCGAGGGCAAGAAGATTGTCGAAC
>CAZTAJ010000223.1:0-4527 GCA_964611575.1 uncultured Verrucomicrobiota bacterium
CGGTGCCGGACAACACCGGCTACATCACCGAGGGCCAGTTCTACCTGCGCAACGGGCGCATCGAACCGTTCGGCTCGCTCAGCCGCCTCAAGCAGCTCGTGAACGGCAAGACCCGCGAAGATCATCGCACGATCATGAACTCCATGATCCAGCTCTATGCCGGGTATCGTGAGACCCTGGAAAAACAGTCGATGGGTTTCCGCATGAGCGGCTGGGACCAGCGCCTGCTGAAATACGGCCACCGGTTCGAGAAGGACATGATGGATCTGTCGGTGAACATCCCGCTCGAAGGCGCCCTCGATCGCGGGTGGCGCATCCTGGCGGATTGCTTTGAACCGGTCGAAACCGGGATCCCCTCGAAACTGATCGAGAAGTTCTGGCCGAAGTCAGAGGTCGCGGGCAAGTGAGACGTGAAGCGTGAAGAGTGAAGCGTGAAGAGTGACCACGAGTAACGAATAACCACGAACCACGAACCAAGAACCACGAACGAAGAACCCTGAACCCTGAACCCTGCATTTCTTTCCGTGGCGAAGATCAAACATACCAAGAACGAGCTCAAGGCCCAGCGCGAGGCGCTGCGGCGGTTCGAGCGCTTTCTGCCCATGCTGCAGCTCAAGAAGATGCAGTTGCAGGCGGAAATGCACGGGATCGATGCGCAGATTGCCGAGAAGGACGCGCAGTCGCGGGACGTGAACGCGGCGCTGGAGCACTGGGTGCGCCTGTTTGCCGAGCCCGTGGCTTTCCCGGAACTCACCCGGGTCGGCAAGGTGGTGCTGGACGAGAGCAATGTCGCGGGGGTCATCGTGCCGGTGTTCAAGGACATCGTCTTCGATCGCGCCGATCTGGATCTTTTCCTGACGCCGTCGTGGCTGGATGATGCGCTCGACATGCTGGAGCAACGGGTCCAACTCCAGGTCGAGGTTCGGGTGTTGCGTGAGCAACACCGGCTGATCGGCGAAGAATTGCGTACGACCTCGCAGCGCGTCAACCTGTTCGAAAAGGTCAAGATCCCCGAGGCCCGCGACGATATCCGCGTGATCAAGATCTTCCTGGGCGACCAGCAGACGGCGGGGGTGGCGCGCGCCAAGTTTGCCAAGGGCCGGTCGGCCGAGTTCGAGGAAGTGGCTTTGACGCACACCGATGGAGCCGTCTTCGAAGAGGAGGCCGACTCATGATCGTGCCCATGAAACGCATCACGCTGCTCTGCCTGATGCGGGACCAGGACGAGACGCTGAACCGGTTGCGCGATCTCGGTGCGATTCACCTGACGCCGGTCGCGCCCCCGGACAGCGCCGATCTGAACGGAGCCCGCGTGAGCCTGGAGGCCGCGCGCGCGGCCTCCGAGATCCTGGCGGGACAGGCGGAGCCGGTGGAGGGGTCTGCGGCAGGTCTGGCGGTGGATGATGTTGTATCCGAGACGCTTCGCCTCGTCCGGCAGGGGAAGGATCTCCAGGGGACGATCGAACAACTGCAACGCGAGCGCGCGGCCGTTGAGCCGTTCGGTCAGTTCGAACCCGAATCGGTGCAGCGACTCGCCGCCACGGGCGTGTTTTTGCGGCTTTATGTCCTGGGGCGTGAGCCGGTGGACGTTCCGGAGGGTGCCAGCCTGGTGGTCCTGCGGGAGGACGCCTCGGGCCGGTTTGTGGCGCTGATCAGCCGTTCCGAGTCGGCCAGCCTGCCGGGCCGCGAGATGCCCCTGCCGCCCCGTTCGCTGGCGGCCTATGACCGGGACCTGGCCTCGCAGCGGGCATCGTTCGACGCCGTCGGCCGGCGCCTTGGGGAACTGGCGGGCCGCTTGACCGATGTCCGGGCGCGGGTGGCAACGCTGACCGATGCCATGACCTTCCTGGAGGCGCGCGACGGCATGGGTCAGACCGGCACGATTACGTACCTGCAGGGGTATTGCCCCGCGGAACGCGCCGAGGAGTTGAGAAAAGCCTCCGTCGCTCACGGCTGGGGATTGATGCTGACTGAACCGGAGGCGGGCGCCCCGGTTCCCACGCTGCTCCGCAACCCCGCCTGGATCGAGCCCGTCAAGGCCATCTTCAAAATCATCGGCATCGTGCCCGGCTATGAGGAAGTCGACATCAGCGGCGTGTTCCTGCTGTTCTACAGCCTTTTCTTCGCCATGCTGGTGGGGGACGCCGGGTACGGCGCGCTGTTCCTGGCATTGACCCTGGGCATTCGCCTGTTTGCCCGGAAGGCCCCGCCGGAACTGCCCCGCCTGCTGGGCATTCTCAGCGTATGCACGATCGTGTGGGGGGTGCTGGCCGGGTCCTACTTCGGCATCCGGTTCGAATCGCTGCCGGCGCCGTTGCAGGGGGTGCGCATCGCCTGGTTGACGGATGAGGCCAATCTCATGTCGCTGTGCTTCCTGATCGGCTCCATCCACCTGACCATTGCCCATGCGTGGAATGCGGTGCGGGTTGGGAAGAGCCTCCAGGCGTTGGCGCAGTTCGGCTGGATCGCGATCACCTGGACGATGTACTTCATGGCGCAGAATATGATCCTGGGGAAAGCCCTGCCGGGGTTTGTGCTGCCGCTGTTTTCCGTCGGGCTGGCCGCGGTACTGTTGTTCATGACGCCGTTCAAGGTTATGAAGACGGAGTGGCCCAATCACGTCATGCTGCCGCTGTCCGTCATCAACAACTTCGGCGACGTGGTATCGTATGTGCGCCTGTTCGCCGTCGGCAGCGCCGGCACGGCGATCAGCATGGCTTTCAACGATATGGCGGTGGGCGGCGGGATTCACAGCGTGGGCGCCGCCCTGGCGGCGGCGCTGATCCTGTTCCTGGCGCATGCGCTCAACATTCTGCTGTCGGCGCTGGGCGTGATTGTGCACGGCGTCCGGTTGAATACGCTGGAGTTTTCGGGCCACCTGGGCATGCAATGGACGGGGATTCCGTATTCGCCCTTCCGGCGCGAAGGGCGTGGGTGAGCAAAGCGGACAAGGTTGAGCGGGACGAATCGGCGGGGACGAACGGGCATGCCGGCAGACGCCCGCCGGGATGAATAAGCGAAACAACGGAAGGAGACGACGATGACTGGTGAATCGATGATGGCGCTGGGGAAGATGGGGGGCGCGGCGGTGCTGGGCCTTTCGGCGTTGGGGTCCGCGCTGGGCGCGGGTGCGGCGGCACCAGCCGCCATCGGGGTCTGGAAGAAGTGCTATGCACAACAGAAGGCGGCGCCGTTCATGCTGCTCGCCTTCATCGGCGCGCCTTTGTCGCAGACGATCTACGGCATGATCGTGATGAACAAGATCCTGGCGGTCGCCGTGACGTCGCCGGCCAACTGGATGGACTTGGTGGGCGTGGGAATCTTCAGCGGCGCGGCCTTGGGCGTCTCCGCCTGGATGCAGGGGGTGGCCGGCGCGGCGGCGGCCGATGCGCTGGGCGAGACCGGCCAGGGGGCCGGCAACTACCTGATGGCCCTCGGCATCATCGAAACCGTGGCCATCTTTGTGCTCGTGTTTGTCGGCAAGGCGATCCTGTGACGGCCGCCTACCGCGCCAGCAGATAGAGCGCGACCGAGGCCAGCATGAGCAGGGCCCCGGTCGCGCGCCGCCAGAACACGCGACGGGTGATGCGTGATTCCAGGTGCGTGTGGCCGAGGCGGACCAGGCCCCAGCCGATAACCACCGACAGGATGCCCCGGGTGGACTGCACGATGTTGCCGAACACCACGCCGATCAGGCCAAAGCAGGCGTAGAGCAGGCACATGGCGCCAAACCAGAGCGCGGCAAAAGGTGCCGCCAGGATCCAGAGGTGCGGCTGCCGCAGGTCGTGGCGGAACGCGAACGGCAGGACGAGGACCGCGCAGAGGATGTACGTCAGCGCGGTGCCGGTCAGGGCCGGCGAAGGCTCCACGCTTTCCAGTCGGGTCATCAGCATCCCGATGCTCAGATCGGACAGGCAGTAGCACACGATCGTTCCGCCCAGCCAGGCCAGGCAGCGACCGGGCATGCGGCCGCCGGCTTCATTCAACAACCAGGCTGCCGCCGCGCTGAGGCCCACCGCCGCCCATTGCAGCGGATGCAGTTCCTGCCTCATCAGCCCCACGGCCAGGCCCGCCAATACGATGACCTTGAGACCCAGCAACGGCGCCACGCGGGAGGATTCCACCTGTCGCAGGACTTGAAATAGGCCGAGCTGTGCCACCAGGTAGAAGGTGGCGGCGCCGGCGAGGGGCAGGGCATAGGCCGAAAACGGCGGCAGGTGGCGCGGGGCCAGGATCGCCAGCGCCAGGATCGACCCGATTCCCATGAGAAGATGCGAGGCGATGAGCAGGAGGGCGGGCGTGCCGCCGGTCCGTCCCACAAAGCGCCGGGTGAAGATGTAGGAGCACGACTGGCATGCCGCCCCTGCCAATCCAAATCCAATGCCGCTGAGGTCTTTGATGTCCATGGTGATGGTCTGCCGCCAAGGATCCGTGACTATAGCGGGGGGCCATCGTCACTGCGAGCATTGTCACGCAGCCCCTCAGAAAATGAAATTCGTCGCACCTACGGAACCAGCGGGGGAGGCT
>CAZTAJ010000224.1:0-4463 GCA_964611575.1 uncultured Verrucomicrobiota bacterium
TGGCCGAGGATTCGATCACCTCCCGCATGCTGCTCAAGAACATTCTCGCCTCGGCTGGTTTTGAGGTGAGTACGGTGATCGACGGCGTCGAAGCCTGGACCGCACTCCATGAGAGACCTTTTGACGCCGTGGTCTCGGACATCGAGATGCCGCGGATGGACGGATTCGACCTGACGGCACGTATCCGGGGTGACGGGAAACTCGGCGAATTGCCCGTCGTGCTGGTCACCTCGCGGGGATCCCAATCGGATCGCGAACGCGGGATCGAGGTGGGCGCCAACGCCTATATCGTCAAAAGCAGTTTCGAGCAAAGCAATCTCCTGGAAGTGATCAGGAGACTGGTCTGATGAACCATAACTCCCCATCCGAAACCCGGAACCCGAAACCCGAAATCCTGCGGATCCGCGTTCTGGTTGTGGATGATTCGGGAGTCGTTCGGTCCAACCTGACCCATATCCTGACGTCGGACCCCGGCATTCAAGTCGTCGGGGCAGTATCCGGCGGCAGGGAGGCACTGGCTTTTGTGGCGCGGCAGAAACCGGATATCATCACCATGGATATCCACATGCCCGACATGAATGGGTATGAGGCCACCCGCCTCATCATGGAGTCCACGCCGGTCCCCATCATTGTCATCAGCGCCACCTGGGAACCCAAGGAACAGGCCTCGTCGTTCAAGGCTCTCGAAGCGGGCGCCCTGGCCTGCCTGCCGCAGCCCCCCGGTCCCGGCCATCCCGGCTACGCGGAAGCCGTGGCGGAGATCCTGGCGACCGTCAGGCAAATGTCGGCCGTGAAGGTGCTCCGGCGCTGGCCGAAACGCCCACCCGCGCGAACGGTCCCCGGACCCGCCCTGCCGCCGGTCAAACAGCCGATCCAGGTTGTCGCCATCGGCGCTTCCACCGGCGGCCCGCCGGCCATTCATCAATTGCTCACGTTGTTGCCCGCCGACTTCCCCGTTCCCATCCTGATTGTGCAGCACATCGCCCGGGGATTTGCCCGCGGCTTCGTGGACTGGCTGAACACTGCGTCGCCCCTTCCCGTCTACCTCTGCACGAACCATGAACCCCTGTGGAAGGGCCGGGTTTATGTGGCGCCCGACGATCTTCAGATGGGCGTCTCGACCGGCGGCAGGATCGCGCTCAGTGACGCGCCGCCGGAGCATTTTCTGCGCCCGTCGGTGTCCTACCTCTTCCGTTCGGTGGCGGAGACGTTTGGGCAGGAGGCCGTCGGCATCCTCATGAGCGGTATGGGCAAGGATGGCGCCGCCGAGTTGAAACTGATCAAGGATGCCGGGGGGATCACGTTTGCCCAGGACAAGGCGAGTTCGATCGTACATGGCATGCCGGGGGAAGCGATCAGCCTCGGCGCCGCAACGCATGTGCTGACGCCAGAACGGATGGCTGCTGCATTGGCGGCTTTGGTACACAGACCATGACTGACAAACGACAGGCGAGTCACGACCCGAAGCGTCGCCTCACGCCAGGAGAGGCGCTGATGATGCCGCGTGTGCTGATCGATAGCCTCCTGGCTCACACCTCCGATCACGTCTATTTCAAAGACCGGCGAAGTTGTTTTCTGTACATCAGCACGACCCTGGCCACGTGCTTCGGGTTGACCGATCCCCTCGAAGCGGTCGGAAGAACGGATTCCGATTTCTTTTCCAAGGAACATGCCCGCCAGGCCTTCGACGACGAACAAGCGATCATTCGCACCGGCCAGCCCATCGTAGCCAAGGAGGAGAAGGAAACGTGGCCCGACGGCCGGGTAACCTGGGTGTCCACATCCAAATGGCCCCTGCACGACGATGAGGGCAACATCATCGGCACCGTCGGCATCTCCCGCGACATCACCGATCACAAACAGGCTGAGGACGACCTCCGGGCGGCCAAGGAAGGGCTTGAGGTGCGAGTGCGAGAACGCACGGAGGAACTCTCCCAGGCGGTGGCACGCCTCGAGAAGCATGACCGGGCGCGCTCTGAGTTCGTAGCGAATGTGTCGCACGAACTGAAAACGCCCCTGGCGTCGATGCGCTTCGGCATCACCAACCTGCTGCGTGGAGTCGCCGGGCCCCCGCCGGAGGACATCGCGCAACGTCTGACGCTGCTCAACCAGGAGTGCATCAGAATGCTCAAGACGGTGGAGGACATCCTGGACCTCAGCAGCCTGGAGGCCGGCGCCCTGCAGTTGCACCGGGTGAAGACGCCGTTTGCGCGCCTCGTCCGCCGAAGCGTAAACGCTCTGCGGGACTATGCCCAGGCGAAACAGGTTGAGGTTCGGATGACCGTGCCCGACGGACTGGGATTCGTCGACGGCGATCTCCTCAAGTTGGAGCGGGTGTTGATCAATGTCGCAGGCAACGCCGTCAAGTTCACCGCCGGCGGCACGGTGGAGATCACGTTGCGCCGGGATGACGCGCGTCACGACAGGTTGTATCTGAGCGTGACGGACAACGGCGTGGGTATTGCGCCTCACCACATCGACAAGGTCACGATGAAGTTCTACAAGGCCGCCGAACACGTGGGTGGGACGGGACTGGGGCTGTATATGGCAAGGCAGATCGTGGAACTGCACGGAGGGGCGATCACCATCGTCAGTCCGCCGCCAGCCCTGAAAAAGGGCACCAGGGTCACCATCACGTTGCCCCTGGCTCCCCCGCCGACGGTTCTGGTTGCCGACGACGCCGAGAGTAGTCGCGCGCGCGTGGCCGGCCTGCTGACCACGCACGGGTACCCCATCCTGGACTGCCGGAGCCAGGGCGAGGCCCTGGATGTCGCCCGACAGAAACGCCCGGACCTTGTGGTTTTCAATTTCTCCATGAAAGGGGGCATGGGCGGTGCCTTCATCGCGCTGATGAAGAACGAGGATCCCCTGCACAACCTGCCCATCCTCGTCTTGTCGGACAATGGCATCGACCGCGAGACTCACGAGATCCTGCGGGGGTATGAGATTCCTGTGATTCAGGAGCCTTGGACGGATGCGAGCTTCCTGGATGGCGTCGACAACGCCCTGCTTAACTCAAACGCGAAAAGAGGTGCACCATGACGCCGGCGACTCGAGGTACCATTTTGCTGGTGGACGATGATCCGGCCATTCTCCTGACCATTGGGGATCAGTTGCAGTTCGAGGGGTACCGGGTCATCAAGGCCGAAAGCGCCGAGCAGGCGCTGCAATGCATCGAAGCCGGCAGGCCGGACCTGATCATCCTCGACATCAGCATGCCGGGCATCGGGGGCATGGCGTTCCTGAAACAGATAGCTCAAGTCGCCGGCGCCTTGAAGTTCCCGGTGCTGGTCTTTACGGCCCGCGCCGAGTTGAGCGAGTTCTTCCGAAATACCGGCGTTGACGGGTTTCTTTCCAAGACAACGGACATCGAAACGTTGCTCCGCGAAATCGACCACATCATCTCAAAGCAATCCGCTCCGCCTCCCGAACCGGAAACGAATCCCTCGGGTCCGCGCCGCCGCACGAGAGTCCTGGTGGTGGAAAACGATGACCACCTTCGCGGACGGCTCGTGAGCGTACTAAGCCGGAATGGATACGAGGCTGTCGGGGTCGGCATCAGTTATGCCGCCATCGAAACCGCGGTGAGGCAAACGCTGGACTTGATCCTGCTCAATTACATCATGCCGCACTTGAATGGGCCTGCCCTTGCCGCCATGCTGGGCACCATGCCGACGACGCGGAAGATACCCATCGTGATATACGATGGACAAGGGTTGCAGGATCCGCAAGTGAAGTTGCCGAATGTACGCACGTTCGTACACAAGCGTGACGAAGACACGCTGTTGCAGGCCGTCAATGCGATCCTGCGGATGTAGCCAGTCACCGTGGCGCCGGAGCGTAGCGCAGGCGGCTCTGGTGACTGGCCGCGTGCTTGGACCAGGCTGTCTTGAAGCATGAGGCGGATGGTTCGCCGGCCCTTGGCGGTCTTCAGATACCGTTCACGGCGCTCTGCGTCGGACTTGGCGAGGTAGTACTCCGCACGCACCAGGACAAAGGGCCGGCGTGGGGCCGTTGACGTGTTGCGTCCCTGGAAGTGCTCACTCAGCCGGCGGTCTGGGTCTTCCGTAATGCCGACATCAGAACCTCCTGGTTTGGTTGGGTATAGATCGATACGATGCATATAGCCGGCGGAATTCAAGACAACAATGACCAAGGGTATGGTTCATGCCAGGTCCCCTCCAAATCCTTCCATGGCCCGGCGCAGTTCGGCGACATCGCCCCACTCGGAGCAGGTACAGAACCAGAATCTGGCCTTCGCGCAGTCGCGGCGGAGCAGCTCCCGGATGAAATCGGCCAGTGAGGGGAACTCAGCCGCGCCGGTGTTCATCACATAAGGCGTGTAAACCACCCGGTCGCCAAGAGCCGCGTAGACATCCCAGACCTTGGTGCAGGGATAATGGACTTCTATCTTCCTCTTACAGCGTTACGCCGGGCTCTGTCTCCTGGGCGGTAATCCCGCC
>CAZTAJ010000225.1:0-4443 GCA_964611575.1 uncultured Verrucomicrobiota bacterium
GTCGCGTCCCGAGGTCTGCGGCACGCCTCCACTGGAGACGGCGGTCCCCGCCGTTTCGCTTGGCTTGGCACCAAACCCGCCGCCAGAACGGCGGAGGACCGCCGTCTCCAGGTGTTCCGCGCCCCAATGCGACGCACCGCAAAACAAGCCTCTTGGCGAGTCTCCTTCTCCTCCGCAACGGCGCGTCAAGCCGCGCCGAAGTCAAAGCGCGGTCAAGCCCGCGCACTCCACGCGCTTCGCACACTCATCCCACCCAACACCTATCACCTCCCACCCAACACCTTCTCGCCTTCTCCCCCACCTCCCACCTCCCCTCCCACCTTCTCGCCTCCGCCCCCGCCCTGGAGATTGACAAGACGTATACACGGACATAAAGTATACGTCATGCACACAAAACTCACGCTGCGCATGGATGCGGAATTGATCCGCACGGCCAAGATGGAAGCCGGTCGCCGGGGCAAGTCGGTGTCGCAAATCGTCGGCGACTTCTTCAATTCACTGGCGTTGGGACGGCGGGCGCCATCGGAACACCCTCCCGTCACGGCTTCGCTCATCGGGGTCCTCAAGACGCGGGGGCTGTCGGAAGCGGACTATCGGAAGCATCTGCGGGAGAAGTATTCGTGAGAGTCCTGGTGGATACCAACGTCGTTCTCGATGTGCTCCTCGCCCGGCGTCCGTTCGTGGCGGCGTCGGCCGAGGTGTTCGGATTAGTCGAGCGCTCGCGCCTGGAAGGGCTTCTGTGCGCGACCACGATCACGACCATCGACTACCTTCTGACCCAGGCCATGCCTCGCCCGGCGGCGCGCCAGGCGGTGCAGAAACTGATGGCGTTGTTCGAGATTGCGCCAGTCAATCGCACGGTGCTGGAGGAAGCGATCCGGAGCAAGGTGACGGACTTCGAGGACGCCGTGCTCGAACAAGCCGGCCGGTTGGCCGGGGCTGATGTCATTGTGACCCGGAATCAGACCGATTTTCGTCATGCGTCCCTCAAGATCCTCGGTCCCGACGAACTGCTGGCCAGCCTTCCGGCATAGAGTTCCCGTGGAGACGGCGGTCCCCGCCGTTCTCGCACGGCGCCAAACCCGCCGCCAGAACGGCGGAGGACCGCCGTCTCCAGGCTGCAGGAGTGGTAGCCGGTTGTAGCCGCGTCGCTGCGCGACGCGTTGCGGTTGGCTGGCGGCAGTCGCGTCCCGAGGTCTGCGGCACGCCTCCACTGGAGACGGCGGTCCCCGCCGTTCTCGCACGGCGCCAAACCCGCCGCCAAAACGGCGGAGGACCGCCGTCTCCAGGTGCTCCGCGCCCAAATGAAACCAATGCAACCAATCTCCCTCCCGCCCCATCGCCCCTCCCGCCATCATTCACTATATGCAAATCCACCCCCGCCCCTCGCCTCATCCCGTTCCGCCGGCGGCCTGTTGTGGGGCGGATGTCCTCATCCGCCTCGGTCTGGGTCCGCACCACGCGAGAGGTCGATGAGGACATCGACCCCACACCTCTGACCTCTGGTTCCCCTCCCACCTAACACCTCCCACCTTCTCTCCCTCTCCGCCTCTCCAATCCGAAATCCGACATCCAAAATTCCCCCAAAATTCCCCTTGACGCCCCCGCCCCCTGCGCCTATTCTATTGTCATATGAGTTGAGAACAGCGGGCAAAAAAAGTTCCCAAAAAGCTGTTGACGGATGGTTTCGCTGGGGGTATCGTATTTACAGGATCAAACCGGATAAGGCTGATAGCAGGAGGAGCACCATGAAGAAGTTAGCATTGATCGCAGCGTGTGTGGTTCTGGCTGGCGTAGCCGTCAAGGCCGAGGCGCCCCCCGTGTTCAGCGTGAACGGTGTGGGGTATGAGACGTTCACGGTACCAGGCGATAAGGTTGTATTTCTGAGGATTGACTTCGATAAGTTGGATGGCACTCCGTGGACCGTCTATGATCTTTTCGGAACGAATTTCTCGCATACGGTCGCTGCTTACTACTGGGTAAATAATGGATGGGGTTCCGAGAATTTCGACGGAGAGGTATGGGATCCAGGTACTCACAAGTTCTATCGTGGAGATGTGTTGTTCGTGCAAATGGAGGGGTCGGCATCGGTAACGAACACTATAACGATTCGTGGTGAGATTCCCGGAGCCAACAACGGAGCAACTAACGACGTCGCTCCTCTGAAGAGTGGTTTTAACGGTTGCGGGTATGCTTATCCAGCCGCCATTGCAATAACTAACACGACCCTCTCCTCTATCGCCGGCGGAGACATCATCGATATCTACTATTGGAAGAACAACGGTTGGGGGAGTGTCGGTTGGGACGGAGAGGTATGGGATCCTGCGAATTTCGTTATGCAGCCAGGGCAGGGCTACCTGATCAACAAGCCAGCTGCTGGCATTGTCAACTGGACCGAGAATAAGCCGTATCTGTGGCCCTGAAGCCAAACCTAAATCTATCGACGAATTAGTAACCAAGTGGAGAATTATCGATGAAGCCAAGAACACTTTCTGCAATTGCACTAGCAGTTCTTACCAGTTGTCTCGCATATCAAGCACAGGCGGATTTCTCCATCAACTTCAGGACGACGCCGGCTGCTTCGAAAGTTTACAACACCTCGTCATTCACAGTTGGGAACGAAGCGACTGGTTGGCTCCTGCAACTCATATGGTCTCCGGATAACACACCCACCCCACTAAATCCTTCGGACCCCCTTAGTCTTGGTTCAGGAGAGATCGAGTTAATCCGATTGAGCCCGGTGACGACTGCAGGCCAGATAAAGTCAGCTGATTACAACAGCGCGCCTTTGCCCGCACTTGCGCAACCTGGTTTCACCTGGCTTGCGGATTCGACAACCCAGACCTATTCTGAGAACAACTACGGCCTTGCCGCAAACGGGTTTATGAATGGATATGTGCTAGCGCGGATCTTCAGTGACACAGCCCCGGCGGCTGGCGAGACTTATCACCAATTTGCGCTCAGCGGTTCAGTGCCCGATTCCTCATCGGGCCCGACGCCGACAGTCACCTACTCCATCACAACCAGCACGTACTTCGATACAACAATCGTTCCGGAACCTTCAACCTACGCGTTGTTCGGCATGGGGATAGTGATTGTTGGTTTGGTTAGGAAATTTCGCGCATAAGAACGGCTAACACAAGGATGGAATGTGACAGGGCCTCTGCATAGCAGAGGCCTTTTTCATTCCAAGCAACGACTAGGATCGAGGAGCCATGACTATGAAACACTGCATGATTGGAATTGTCGGGGGCCTGCTCGGTCTGGTGGGCATTGCGCATGGGCAGGTAAGCAAAGGAATCACTCTGTTTTCGGCATTGGATGTCCCTTCTGGAACAGTTCAGGATCTGCGTAACTATGCGGCAGAAAACCTCCATGTGCCGGTGGCGGTCGAAGCGTTGCCGAAGGGCATTGAAACTTCCGGCAGCAATCTCGTCCAGTACTTACAGGGCAAAGCTAACGGAGGGTGCGTCTTGGGGATTACGGTCAAACCGACAGACTATGGCGCATCCTTCGTAACGGGGCATGTGGCCCTTATGAGCACCGCCAAGTTAATGCCGTCTTCCGCCGGCACCAACAGTGCCGCCATCTTCCAGCGTAGGACGCGAACCCTTGCCATGTGCATGATCGGGCGATCCATGGGGCTGCCGCCCTGCAAGATACCGTTCTGTGCCATGGCCCCCGCCACAGATGAGAAGCAGTTTGACACCAAAGCCTCCAACTTCTGTCCGCCCTGCCAGGAGCAGGCCGAGAAGGCGCTAAGCGAGATGGGCATGCAGATCAGCCCCCGCGTCCGGAAAGCCGGCCAGCGCCCGAAGCCGACTGCCAGTCTGTAGACGCGGGCGCTGACCGCGTTCATTCCCCGCCCAGAACGGCAGGAGGCATTTCTGGAGCCGGCCGTCCCGGCCGGAACACGAGGAACGGCGGGGACCGCCGTCTCCAGGGCCGGACACCTGGGTCACCGGTGCGCGGCAGCCTCTAACTACCCCAATCCCGAGAATCCTGTTCATCCTGTCAGAACCATTCCGGTCAGCGGCCCATGCCTTGAGACAGGACCATGGCATCCCGTGCCCCGTCCGGCATCACCCCAACACTCCCGCACTCCACCACATCAGGTCTCTGGTGGGCGCGCTACCCCGTAGCGCGCGACAAGGCCGTAACTGGTCTGGAATGGACTTGGACAAATCGTATGCCACGGGAGTAGCGCGCCCACAGAGAGTCTGCAGATATAGACGCGGCCGTTGCCGGTGCATGGCAGACTGACTGCTCTTGACCCAAGGTCTTCACACAGTCATACTCTCACCATGCCGAAGTTGTACGAGTATTTCGGACTGATCGTCCTATTTTACTCGAACGAACACGACCCGATTCATGTGCATTTGAGTTCTTCGCCCGCACGCATTAACTTCTGAGCCGGTGCGCGCACTAAAAGTGAGCCACCTT
>CAZTAJ010000226.1:0-4380 GCA_964611575.1 uncultured Verrucomicrobiota bacterium
GGACAGGTTGTCTGTTATGATTTGGAGGGGAATCTGGTGTGGGCCTACCGATGTATTATGACCCAAGCAGGAGTGAATGCTTATGGCGCGGGGTTCAGTCGTGTGCCCTTGCTGGTCGGTGACAAGTTGGTTGTCAAGGACGGGGTGAAGCCGCACAAGTCGCTGTGTTTCGATGCCAAGACCGGGAAGATGCTGTGGACCTATCCATGGCATGGAGGAATGCTCATTGGGCATTCGAACCTTCGACTCAATGCGCCCGATGGAACGCCCGTGGACGTGATCATCACGTCGGAACACCACAAGATCGTTCGCCTGAGCGATGGCAAGGAACTGGGCGAATTCCGTGCCGAGAAGCATGCGCCCGCGTACAACATTCTGGCCTGGGACGACACCGATACCATTGTCGTGGGCGGGAAGAGTACGAGTGGTCCCACCGAACCATCGGCCTGCTATCGTATCAAGATGACCGGTCCGGACAGCGCCACCGGGGAATTGGTGTATGAACTGGAGAAAGACTGCATGATTCACATGAACTTACCGACCGCTACCGACACCCACATCTTCGCCCAAAGGGGTGGAATCTATGACCGGAAGACAGGCGCCAAGGTCGGCGGGATCCCTGGCGGTCTCGGTTCCAGTACCGTGATTGCCGGCCAGTATCTCATCACTCAGGAGGGCTCCGACACTGATGGTTCCGGTGCTTTGAGTAACCGCCCTCGCGCCGACCGCAAGGCGCTGTGCGGGTTTCGGGTCATCGATATCAGCGATCCCGCCAAACCTCGGCAAGTCAACACCCGCCGCAATCTCCTTGGCTACGCGGACCCCCCGGCCGACTACGTGGTGAAGAACTACCTGGCGGAGTTCGATCCGTTCCTCTTTGCCGGCTGTTACCGGGGCACACCGTCCTATTTCGGCACCGACCTGGGCGGGGTGGTGCCACATGGGAACAAGGTACTCATCCAGTCCTCGGCGTTCCTGTACTGCATCGGCGAAAAATGAACGGCGAGAATGGAGGAAACCATGATCGACCACAAGAGAAACCCCATGAACAACAACCCCAACCGCGGCAGCAGCCGCAAGGAGAAGAGAATGAACGTGATCACGAAAACAACATTAGTCGCCGTGCTCGTCACCCTGGGCTTGGCCCTGGCGGCGCCGGTCGGCGCGACCGAGACCGAACTGGTCGGGGTGCAAACACCTTGGCGGGTGTTCCTGCGGACAGGCCCCTATGTGGGACGCAAGGACGGCAAGTTGGTTGGCCCCGACTCTCGGCCGCTGGATCTCGCCAAGGCCGAAGGTCCGAAACAATGGAAGACCTTCCCTTCGCCCGCGCCGGCGGAAGGCTGGTTCGGCGCCGACTTTGACGACAGCGACTGGGGCCGGTACCAGACCGACGAACTGGGCGAGAAGACCGGCGGGTATGGCGTCTCGTTCGAGGGGGCCACCGGTGGGGACTGGTTCGACCGCCTCTGCCTGCGCACCTGCTTCGGGATCAGCGATCCGGCGGCGGCCCAGGATCTGAGTCTTGAACTGGCCTATCGGGGCGGCGCGGTTGTGTATCTGAACGGCAAGGAGGTGGGGCGCGGGCATCTGCCGACGGGCATCCTTGACGCCGCTGTGTTCGCCGAGGACTACCCGGCGGAGGCCTATGTGACGGAGGATGGAACCACGCCTTTGCCCGGGTTGGGGAAGAGGAATATGGAGCCCGAACCGAAGTGGAAAGACCGGTACGAGCGGCGCATTCGGCGCCTGACACTGCGGTTGCCGCCGGAGTCATTGGTCAAAGGGACGAACGTGCTGGCGGTGGAAATCCGGCGGGCGCCGCTGGCCGGTCCCTTGGGGGTTGCCAACAGTTCCTGGGAACATGCCGGATTCCACTCGGCCCGCCTGTCGAGCGCCGGCGGCAAGGGGGCGGTGGCCTGGACGGCGGCGGTCGAGCAGACCTACGTTTGGAACGTCTGGCCGATGGAGACGGTGACCGAGAAGCGCACGCTGGAGAAACCCGAGGAGTGGATTAACTTCGCGCGCGGCGTGCCCACCCGCGGCCTGGAGACGGGCAATCCCTTTGAGACGCTGCGGCCCGTGCGGATCGCCGTGCCGCGCAACGGCACGTGCGCCGGCGTGGCGGTCGTCAGTGACCGCCGCGGCGTGAAGGGCGTTTCGGCGAAGGTCAGCCCGCTGGCCGGGCCGGGCGGGGCGACGCTCAAGCCCGAAGTCGTCGAGATCCGCTATGCCACCCAGCAGCACGAGGCGAGGTTCTGCGATGTGCTGCTGCCGGCGCCGCCCACGGAGGCGAAGAACGTCCCCGTGTGGCTGCTGGCCAACGCGCCCAAGGACCAGGCGCCCGGCTGGTACACGGGCACCCTGAGCCTGTCGGCCAACGGCCGGCAGTTCCAGGTGCCGGTCGAAGTGCTGGTGACGGCCTTTGCGCTGCCCGCGCCGCGGGATTACCGGAGCATGGTCGGGATGGTCCATTCGCCGGACACGCTGGCGTTGCATTACGGGGTCAAGCCGTGGTCGGACAAGCATCTTGCCCTGATGGAGAAGACCATCGCCCTGATGGGGCAACTCGGCAGTGACGTGGTGCATGTTCCGGTGATCCTGCATACGTACCGCGGGGTGAAGACCGGCATGATTCGCTGGGTCAAGCAGGGCGAGGGGTACCGTCGCGACTACAGCGCGCTGGAGAAGTTCCTCGACGTGTGGACGAAACACTGCGGGCCGCCCAAGGCCATGGCGCTGGACATGTACTCGACGCGCCACGATCCCGAAGTGATCGACGCCCGCGAAAAATTCCTAACCATACCGCGTAACGAAAAGAGACCGCTGCCGAAGGTTACGCTGCTGGACCCGGCCAGCGGCGACATGACGGAGTTGGAGGCCCCGCGGATTGACGATCCGGCGGGCGAGCCGTTCTGGCGGCCGGTGTTCGACGAGGTGCGCGAGATTGTTCGCCGCCGCGGCTGGCCTGACAACGTGATCATGATCGGCGAGCCGCACGACGAACGGCCGGTGCTGCGCTTCGTGAAACTCATCGAGCAGTGGGCGCCCTACGTCCGTTGGTCGGTGTACTCGCATTTCAGCGGCGATCCGCGCCCCCTGAACCTCAAGAAGAATATCGGCGAACACGGTCCGCTGGACGACGGCCGGTGGATCATCCTGCCGGGCCTGGAAGTCGGCTACGGCGCGATGCCCTTCGAACACCTGTCGCCGATGATGGCGCCGCAGGATCAGAGCCGGCAGAAGATGACCGCGCTTCTGGCCGGCACTTACCGTTTTTCTTTCGTGCAGAGTTCCACCCCCGAGGCTTATCGGACGGTCATCTGGTGGACGGGCAATTCCGGCCGGCACGGCATGGACTACTGGCGCCTCGCCGACGGAAAGCGCCTGTTCGTTTCTCTGGGCAACATCACTGCTGCGACGCCCGTCAGCATGACCGCGCCGGGGCCGGACGGGGCGTTGCCGACCGCGCGGTTCCAGATGTACCGCGAGGCCGTGCAGGAGGCGGAGGCCTGGCTGACCATCGTGGGGACATGCGCGACCCGCCAGGACGAGCAGGCCAAGGCGTATATGGCGCAATACCGCGATGCGGTGAATCTGTTCGCCCGCTGGCGCACCTACTGGGGCGGCTCTGTGGAGGGATCCTCCATACCCCTGGCGAAACTGAGCCTAGGCTGGCCCGGCGCGATCGCGCGGGCCTACGAGGCGGCGGGCGAGTTGACCGGCGCCAAATCGGATGCCAAATGGCAACAACCGCCCGCAGGCAAATGACCTTCGTAAACGCCTTTCGCAGTGGATTTGGCAATTATAAAACAAACCTCGCTCTTGTATGCTTCGGGATGAAATGTGGCATGGGCGTCCCGCCCATGATTGCTTTTTCACACGGGCAAGATGCCCGTGCCACAGGGGATTCATCCAGAAGCAGACAAGAGCGACAAACCTCTACACTTTAGTGAGTTTGAAAATCTAACCTTGATCGGATGTACGTTCGTTTCTTTTAGAAAACGCAGTTGAACGCAGTGCGGTTGAGCAGCAAGAAAAGCAGTATCGTCTCAGCCGCGCTGCGCAGGTACAAAACAACGAGGTTCTTCAAATCCTCGATTGTGTGCGGTTCACGAAACGACCCACACAGGAAACCAACAGTGAAAGGATCACCAATGACTACACAGAAAAACGCAAGCAACCAACAGGCCTCAAGCAGGGTAAAGAAAGGATTTGCCCGAGGTGTCTGGATCATAAAGACTGTGAAGATTGCAACGTGCGTTCTTACGGTGTTGATACTCGGCCTGTTGCCTGCCTGGGCGCTGATCAATGTTCGCTTCACGCCGGCCGACCTGATCCGAGGGGCTCAACAGGTTTCGGTGGTAAAACTACAGTCGG
>CAZTAJ010000227.1:0-4302 GCA_964611575.1 uncultured Verrucomicrobiota bacterium
CTTGAGGGCCAGTGGCGCGTTGGCGGCCAAGCTTCTTCACCTGCCGGACAAGCCGGCAGGGGTCATTCCCCAGTCTGCAGTCTGCAGTCTGCGGTCTGCAGTCCCCACTCTCCGGCCTCCCGTCACCGGCCTCCGGTCATCTCTTCCCACAGGCAACGAATCGTTCGTTCGACGAAACCGCCGGCGCCAAGCAACACTACGGGACGAGGATCGGTCAGGTACGGTTCGTAATAGCGCTTCGCCTTGATCTGCGCCAGCGCCTCTTCGGGGGTGCCCAACTTGAACTCGATCACGTAGATCGCGGCTTTGGTCTTGAGCACGGCGTCGGTACGACCTTTGTCCGTGCGCGATTCGGGGATGATCTCCGCCCCCACGGACGACAGTGCCGCAAAAAAGATCGAGTGATAGTACGCCTCGCGGGCCACATGCAATTCGCCGGGGATGGCGGCAAACAGGGCCGTGAGGGCGCACGCGAACTCCGCGCGGTCGCCCGTGCGCAAGGCCGCCAGCATGACCGCGGCACTGGTCAACCCCGTCCCCTTTTCCGCTTTGCAGAAGCGGTCCAGCATCATGCCGTACCACGCCTCGCGAACCTCCGCGTTCGGATAACCCAGCGTGTAGGCGGGATAACTCACGGCCTTCACCGTCAGATAGCCCGACTGCCACAACAGCGGCACGGCGGCGGGCTGGGTGATGTCGAACAACAGCGAAAGATCCGATGACCTGATCCCCTCCAGATCCCCCTCGGGCCGATCCAACTTCTCGGCCAGTTCCACCAGCATGCCCGGCGTGCCGCTGGACCACCAGTAGTTGCCGAACTGCCGACTGCGGACGCAGTTCAGAATGGCCCAGGGGTTGTACACCTTCCCGCCATGTCCCCACCAGTACCCGTTGTACCGCCCGCGCAGCGTCTGCCACGCCTGCTCCTCATCCATGCCGTTGGCCTGTCCCAGAGCCCCGATGTACGGCGCGAACGAGGAGTGCAACTCGGCCTCCGTATACCCGCACACCTCCGCGCCGACCGGGTCAAGCGTCAGATCGAGCATCTGGTTCAACTCGGAGAAGATGCTCGTGCGCACCATGCGGCCGATACCGGTGATGAAGACCTTTTCCAGTTGCCCGTCGCAACCCTTCAGCGCGCCGTAGAACGAAGAAAGCACGTCGCGCATCTTCTTCGCCATCGCCAGGTCGCCGATGTGGTCGTGCACGGGCTTTTCGTACTCGTCCACGATCACCACCACACGCCGGCCGGTCTTGGCCAGAAGCCTCCGGAGCAGTTCGGGCAGACCCTGCGGGGAGT
The DNA here is from genome assembly GCA_964611575.1 of uncultured Verrucomicrobiota bacterium. Classification (GTDB taxonomy): domain Bacteria; phylum Verrucomicrobiota; class Kiritimatiellia; order CAIKKV01; family CAITUY01; genus CAITUY01. Next base: position 1,301 of record CAZTAJ010000227.1, read on the forward strand.
TGGTTGCCTCGATCGCGATCCCGTCTTCGGCCGCCCGGTTCCGGACCAGACGCAACAGGCTCTCTTCGAGAACCTCGGGGTTTGTGCTGGACGTCTCGGTCAAACTCAGGTGGACCACCGGGTTGGTCTTCGACCAGTCCCATTCGCGTTCGGCGGCCAGGCCGGAGAACAGATCGCGCCGGCCCTCGTACAGACAGCGCATGGTGGAGCACAGTAGCGACTTGCCGAACCGGCGCGGCCGGGCCAGGAACAGGTAGTTGCCTGACGCCAGCAGCGCGGCCAACTGCCGCGTCTTGTCCACGTAGAGATTGTTCGCCCCCGCCTCGCGCAACTTGGCGAAGTCGCTCAGTCCCAGCGGAAGTGACGGAAGCGCGCTGTTCATGTCCTGTAGACTACATCACGCCCCGCGCGGCGACAAGGCAGAAGAGGGCACCGGCAGGGGTCAGGGCAGGGGACCGACACCGCCCCCGGCCGGCTTGCCCGGCCGGAGCGGAAAGCGTGGTGGCCAGTGGCGCGTTGGCTGCCAAGCTTCTTCACCTGCCGGACGAGCCGGCAGGGGTCGTTCCCCAGTCTGCAGTCTGCAGTCTGCAGTCTGCGGTCTGCAGTCTCCACTCTCCACTCTCCGTTCCCCACCAGAACTACTTGCCCACTATTAGCCGCTGGCCATCACGGCGGATGGTCTGCCCGCCGACGGTCACGGTGTCGCCTTCGGCCTTTACGGCCGGGGCCGCGCCGTTCTGGACGGTGATGACGACCAGATACTCCTCGCTGCCGGTCGCCCGAAGCGCCGGAGTCATCGTCAACGGTTTGTCGCCCACAAAAGTCACGCGCATGTTCGCGCCTGCCGGGTCGCCTACGGTGACGACGTTGCCTTCGACTTTGGCCTCGCCGGCTTCCTTGGCGAGTTTGAGATTCCACGCAAGGTCGGCCGCGCCGCTGAACTTGTCGGCAAACACCATCAGCACCGGCGCGCCGCTGGCGCCGCTGAGGTCGAGCGCCACGCCACGCTGGCCACGGATGCCCAGATCTACGAGCGATGCGACGCGTGTCATCCGCACAAGTTTCTGTCCGGCCGGCGGCGTCTCGCCCCGGGCGAGTGCGCGCATGTAGATCGGCGACATGTCGAACGACAACGTCGCCGTGCCGGCGGGAGTGGTTTGCCAGTCGGTGAGCCGGGCGCTCAGGGCATCGTTAAACGCCTGCGGATTGCCCGTCGTCGGCAACGCCGCGCCAGGTGCGCCGGTCTCGTCTGTCATCCTGCGGTCGCCGATCCAGAGTTTGCCCAGCGCGAACAACTGCATGTCCCAACTCCGGCCGGTGATCCAATGGGTGCCGCCGGGATTATCGAAGCGCGGGTTGAGCACCACGAGGGTGTCCTGCGCGCCCTGCCACGGCTTGCGGAAGACCCAGTGGCCGCCGGTCGGGTCGGGCGCGACCCATGGCAGGCTTTCCGCGGGCGGTTTGGCCGGCACGTCGAACGGATAGTTCATCAGCAGATAGGCGGCGTGGTAGGCCCAGAGCAGGTTGAAGGTCTTGTCGCCCTGCAATCCATACGAGCGGTCGAACAACCAGCGTACGCCGGCCTTCATCGAGTCCGGCACCGTGGTCAGGCCGAGGATGAAAAACCCTCCGCCGCGCTGCCCGTTGTTCTCGAAGCCGCGCGAAGCCTCGGACTGCACGACATCGTCCCCCGGCGGCAACCACATCCACTCGCCCAGGATGGACCACGCACCAAGGCCGTCGGCCACCAGGTCGGTGCCCAGGGCGGTGCGCCACGCCTGCACAACATGGCCGGGACCGCTGTTCCAGGTCATGCGCTTGTAGGCATCACCTTCCAGCCCCCAGCCGGAACCGCTGTCGCCGTTGTAGAGGAAGTACCGGCGCGTGGCGCGAACGGCGATGGCCATGATCCGGTCGAGGTCGGGGATCTCCTTGCCGTTGCCGGTCTTCTCGCCCAGCAGGCAGAGCGCGGCCAGTCCCGTGCCGGCCACGCGGATGGCTTCGTGGTTATGATGCGGGTTCAGCGACACGCCGCCCATGTTGGCCGCATGCAAGGCCGCGAGCCGTTGCGCGAGATTGTCAATCACCCGCTGCCGGAACTCGGCGTCCCAGGCGTCGTAGCAGAAATCGAGCGTCACGGCCATCGCCTGCGCCATCGGACCGTAGTGGATGTCCTGACTGCCTTTCAGGTCGAGCATCCCGGTCAGCGATTCCTTCGCCTTGTCGGCATGCGCCTTGTCGCCGGTGAGTTGCCAGGCCAACCCGTAACCGGCCGGGAGATACATCTGCACCTTGGGCCAATCCCCGTGAGACTTCGGCAACTGTTCGAGGAACCGCGCCATGATCGCCTTGCCCTCCGGCGTGGCGAGCCGCTGCTGGATGGCCGGCAGGTCGCTCTTGCGGAAGATGAGCCGCGGATGTTCGTTCGGTGCCAGTTTCTGGAAGTCCGGCCGCGGTTCCGACCACAACGCCCCGACCGAACCGGTCACGCTCCCCTTGACCTCGCGTTCGACCGGCCCGTCGCCGCCGGTGAAGTTCAGCCGACCGGTGAATGTGCCGGAATATTGATCGCCCTGCCGCTGCAACGCGATCTCGTATTGCGCCGTGCCCGGTTTCGGCGGCGACCAGCGGTCGCGCTGCAACGTCAACTGGACCGTCAGGCGGTCGCCATCGGCCTTGACGATGCTGCCGTCGTGGAACGCCTTGTTGAAACTCATGCCGTAGCCCCAGACCTTGGGATCGAACTTCCCGTCGCGCAGCGTCATTTCCAGTTCCAGGTCGCGCGTGAACCGGTCGCCCGGTTCGGCCGGCGCGATCCCCTCGCGCAACAGCAACAGCACCGATCCCGTCCGCATCGGCTCCGCCGCCCATGTTCCGCCCGCCACCAGTACCGCCACCACAACAACTCCCCGCGCCTTCCTGTTCATGATTGCTCCCTTCTCTCGTCCTCGTTCTGTCAAAGCTGACAGCACGTTTCTCCATGTAACCATCTCTTTTACAGG
>CAZTAJ010000228.1:0-4277 GCA_964611575.1 uncultured Verrucomicrobiota bacterium
CCCGTCAATCACCGGCGGCGCCACCAGTTTCGGAATGCGCAGCACCGGGTGCTGGAACCCCGCCTGCTCCTCAGCCGCCATCGAATGGGCGGCCAGAAAACAGGACAGACCGGCGACGAGAATGGACGAGATACGCTTGCAAAGGTTGGATAGTGTCATGTTGGGTTTCTCCTTGGTTCTCTTTTGCTGATTTCCCTCTCGATCATTTCCAACTGGGACCCTGACTGATGCCGGTGGCCTTGTTGACCATGAGGCGCAGGGCCGCCCGGCCGGAAACCGGTTTGCCCGCAGCCACGTCGGCTTCGGTGAAACGTGCCAGCAGGATCTCCGGCTGCCGCCAGCGTTGGCGCTCGTAGGAAATGTAGATGGTGCCATCGGCGGCCTGGCAGCCGAAGGGGTACGAACAGTCGCGCTCGTCGAGCAGCAGCCCCCCCTCCCAGGTCCGGCCCTCGTCATGAGACAGGAAGGCAGTCAGATGGGAGCGGCCCGGATTATTCGTATGATCCTCCCGGGCCGTGGACACAGAGTCCAGATTGCCATGCTTGACCAGCAACCAGACGCCAGATTTCAACTTCATGAATACGGCCCGGGAGTTGGTATGCGGCAGGCCGTTCGGTCGCTGCTCCGTCCACGTCCGCCCGCCGTCACGCGATTCGCTTTGCAGGAACGAGGAGGCGTGCCGATTGAAGGTCACCAGGCTCCGGTCGCTCCGCTCGACAATCATGTACTCGTCGAAATCGGGGTGTTCCGCCGCGTGCAGCGGGCCGCCCCGTCCGAAACTCTGTCCGCCGTCGCGCGAGATCAGCGGACGCGACGGGTACAGGTTGTGGGCCGGCTGGAGATCCTTGCCGTCGTGGATCCAGCATCCGGTCGGAAACACCCAGGTCCCGTCCGCGAGCACAGCGGGGGGGTGAGCAGGTTTTGTTCATCCATCAGTTTGCGGGGCGCGGACCATACCCGGTCATCCGCGTCGGGGTTGGCGCAGGTGATCGTCCAGAGGGACGAGTGCCGCCCGCCCAAGCCCTCGGGATACTGGCTCCACAGGATCCACAGCACCCCGGATGGCGAGGTCCAGACGTTCACATGATCGGTGCGAATCGGCCCATCGCCATCCGTATCGAAGACAATATGCGGTGGCGTCCAGGAGAGTCCGTCGTCATCGCTGAACACCACGATGCCGTAGTTGCCGTGTCCCTCCCCGTCGCCGCCGCTGGTGAATCCGCACCACAGGCGGCCGCCGGGGCTCCTGGCAATGCTCGACGCGATCCCGAAACAGCGCTGGTTGTCGGCATACGACGGGCCGGGGTTGAAATCCACCCGCGGCACAGGCTGCCGCGACCCCGCCACGTCCACGAATTCCAGGCTGTTCGCGGCAATCCGGTCAGTGCCCCTTTTCCCGTGAAACACCCTTGTCATCGTTCCCCGCCTTCACCTTGTGACGTCAAGAGTTTTGCTGCTCCATGTTTTTCATCAGACACCAGAAGCATGCGTGTACCGAAGTTGGCCGGTATGGCGATAACCGCTTTGCCGCCAGGCGCGGGAATGGTTTCCTTGGTCTCGACATCCTGAAATGCCGTAGCACCGGGGAAAGTCACCGTAACGTTGATGGCGTCCGTGCGGCTGTAGCTTTGCAGCAGAAGGAGACCGGAAGAGGGTTCAGGTGGGAGGTGGGAGGTGGGAGGTGGAGGACCTCCCACCTGCCCCTCCCTTTTCTCCAACGCCAGCCACTTGATCCGGTCATCGCTGATCGTGACGAATGGTTTTTCTTCCCAGTAGTTGTGGTGTTCCACCCGGTCGGTTTGGCCATAACCGAATTCTTGGAGCGCCTTTTCGTAATCCTTGGCCAATGCTGCGCTTTTCATGTAGTCGGCACCTTTTCGGATGTCGTGAATCCGGCGCATGGCCCAGTCGCGCAGCATCATCTGCGGGGTGTATTGTTCGGCATCGTGCCGCCCGTGGCCGCTGACGCAATCGAGCGCCAACGGGATGGTCCCGGCTTGGCGGCCCAGCGTGACCGTGCGGGTGTAATCCGGTGGCCAGGGAAGCTGGTAGCCGGACGTCGTTTGGACGGGTTTGCCGTCCTTTGCAAGGATGATCACCTCGGGCGGAACCAGCGCGGGGTCTTCCGTATAGGAGCGCTGCTCGAGGTCAAGCAACGCTGTGGCCCAGGTGGTCATCGGCAGCACTTGGGTATTGGTTATGTGCAGGGTGAAGTCAATGGGATACGGGGATTTGCCGCTTTGGTTCCATTGGCTCAGGAGCTTGTAAATGCGGCGGTAGTAGTCGCGCTGCGCGAAGAGCGTAATGCCGTAGAGCACCGCGCCATCCTCGCCCCGCCAGGCACCCGCGAAAAGAGGATTGAAGCACCGCTTGGGATTCGTGCAGTCAAAGTAAAGGCTCACTCCGCGCTTCATCCATTCGTTGGCAAAATAGAGCACAAAGTTCTGATACGACGGAGCCCATACACCCCAGAAGGCCGGTTTCTTTTGGAAGCGGTTAAACTCCGCGCTGGCCCATTCGTCCTGGAAGACCTCCCACTCGGGAAGGCGGGTGTCGGTGGCATGGACCTCGAAGTAGGTGCCGCTTTGGGTGCGGCCAGCGGTCGCAGCCTTGTTTGCGAATACCTTGGTTATCCACAGCCAGTCTCTACTTATACCAAATTCTTTCTTCTCGTCATGAACCACCCGGCCGGGCCAGCGGGCATTGACGTCTTTGAATTTCGCATTAAACCAGGCGCTGTCCTCCGGTGTGAATGTTCCGTTTTTCCGTATTTCCTGGATTTTATCCACGACGCTCCAGTCGTAGTTTTCCGGGTATTTGTCGCGGGTCGTCCAGCCGCCCCAGCAACTCACCGGGCCGACGCCGTCGGCAAAGGGGCGGGTGCGGAATTCCTTCTCCATCGGTTTGCCGGGACTGGCCATGAGTCCGAAGGAGAGGTGGCGCGGCTCGCTGAGGAGGGTCGGCTTCTGGATGATGTGAACGCGCAGGATCAGTTCCCCATTCCTGCGAACGAGCGACTGGATGGGGGCGCCGGGTATCACGGAATAGCCCCGCTCCGAGTCGCCAAACCAAGCGAGACCGCGCTCCTCAGCACCGACCCAAATGTAGGGAACGAAGGGGCGGCTCTGCTTTTTTTCCTGATTCCCGTGCTCGCGAACCTGGAGTGAATCCCACAGCGTGCCGTCCTCGGGGCCGGGCTCTGCCTTCCACGTAATGGGGACCCAGTGGGCGCGGTTCAGGCTCAAATCCCACACAATCTTACCGCCCTTCGGAGTCTTCCCGCCATAGTGGTAGCGAATCGAGTTGGAGGCGACAAAATGGAAGAGGGGCGCCTCGGAATCCTTTACCGGGATTTCCAGGACAAGATCCGCGATCTCGCCGCGAGCAGTGCCCGGCTCGATGGTCCAATCCACCCGCGCACAACCATCCTCCTCCACGACGACCTTGGAGCGGATCACCGCCTGTGGCGACGTGATCTCGGTGGTGAAGACCGCCTGGTCGTCAAAGAGTTTTTTGCCGGAAACACGCGGATTCGACCACTCGATGGCGTTGCCGTCGCCGTCGGTGGCAATCACGCGCATCGGGGCGGCCAGCAATTCCCGGCCCTGGCTGATCACGCTGTCGAAGAGGCCGAAGCCATTGAGGGTATAAGCACGCTGGACAACGCGCACCGTTGGCCCATCCACCTCTACGGGGGTGAAGGGCGGAAAGACCTTGTGGGATTCGCCGAAGGCGGTTTTCTCGAAGGGGAAATGGATGCGCTTGAACGTCTTCGGCGAGCGCTCGACGTGTTCGCCAATCCCGTATTCCACGGCATATTCGCCGTCCGCGAAGTCCGGGACGTCGAACACCGCCTGTCCGCGCGCCCGGCCATCGAGTGGCACAACACCCTGGGCACCTTCCTTGCCGCTCTTGATGTCCAGCACGCGCACCCGGACTTCCGTTGGCCGCGACTGGGCGAGCTGATCCGCCCCCAGCGCAACCGCCACCTCCATCTGGTTGCGCGAGGGGTAATAGGCAAACGGCAACTGGTTGGCAAGTTGGGAGATCGAAGCTCCGCCATCGGGGCGGACATCCTTGGCCGTCGCCACACCCACGGTAGGAACATTGCGCTCCTCCTCGGGATTTTCCACGGCAGGTTCCTGAGCCAACGCATGGCCCGACAACAACAGAACCGCCACCGGCAGCGTTAGCCACGCCCACCGGTGGGTCTTGTTTTGAATTCTGCCGAGTAGACCTGGGCGTTGCCGCCCAGGCCCCTCACAGACCCGGACGTG
>CAZTAJ010000229.1:0-4103 GCA_964611575.1 uncultured Verrucomicrobiota bacterium
CGAAGGCGCTTTCATGTTCGACAACGTGGTGATTCGGCAAATGGATCCGGCGGCAGCGCGCTGAGCAAGGGGCGATCACGGTCCTTCCGGCGCTACGTGTGACATATTCAGGGATGGATGAACTCCCTGCTATTCGCCATCCGACACACAGGACGCCATGTCATGCGGTGCCTGGCCCAAACGCCAGCAGGGCGGCGCCGAGTGCGCCGGTAATCTGGGGTGTGGGAACAACGGCGACAGGACGGTTCAGCGCGCCGGTCAGCGCCTTGTCCATGCCGGTAATCAACGCCACACCGCCGGTGAAAGCAATAGGTTCCACGACGCGCCGTCCCGCCATGGCCGCCACACGGGATGCGACCGCCGCCTGCACCCCGGCGGCGATGTCGGCCGACCCGGTTCCCGCGGCGAGCAGCCCGACGATTTCGGTCTCGGCAAAGACCACGCACATGCTGCTGATGGCCGCGGGCGACGTCGCCCGTTGGGCCAGTTCCCCCAAGCGGTCGAGGGGGACCTCCAGCCGCGCCGCCACCACTTCCAGGAACCGCCCCGTGCCCGCGGCGCACCGGTCGTTCATGACGAAATCGTGCACCGTGCCGCCGGGATCTAGCCGCAGCAACTTGCTGTCCTGCCCCCCGATGTCAATCACGGTCCTGACCGTCGGCATCAGGTGGCGAACCCCGCGCGCATGGCAGGTGATCTCCGTGACGACCGCATCGGCGATATCCACGCTGTCGCGCCCGTAGCCGGTGGCCACCATGCGCCCGATGTCGCCGCGGCGCAAGCCGGCTTTGGCGGCCACATCGTCGAGCAGGGCCAGGGCCAGTTCGGATTGCCGCATGCCCTGGTCGGTCACGCCGGCGCCGAGAATGGCCAGGGAGTCCCGATGTATCAGGACGACTTTGATGGTTCGGGATCCGGCATCAATGCCCGCGCAGATCATCGTGGTCGCCTCCCTTTCGCGGTTTCGATCAAGGCGCATAGGCGTGTTTTCAATGACGGGCCGAACGCGTCGCACACGGGCGGTATTTCCATTTCGACGACGGGCAATCCGGTTCTCGCGGACACCTCATCGGCGACGATCCCGCCTTCCAAGGCGCAATGGCTGGCGCCGGGAATGCGCGAGACGACCACGGCTTCCACCCCATGGCGGACGAGGTCGTCGCAAATCCGCCGCGCCCGGTCGTGGCTGGAGCCCACCATGGGATCGGCCAGCGCCATGCGCGCCAGCGCTTCCATCGGCGGCATGTTTTCCGGGATCTCATCGAGCGCGTGGCAGAACATGTAGTCCGTGCCGCCGATCCGGCCGCCGCATTGTTCCAGCAGGTTCATGACGCGGAGATCAGCCACGGGGTTCACCCAGAAGACCTTCACGGCCTCGCATCCGAAATACCCGATGTTTTCCGCCACGCGCCGTCGCACCTCGATCAGCAAGCCGGTCAACACGGCTTCGCAGGCATCCCGATCGGAGCAGAAGTGGATCGCCAGCATTTCGGCGATCAGCAGTTCCAGGGATGGCAAGGGACAAAGGTCCGCGGTGAAGACCAGTTCCCGGAGTTCACGCAACGCGCGGCGAATCCGGTTCGCCGCCCTGATCCCCACCCTGAGTCCCTCATCGGAAAGGCGTTCTCCGGCCAGGGCTTCGATCCCCGCCTTCACCCGTTCGAGTTCCGACCGCGCGAATGCCACCTGGTCGCCCGGGCACCGGAAGCCGCCAGGCAACGTCACGGCATCTTCCCCGGTGACAGGAATGCGGCGGTGGGGAATCTCCCACCAGAGGATCGCGTGTCCCAGTCCCTCGACCCGTTGGGCAATGGCCGAAAAATCGTCGCAGGTGGCACCCACGCTGCAGACCAGCAGGTCCGGCGCGGGGAAGTGCGTGCCTGCGGCAAAGGCGCCCAACATGGCGCGCACCGGGCAGAAGGATTCGTCCACGCCGAGGGCATCGGCCACATTCAGCGCTCCCGAACCGAATTCCATGAGGCACGGCGTCCACCAGGCTCCATCCGGATAGAAGGCCGTGACGCCGGGGAGGGAATACGCCATGACGGGCACGGTCCCCAAGTCCTTCATGGCACCGACAATCCTGATTCCTGCCGCCCGGCCGGCCCGCAACCGGCTTTCCTCGGTGAGGAGGAAATTCCAGAGGTTGAGCGCGGCGGGCGCGTTGTCGTACAGCAGTTTCGTCAACCGCAGATCGCCATCCCTGAGATGCCGCCCAAGAGGGCCGCCATACGCCGGTTGTGGCCACTGGCCGGGAAATCCCGCTTCAAAACGGGCCTCCCATTCCGCGAGCGTGAGTTGCCGGGGTGTTTCAACGTTCATCGCAGGGACTCCAGAAATGCCTGGATTCTGGCCCGGGTCCTGCCGCCACAGGGTTCGCCATGGAAATCCACATCGAGCAGGGGGACCGGCAGACACTCGCGCAGCCGCTGAACTTCGGCGTGCCATTTGTCGCACCAGACCTGCCGGATCAGGATCACGCCCCGGACATTCCTCGCGGCCAGTCCCCCCCGTAACCAGTCGAACAACCCGCTATTGGGCCGCCGGAAAACATCGGGTATCGCGCCGAAATAGGCCGCCACCAGTTCGCCTAGCGGATCGTCGCGGAGGCGCCGAAGGTCGAACCGCGCGGGTTGCGCGCGCTCGCCTTCTTCCGTGCCGTCGAGCGCGATCATGCCGCCCGCGTCCGCCACCATCTGGTGAAGCGCCATGTCGTAGCCAGTGAGGTGGCCACCAAGTAGCGCCACGGGTATGCCGCATCTGAACTCGCTCGATGGGACCACCGCCGTCGCCCTATCCCGCCGCCGACGGTCGAAAACGTCCATCGTTTCCGCCAGTAACGTTCGGGACGGCGCCGTCCCGCCGACGGATTCCAGAAAACGGCCCAATCGCTCGATCTCGCTCCGGTAGAGTGCGTGGGCCGAGGGGCGTTGCCAGATGGAGGGGACATTCAGAAGAAAGCACGGTCGCGTGACCTCGCGCTGAAGCACATCCCAGGCGTGGCGCATCTGGTCGCAGGTCGTGGCCAGGACGATGCCGGCGGCCTCATGCCGCGCGGCCTCGTTCACGAAAAGGCGCATGAAGGGACAAACCCCCTCGCGCGGCTGGACCGGCCCCGCCATGCCCCCCTCCCGTCGCGGCACGAGCCGGGTCGGTTCGAACCCATGGGCGGCGATCCATTCGGCGGGAACGAAGGGACTGGTGTAGAGAATGGGTTTCACGGGGTGTCAGCGATGGCGATTGCGAACGGTTTCGAAGAGCGCTTGAACCCGCAGGGCGATGCGGGCGGAGTCGGAAGGCGAATAGTCGGTCTCCACGCGCAGATAGGGCAGGTCCAGTTCGTTCTCGGCCAGATCCTTGACCATGCGGGTTTCGACGTCGTAGGTGATGCACGCCTGCCAGATCAACTCGATGATGCAGTCGGCCCGATATTCGCGGGTCAGGGTTCGCAGGGAATCCAGGCGCCGGTCGTTCCGCGTCATGACCGAACAGGGGAGATGGAAGTATTTCTCCGCGATGGCGCGGATCGGGTCGGGTGCGTCGGCCGCCACGTCCTCCATGATCGGTTTCACGCCCGTGCAGTTCTCCTGGCAGACCACCAGGCCGCCATTGGCCTCAATGATGTCCATGACCCGCTCGGCGCCGTGCGGCAGGGGAACGCCGGTGAGGAGAACCCGGACACGGCGCTTCGCATCCGGCACGGCGATCCGCCCCGACAAGGTGGACAGGGCTTGTTCGTAGTGTTGCAGGTCAACGGGAATGCAGGCGATCAGGCTCTTCATGTCCAGCAGTTCGCGGCCGGTGAGGGGCGGCGCTTCCTGCTTCATCAGCGCCGCAAGTTTCCGTTTCAGACTCCGTTCCCGGTTCATCTCGTGGATGGCGGACCGGAGGGCGGCGTCCGTGATCGTCACGCCGAATCGCCGTTCAAGTTCCCGCTTGAGTTTGTGGAGTTCCCGGACCCAATGCCCGAAGGCGTCGGGGTCGTCCGGCTTCTGGGGGAGTTCGAGGACGAACATGGGGTGTCGGCGGGCCAGGAGTTCGTACATCTTCTTCTTGCCGTCGCACGTGGTTTCCGCCACCAGCAAGTCGGCCATTTCCAGGAA
>CAZTAJ010000230.1:0-4067 GCA_964611575.1 uncultured Verrucomicrobiota bacterium
TCCCGAAAAGCAATCGCCCGCCGCCTTTGCACGCCTGTGCCGCCGGCTTCGCTGGCTGAAGATCCCCCGGGGCCGGTTGCGGACGGCCTACGCCAAGGCGCCGTGGATGCCCCGTGACCGTCTGACCCATGTGATGCGCCTGCTGGAAGTCTTTGCCCGCCAGATGTGCGGCAGTGCCTGGCGAATCCGTGAACTGGAAGCCCGGCTGGAACATCCCGCGATCCGCCAGGCGCGGGCGTTGGTCGAGGAGCGGTTTCGGGAACCCGAGCTGCAGTTGGGCGAAGCCGCCGCCCGGGCGGAGTTGTCCGTCGCGCATTTCTCGCACCTGTTCCACAAGGAGACGGGAGTGACTTTCACGCGCTATGTCCAGTCCCTGCGGATTGAAGAGGCCAAGCGCCTGCTGGCCGGCAGCGACCAGAGCATTACCGGGATCTGCTTTGCCTGCGGTTTCAACAGCCTCACCCATTTCAACCGCGTCTTCCGCCGCGGCACAGGCTGCAGCCCGACGCAGTACCGCCGGAATGGAGGCCGCTAGCGTGCGGGAGCCAGGAAACAAAACAAGCAAGTGGACCGGGGAAACGCCGATGCGCTACCTGATCCGCAAGCGGCTGGAAAGCGCCTGCGACCTGCTGCGCCTGAACCAGGAGACCACGCGCCGGATTGCCGCACGCGTGGGAATCGAGAACCCCTACTACTTCAGCCGCCTCTTCCGCAATCGCTTCGGCCTCACGCCGACGCAGTACCGCGCGCGCTACGCCAGCAAGGATCTGAAGCGTCCCTGAAGCCCCCTCCCTGCTGGATCCCCGGGCAGGAAGTCGGCTTGGCTGGGCAAGCTCCTGAAGATGGAGCGCGGCCCGGACGAGTCAAGAGACCGAAGGTTCATTGGGGATTGGGGATTGGGGATTGGGGGGAGACCGGAGACCGCAGACTGCAGACCTGAGACTGAAGACCGCAGACTGGAGACTGCAGACCCACTTCTAGACGGTGGCCTGTGGGCACAATACGGACGTGACGCGGGCGTGATCATGGTCTGCGGCGTTGAGCTGGAATAACAACGTGTTGTTATTGACACTCCCGGCCGATTACTTCATGTTGTTCTCGTTCCGCGAGGGAGGCGGAATGGAAAAGCGAGGCGCTATGAAACGATCAGCATCAGTGTTTCTCGATGGTTGGATCAAGGACCAGAACCGCAAGCCGCTTGTCTTGCGAGGCGCCAGGCAGACGGGAAAGACGTGGCTTGTCCGTGACTTGGCTCAACGCCACGGGCGGAAACTGGTTGAACTGAACATGGAACGGCGCCCGGAACTGGCGGATCACTTCCGTTCGAACAATGCCCGCCTTGCGATCTCCGACCTTGCGGCCGACCTTGGGGTTTCCATTTCTCCCGAAACCTCCCTTCTGTTCATTGATGAAGTGCAGGCCACGCCCCACCTGCTGGCGTTCCTCCGCTGGTTTCGCGAAGACATGCCGGAGATGCCCATCGTGGCGGCCGGATCGTTGCTGGATTTCGCGCTCCGTGACCATGAGTTCAGCATGCCGGTCGGACGCATCGCCTACTGCTATCTGGAACCGGTTTCGTTCTACGAGTTCCTCGATGCTTCCGGTAACGAGCCGTTGAGATCGACGCTTGCCGCCGCCGCGCAATCCCTGGATCTGACCCCCCGGCTCCACCAGCGCGCACTCGAGTTGTTCGCGGAGTATTGTCTCGTGGGGGGGTTGCCTGAAGTTGTCGCGGACTGGATCGCCAAGCGGGACGATGGACGACGACTGCAACTCCAGCGAGATCTGATCGCGACCTACCGGGATGACTTTAACAAGTACAGGAACCGGATCCCGGTGGACCTATTGCGCCGGGTCATGGATGCCGTGCCACGACAACTGGGCGGCCGGTTTGTCTATAGTCATGTCGATGCGGAGGCCAAACATCGCGACATCAAACAAGCCTTGGAACTGCTGCGACTGGCCCGTGTCTGCCATCGCGTGGAACATACGGCGGCCAACGGCCTGCCGCTGGGCGCCGAGACAAACCCGAGAACCTTCAAGGCGATCCTGCTGGATGTGGGCTTGGCGTCCGTCCACCTGGGGCTTTCGCGACTCGATCTGAAGGACCTGAACGCCGTGGTCTGGGCCAACAAAGGCGGCCTTGCGGAACAGTTCGTGGGGCAGCACCTTCGCTGTTTATCACCGGCGTACGAGGAGCCAGGACTCTTCTACTGGCAACGAACAGAAGGCCGGCAGGGAGAAATCGACTACATTATTCAGCAAGGAAGCCACCTCATCCCGGTCGAGGTAAAGGCCGGCAAGGCCGGAACGATGAAGTCCCTTCACGCCTTCATGCACGCCAAACAACTGCGCAATGCCCTTCGTCTGGACATCAATCCGCCCTCTGTCCAGAATCTCGATACGCAGACCACAACCGGTGAATCCGTCAGGTATCGCCTCCTCTCCCTGCCTTTGTACATGGTCGAAAGCATTCCCGCCGCACTGTCGGCATTGCCGGCCGCGTCGGCGTAGACGGCCGGTTTGTGGTGCCCTTGGAGATGGGGGATTGGGGAAGTCCCTATTTCTGCATGGATGTCAGCAACCGTTTCCCCGCGCCGGTTAGCCGTCCGGGCCGAACAGCGTACCGATCAGCGATGCCGCGGCGATGCTGGCCGGAACCATCATCTTCGGGAACGTGCGCAAGGATTGGATCGCCGGCACGTACAAGATCACCGACCGCAAACATGCCGAGCGCGTGGCCTATCTCTACAACAACATTCGGCAGATCAGCGGGCGTTTATCGGTGGACCGGAGTCTGCGTTACGCGCTCATCGCCATAGCGCGCGTACCCGGCGTTGACTACAAGCGGCTGATCCGCAACGCGGAGAAGAACCCGGAACGGTTCGTGAAGTTCGGCTCACGCGACGGCGCGCTCACCATGCTGGAGTTCGTCTACAACTACGCCGCGCATGGCGCCAAGTTCCCGCTCAAGATTGCAGCGGAAAACGCCATGAAAGAGCGTAATCCGGCGAAGAAACAGTAACCCGGCGGGACAGGAAAGACCGCAGACCACAGACAACAGACCGAAGACCCGAACTACGAAACACCCGCCTTCGCGCGAGGCTACGGCGGGCACGGCGCGAAAGACGCGAAAGGAACGCGAGGAAGACAACGGCGCGGCGGGGACGCCGTCGCCCTACCAAGAAAGGAAGGACAGAAATGACTGAGATGAAGACAGGTTATGTGGCCCATTCGACACTTCGACCGGGCTCAGTGCAGGCAGGCTCAGGGCAAGCGCGGCCATCCCTGGCCAGGGTTCTGGATGTTCGGCCTCGGATGCCGCCCGCGCCGTTGGCACCGGCGGCCCAGCCGCGCAAGGCAGTGCAGTTCGGGAATGTGTCGTCGGGGTCGGGGCATCGGGTGGTGGTGTACGGGCCGGGCGGGATCGGGAAAACCACGTTGGCGGCCCAGTTGCCGGGGCCGGTCGCGTTTATCGACCTGGATGAATCCCTCCCCCGTCTGCGGGGGCAACTCGAGGAGGCCGGCCGGATGGCGAACATCATGCCGGTCACCGGGATCCACGATTGGCAGACCCTGCGCGAGGTGTTGCAGTCCGACGGCTGGGAGAAAGTGAAAAGCATCGTGATCGACACCGGGACCAAGGCCGAAGAATTGGCCGTGGCCTACACGCTGGAACACACCCTGCAGGACGGGAAGAAGGCGGGCAACATTG
This sequence comes from uncultured Verrucomicrobiota bacterium, assembly GCA_964611575.1. Taxonomy (GTDB): domain Bacteria; phylum Verrucomicrobiota; class Kiritimatiellia; order CAIKKV01; family CAITUY01; genus CAITUY01. Next base: position 3,716 of record CAZTAJ010000230.1, read on the forward strand.
AGGGGTACGGGTTCGGGAAAGGGTTCGGGTACGTGTTCGACACGTTCCTGCCCTTGCTCGGCGACCTGGACCGCCACGCGCGGGCCGGACGGAATGTGGTGATGGTCTGTCACGACTGCACCAGCACGGTCCCCAACCCCGCCGGCGAAGACTGGCTGCGGTATGAGCCGCGGCTGCAGTCGCCGGCCAGCGGCAAGGCGTCCATCCGGTTGCGCGTGCGCGAGTGGGCCGATCACGTGCTGTTCGTCGGGTACGACGTGAACGTCGGCAAGGATGGCAAGGGGCGCGGGGCGGGCACGCGGACGTTGTACACGGCCGAGTTGCCGCACTGCATGGCGAAGAGTCGGACGAC
>CAZTAJ010000231.1:0-4047 GCA_964611575.1 uncultured Verrucomicrobiota bacterium
ACCTCCCGGTCGGCACTTTTTTCGCGCCAGTGGGTGAGCCTATGGGATGCTAGTGCTCCAATTTCTACAGGTTCGCAGAGCGCCGAAAAGGCGCGAAAACCCGCGGCACGCAAAAAACACGAGTGTCCAGACAGTATTTCCGACTGGCGATCAGTCTGAAACTCGCGCAGACTGTGGCTCGCGGCTGGCGGCAGGATTGTCTGTGGAGACGTGCGAGGTCAAGTCCGACTTGGGCTAGGCGTTACCGCGCGGTCTTGCCGTCCTCGGGCAACGGAAGCACACCGGCTTCGGCAAGCGTATTCTTCTTGGTTCCGTTCAGAATGGTTTGCTCGGTGAACGCACGGGAGCGAACGGCGACCGCGATCTCCTTGTCGGCCACTTTCTTTAGCCCCAGATCCCGCCCTTTGATGGTGAATTCGATCTTGAGGTCCAGGCTCATGCCAAGCAGGGACGCAGCAGCGAGGCCGCCCATGTCGGAGCGGCCTTTGGGAAGATGGTAGGTGATCCGGGCATCTGTTTTTACCGGGATTTTTCTGTCCGCCACAGCCAGTTCGCCCTCGATGGGAGCCAGTTCACAACTGGACTTGGACCCGGCCGTTGCGGGTTTCCATGCGCCCATGCTCAGAACGGTGAACCGGGCTGGAGGTATCTTGTCGTCTGTGAAAACCTCGCCGAGGATCTTCAGGTCGCTGCCGTCGTCGCCCTGGCAGTGTCTCCCGCAATTGAGGATCATTTTCATGGCCGGTTTCTGCGGATCGAACACCATCCGACCCCGGACATCGCCGAATTTCGCCTCGTACCAGTAGTTCGGGAACAAATCGCCGCCGGCATCGCGGAACTCGATGCGGCCGGCCAGATAGATCATGCCGACGAAATGGAATACCGTTCCCGCCGGGATGGCCGGCGGTTGGGGCGGCGCCGCGGCTGCCGGCGGTGCGGCTTGGGCAACGGAATGAAACAGGCCCGCCCATAACAGGCACAGGTGGATGATGCGACGGTTCATTTGTGTTTCTCCTTCTTGACGGGTGTCGAGGCAACGGGATGGGCGCTCAGATCCAACAACGTGAAATGGCCATCGAGATCGCCTCCACCGTAGGACGGCTGGAGGGGGTTCAGCGCGGGCGCGGTCGAGTCGCGGCCGTACACGGGCGCGGACGATACCGCCCCGGTTACGAACAGGGCCATGGGGGATCCATTCTGGGTGCCTGTAACCAGACCCCACCTTGAGAGTCCGACTTCAACTTCGCCGCAGGCGGCCATGGAGGACGAGAACCGGGCCATCGAACAGTCCCCGGTCAGGACCATGATGAATTTACCGGCCGGGTGTCCCTGCAACAGTGAATTCTCCGTCTGCGGGAAACCCCACGCCGACGTTCCGATCAGCATCAGGGAGTGATCTGCCGCCACGCGTGCCTCGTCCACACTGACGGATGCAGGGCCGAACTTCGGGTTGAATCCACACAGCATCGTGCCGCCAATCGCCCGCCAGGTCTTGGTCGAGACGCGCACCACATAGCCAAAATGCATTGCCCCGGCGACCCCGGCGCCGCTCATGCCCAACCCCTTGTAACTGACCGATTTCATGAAGTCCATGGGCTCGCAATGCAGTACCGAATTGCCGCCATCTGACCATCCCAAAAGGATCAGGTCGTCGTTTTGATCAAAGGAGGCGGCATACAAGGGCGAATCGGCCACCAGGCCCCCGGCTCCGCCCACCATGGGTCCGGGCCAGTCGTATAACGTCAGACGGCTGGAGCCGTCGAGGCGCTTGACCCGCACATAGGGGCAGCGCCACGGTTCGTGCCCGGTCGGGGAGTGATGCTCCCCCGCATACGCGGTCAGGCCGAGGGTGAGGGACACGGCCTGTTGTTCGCTGGGCAGCATCTTGCGATTGGGTGGATCCCATTGCATCACCTGCTTGCCGTCAAGCGTCAGCAACCGCACATCGGGTCCTGTCAGGGACAGTTGCCCCTTGGCGGTCACGGTGATTTCGGGGGGGCGCGCTGCCTGGTTCGGATTATCCACCAGCCTTACCCAAAGCACCCGGCTGGCGTCGGATGAAAGTTTCGCGACGTACGCGGCGGCATACGTGTCCGGATCGGGAGGGGGCGGGCTCTTCTTTGTTTCCGGGGGTGGGATGACTTTGGCTTTCGGCAGATCCTGGACGTCGCCGCCCACGGATCGCATTGCATCCCGCGCGGGGCCGGCGAGATAGATGTTGCCTTCCTTGTCGACCACGGCGGAGGTCACGCCACCGGCGCCCCACGGCAACCGGGTGACCGACAGGATTCGCTGCGCATCCGGCGCCAGTCGCACGAGGAAAGGCGTGCCGAGCGCATGACTCCAGCGGAGCGGCACCAGTTCCGGCTGGTTGGTCTTTCCGTTCAGAACCGTTTCGCGTTGCAGTGTTCCCGGTTGACCGCGGTCCTTGCCGATGACCTTGGCCTTGACACCGGGGAAGTCGAGGGTAGGACCGAGGGTGACGCCCGCCAGGACAATGGCGCCATCCGGTTGAAAGCCGCCGCCGGCCAGCCATTCGGTGCCGGCCGTGCCCAGCAGGCCCGACGTCACGACCTGGGCCAGATTGGTGGATTGCAGCCGGGGGATGCCAGACTCCAGCCATGTTTCGGCTTCGATGGTTTTCCCGCCGAACTTGTCGTTCCATTCTTTCATTTCGCGGGCGGATTCGGGGCCGGGTTGGATCTGTGTTCCGGCCAGCGTGTTGAACATCTTCACAATCTCGGTCACCATTTCCCGTGCGCGCGTCGCCTCTTTGGCGTCCATTTTCAGCGTCTGGGGTTTGTTGCGTTTCGGGTCCTTGAGGGACGCTAACGGGGTCCACTCCACATCCACCGTACCGCTGGCAGGAATCGTCGTCGGCCAAGGCAGCGAGCCGCCCCACAGGATGAGCGACGAGAGAACGAACGCTTTGAAGTCGCTGTCCTTGCCTCGGACCTCATACACGGTCTTGGCAATGCCGAATAACAACTCCCGGTCGGTGCGCAGATGACTGTGAACCGCATCGTTGACGCGGCTGATCTTCTTCACGTTGTGTTGGCGGTACAACTGGGCAATGGCCGCCAGTTTCACGGATCGGTCGGGATCTTTCTGAAGCACGCCGCTGAGCAAGGCGTTGTCAACATAACGGTTGGTCTTAACCATATCCGCCAGCATTTGAATGCGCTCAGCCGCCGGACGATTCTGAACCGTCGTACTCATCCAACTCGTGACGGCGGGATTCTCTTCCTCGGCACTGGCCGCAGCAGCGATCCACAGGATCATCCCGAAGGCAGCGCCAAACTGCCAAATTGCTCGACTATTCTTTGCCATGCATCACCTCTCTGTCCATTCTCGATGGTCACTTGGGTTTGGCTTCGATCAGTTTAGTAGTGAGCCGTCCGAACTCGCTGGCGTAACCCCATATCTGAATGATCCCGTGCCGATTTAGCAGGACTGACCGAGCCACGGTGTACACGTCCAGTTCCCGGGCCAATGGATCGTGCCACCCCCGGCCGCTAAACACGTGGATCCAGTCCTTCATGTCCGGCCGGGTCTTGAGATACTCCATCACCTTCGCCTTGTCCTCATCCAGGTTGATCGCCACGACTTCCATGTCTGGTCCCGGGATCACATCGTGGTGCGCGTCTTTCTCGCCCATGGGCTTGATCAAGGGTGGACAGGCCACGGACCAGAAATGCAGCGCCACGAGTTTCTTCTTCTCGGACGGCAACCGCAACACGCCCCCATTCAACAACGGCAATTGTGCCGTCAGCGGTTTGTCCGCCAAGGCCAGGCGCTGGTCGGGCAGTCGGATGACACGGGGGTCGTAGGCGGTCTCTCGGGCGTCCACATTGATCACGCAGAAGTCGCGCATAAACCCGCGCATTTTCGGGTGCGGCGCCGGGTATTGCTTCGGCAACGCATTGGACCAGGCTAATCGGGTGGGTTCCTCGCCACACTCCACCAGCAGCAGGATGGCGCAGATATCGGCGGCCCAGTTCAGATCCGTCTTGGCGTGCGCCTGCCGGAAGGCCGTGATCCGCGCCA
>CAZTAJ010000232.1:0-3947 GCA_964611575.1 uncultured Verrucomicrobiota bacterium
GGCGAGGCCCAGCGCATCCGCCTGGCGACGCAGATCGGGTCGCGGCTGGTGGGCGTCCTGTACGTCCTCGACGAACCCAGCATCGGTTTGCATCACCGCGACAATGAACGTTTGATTCGCACCTTGAAGCAACTCCGCGACCTGGGCAACACGGTGGTGGTGGTCGAACACGACGAGGACACCATTCGCTCGGCGGACTACGTCATCGACCTCGGTCCGGGCGCCGGCCGCCACGGCGGCCGGGTCATGCACCAGGGCACGGTGCCGGAATTGCTGGCGAACCCGGAGTCGCTGACGGCAAAGTACATGAACGGCGTCGTCTCGATTGAGGTGCCGGCGCAGCGGCGGCCCGCGACGGAGTTTCTCCAGGTCCTGGGCTGCACGGAAAACAACCTCCAGAACATCAACGTCCGCATTCCGCTGGGGGTGTTTGTGTGCGTGACGGGGGTGTCCGGGAGCGGCAAGAGCACGTTGGTTGACGACATCGTCCGGCGTGCATTGGCGCGGCGACTGCACGGGTCGCGTGAGATTCCCGGGGCGCACCGGCGGCTGCTCGGCGCGGACAAACTCGACAAGGCGATTGTCATTGATCAATCGCCGATCGGCCGTACGCCACGGAGCAATCCGGCGACGTACACGGGATCGTTCGGGCCGATCCGGGATCTGTTTGCGGCCCTGCCGGTTTCCAAGGTGCGCGGCTACGGGCCGGGTCGTTTCAGTTTCAACGTGAAGGGCGGCCGCTGCGAGGCGTGCAAGGGCGATGGCCTCATCAAACTCGAAATGCATTTCCTGCCCGATGTCTACGTGACGTGCGAGAGCTGCGCTGGATGGCGTTACAACCGTGAAACGCTGGAGGTGCGCTACCACGGGAAGAATATCGCGGAGGTGTTGAACCTGACCATCGACGAGGCCCTGGAGTTCTTCGGGGCCGTGCCGCGAATCGAGCGCACGCTCCGGACGCTATCGGAGGTGGGGTTGGGGTACGTGCAACTCGGCCAGGCGGCGACGACGCTCTCGGGCGGTGAGGCGCAGCGCATGAAGCTGGCGGCGGAACTCAGCCGCCAGGCGACCGGGCGCACGCTTTACCTGCTGGATGAGCCGACAACCGGGCTGCACTTCGCCGACATCGAGCGGCTGTTGACGGTCCTGGAACGGCTCCGTGACGCCGGCAACACGGTGCTGGTGATCGAGCACAATCTCGACGTGATCAAGCGCAGCGACTACATTATCGACCTGGGCCCGGAGGGGGGTGACGCCGGCGGGCGGATTGTGGCTGAAGGCACTCCGGAATCGGTGGCGCAGTGCGAGGCGTCGCACACGGGTCGCGCGCTCCGGACCCTGCTCGGCGAGGAGCGCGCGCGGCAGAAGAGGGTTTCACGAGCATGAAGCTATGGCGAGTCAGTCTGCTGGTGCTGGGGGCGGCCTGGACCGCGTTCGGTGATGAGCCGGGTACTCCGACGTCGCTCAACGCCGCGCGTGCGGCGTTGGAGGACGGACTGTATGACCTGGCCGAGAAACAACTCCAGGGCGCGGTGTCGGCGTTCGATCGCGCTTCGGCCGAGGGGCAGGAGGCCCTGGTCCTGCTGGCGAGGACGTTGCACGGTCAGGGCCGGTATTCGGACGTGCTCGCGCTGGTCAATGGGGAGTCCGGGAAGGGCCGTCCGCCGTTGCAGGCAGGGCTGGTGTTCTGGCGGGCCATGGCGCGCTACGAGCTGAAGGCATACGAAGCCGCGCTGGCGGATGTCCGGGAACTCACGACGCGTTTTGCGGACAGTCCCTATGTGACCCGCGCGGCGCGACTGGGGGCGTGGTGCCAGCTCAAGGCCGGCCGCACCATGGAGGCCCTGACGGCGTTTGAACAATTTGACCGGGCATACGGGGCCACACCGGCTGGACTGGGCAACTTGCTGGACTGGGGCCAGGCGTTGCTGGCGGTGGGTCGGGCGGGCGACGCGGCGGCGACGTTTGAACGGCTGGCGGCGCGGGCGCCGGGGTCGGGGGAGGGGCAGGAGGCCCGGCTGGCCTTGTCCCAGGCGCTCATTCAACAAGGCCGCTGGGAACCGGCCTGGAATCTCCTGAACCTGGCGGCATCGGATGCAACGGTGCGTGTTGACCGGCGCGCGCGCGCCTGGCTGGCTTTGGGGGATCTCGACGCGGCACGCACCAACTACGAGGCCGCGGTCGCCGCGGCTGCCAAGTCCATCGAACTGGCGCCGACAGCACTGTCGAAGAACAGCGGACGCGCGATGCAGGGACGATGGCTCATCAAACTCGGCCGGCTTGAAGACGGGGTCACGCAATTGCGCGCGGTGATTGCCGCAACGCCGCGGGATCCAGTGGCGGGCGATCTGCAACTTGAACTGGCGGCGGCGTACCAGGAGGCGACACGCTATGAGAAGGCGGCGGAAGAGTACCAGCGTTACCTGGAGACATTTTCCGATCCGGCCGGGCAGTTCCGGGCACTGAAGGGGCGCGCGTGGGCGTTGTGGCAACTGGCCCGTTACGCCGAATCGGGTGCGGCATTCGAGAAGGCGGCGGCGGCTGCGCCGAGGGATGAGGAGCGGGAAAGCTGCCTGCTCAAGGCCGCGGATTCGGCATTTGCCAACGGGCAGTACAAGGCGGCGGCTGAGTCCTATGACCGTGTGCTGGCGCAATTCCCGCGGACGGCGCTCGCGCCGCAGACGCTCTTCCAGGCGGCCGAGAGCCTGAGCCGGCAGAGCCAGTGGGAGCCGGCCGAGGCGCGCTTCCGCTCGCTGGCGCGGGACTTCCCGGAGCACCCGCTGGCGGAACGGGCCTTGATGAGGATCGCGGAGATGAAGGAATCCCAGGGGCCCGCCCGCATGCGCGACGCGCTGGCGGCCTACGCCGAGGTCATGGCGATTCACACCAATGGCGCCCTCTACGCGGAAGCCCTGCACCGGCATGGGTTGGTGGCTTACCAGTTGCTGGATTTCGACCAGGCGCTCCAGGACTTCACCCAGGTGATGAACACGTACACCAACAGCCGGGTTGCCCCCCAGGCGTTCTTCATGCGCGGGTGGTCGTTCTACATGATGGGCCGGGAAGAGGAGGCGGTGGCGGTTTGCCGGACATTCGTGCAACGCTACCCGGACACGGAATGGACCCCGAGTGTGCTGTTCTGGCTGGGCGAATACGCTTTCAACCACGGCCAGTTCGCGGAAGCGGAGGCCTATCTCATTAAACTCGCGGAAACCTATCCCAAGGACGTTCTGGCCGATCAGGCGCTGCTATGGGCGGGGCGCGCCGCCTCGCGTCAAAAGGAATATCTTCGGGCCGTCGATGGGTTTGCGCGCGCCGCCCAGACCTATCCCAACAGCGCCCATATGGACGAAATCCGTTTCTTTCAGGGTGACGCTTTGACCGAACTGGGCGAGTTCTCGCAGGCCATCGTGGTTTTTGACGATCTCATCAACAAGTATCCTGCCAGCCAACTCGTGCCTGCGGCGTGGGGGCGGCGCGGCGACTGCCAGTTCACGCTGGGCACCGGCGATCCCCGCCGGTATGAGGAGGCGATCGGGTCCTACCGGGCCGTGCTGAACTGCGCCGCCGCCTCGTTTGACCTGAAACTCCAGGCCGAGTATAAGATCGGCCGTTGCCTCGAGAAACTGGGTCGGCGCAAGGAAAGTTTCGAGCAGTATTACACGCGCGTCGTGTGCCGGTACCTCGATGAGGCGGCCGCCTCCCGGGAGGCGCCGGCGGCAGCGGCCGTGTGGTTCACGAAGGCCGCCTTCTCCGCGGCGGATATTCTGGAAGCCGACAAGGATTGGCGGCGGGCAGTGCGGGTGCTGGAACGCGTGGTGACCGCAGGCGTGTCGGCCAGCGCCGATGCACAGGCCCGAATCGAACGGATCCGGGCCGAGCATTGGGTTCTCTAGCAGCCTGTTGAAAAAGTCGTAATCTGATTCTTTTCGATTGTGTCCTCATGA
>CAZTAJ010000233.1:0-3820 GCA_964611575.1 uncultured Verrucomicrobiota bacterium
GCGATCGCCCTGGGCGTGGAAGCCTGCCGGCGGGGCAAGCGCGTGCGTTACTTCAAAGCCCACATCTTCCTGGCCACCGGCGAGAGTTACCGGTTCCGGGAAAGTCAGAAACGCAAGCATGGCACCAAGGGCCGTGCCCCTGCCGATCCGGGAACTTCGGCAGGCAAAACCAACTCAGAAGAAAGGAGGTGAGTATGTGGAAGGACCTGGACCTGGAACAGATGGCGGCAGAGGAGCATGCGCTCAGTCGGCCGCGGCCGCCCGATGAGGTGGAGGCGATCGCGGCGATGGCGTGGTGGGAGCTGTATAACCGCGGGCTACCCTGCGGGCTGCGCCCGCTGCGCAAACGGCTCCGGGAGTTCTATCACCTGCGGCCGTTACCGTCGGAACGGACCCTCGGGCAAATCGTGGAACGCCACGGCGTTCCCTATCGGGAAAGGAGATGAGGCGTCATGGCCTATGTGAGACGAAAGCGGTTGAAGGGACACGACTACTATTACCTGGAGGCGGGCGGGGTCACGTCTTCACTTTTCACATAACGCTTGACGACGGAACGGCCTATTGGATAGAGAAAGCGGTATGGCACGCCCCCTTCGGATGGATATAGCGGACGGATGGTATCACGTGACGGCGCGTGGGATCGAACGGCGGATGATCTTCACGGAGGTGCGGGAGCATCAGCACTTTGAGGAGTTACTGGCGGAGATGGTCGAGCGGTTTCGGGTCGTGGTGCACGCGCAGGTCCAGATGGACAATCACTACCACCTGATCGTGCAAACCCCTGAAGCGAACCTGAGTCGGGCGATCCAGTGGCTGAACGTCAGCTACGTGGCATGGTTCAACAAGCGACATACTCGGGTGGGACCGCTGTTGCAGGGACGATTCAAGGCGATGGTCGTGGAGGGAGCGGGGTGGGCGTACGAGTTGAGTCTGTACGTGCACCTGAACCCTGTGATGCGGCGCTCGCTGGGACTGGACAAACGCGGCAAGCGGGCGGAGGCGCAGGGAGTGAGGGTCCCCAGTCGGGAGGAGGTCACCAGCCGGCTGAAACAGTTGCGTGCGTATCGGTGGAGTTCCTATCGCTCCTACGCGGGGTATGGGAAGGCGCCGCCGTGGCTGACCACGGAGGCGATTGCGAGCCGGGCCACCGCTGTGGCAAAGCAGCGGCAACCCCGTTACCGTGCGGACGTGCACGAGCGCCTGACGAAGGGAGTCGATCCGGATCGATCGGAACAGTTGCGGGAGGCGTTTGCGTTGGGCACGGAGGCTTTTCGGGAGCGAATCCGGAGGCTGGCCAGGCCGGGCAGGGAGGTGGCGCAGCCGGCCGGACTGAGGCCGCGGGTGGCCTGGAGCAGACTGGTGCGGGTTGTCGAGGAGGCCACCGGCGAGCGGCTGCAACCGTTGACGCTACGCCGCGGTTCGGTGGCGCGCCCGTTACTGCTGTGGGCGGCGCGCCGGTGCGCCGGGATGACGTTGCGGGAGGCTGGCGAGGCGGCGGGCGGCATGGATTACACGGCCGTAGCGATGGCGGTGAAGCGCTTGGAACAGCACGCTGCCCGGGCTCGTCCCCTCCGGGAGATGATGGAAGCTGTCAAGTCACAGTGTGCAGAGTGAAGACGTGACCCTGGCGACTCCGTTCTGGTCGCATCGATCATCGCGGTTCGGCGGCAACCGTGCTGGAATTCGCGTTGCCAGGTCACCGGTGTCAGCATCCATTGCGGCTCGCTCCTGGTCATTGCCGGGCTTGTTGTCGCGGAAAGCGGATCGGAATCGCTCAACAACGTTTTGCCAGCGGTGGCTGTGCTCGGACTGGCGGGAACGGCCACATTCGCGGTCGGTTATCTCGGTCAGGTTTTGGAATCAGGAAAGATGGGGAGCACCGAACCGCACGGTGGTGGATAGCTTCGGCCCGCGGCGGCCTCGCATCCACACTGTGATCGTTGGATTGAGGAGGAAATGATTCAGAAAGTACTAAGCATCGTCACGCTGCTCATTCTGATCGGGTGGCTTGGCGTTCTATTCATTCTCTGTCCGAGGGGAGGATATGATGGAGAACTCCTCGTCGGGATTCTTGTGCTTCTCGATGCTTTGGTGTTCCTCATCGGGGGCATCTTGGTGGTTGCAGCCGCCAAGCGCAGGTCTTCGTTCTGGATTGCCACGGCAGTCCTTGCGGTCCCACTCATGCATTTGCTGAGTTGCATGACCGAGGCCCCCTTGGACCTTGTCCTCATCATCTTTCCAATCGCGCTGTTGCCATTCATAGTGATCTTCAAATGGAGAGCAATCCAACAACCGCCTGCATGATATTCTCGCTCCGCTCGAAATCATGAGGCGGGGCGTTCGGCATATGAAATGAAGACATTGACCATTGTTGCGCTCTTGATGCTCGTCCTGCCCCTTGGGTTAAAGGGAGCAGACGGCATCAATTTCACATCCGTCGGCGTGCGGTACTTGACGACCAACGGTGTCTTTGTCGCGAAATCACGGACCAAGATCGCCAGTGTGACCGGTCAAGCCTTCGAGAGGGGCCAAAGGGGTCGTATATGGACATTGGACATAGAGCTTGCCGTGGGCAGGGCGAGGCAGTAGATTTGAAACATGCCGCGATCCATTAGGCAGAATGTTGAGGGCGGGTGGTACCACATCACGACGCGGGGGCTTGGAAGACAGCGGATCTTCCGAGACGTCCGGGACCGGAGCCGCTTCGTGGAACTGCTGGCGGAGACCGGCAGCCGGTACGGGGTGATGTTACATGCCTATGTGCTGATGGATAACCACTATCACTTGCTGATCGAGACCCCCCATGCGAACGCAAGCAGGGCCATGCAGTGGCTGAACTTGAGTTACAGCGTGTGGCATAATGTGCGGCATCATCGCAGTGGTGCATTGTTTCAGGCTCGGTTCAAGAGCATTCCCGTGGATCGGGAGGGGTCTTGGTCGTTGGCGGCGAGTGTCTATTTGCATTTGAACCCTGTTCGGGTGCAGGCCTTGGGGCAGGGGAAACGGGATCGTGCGGCCGAACGCGCCGGGCTGTATGCGCCGGTTCCGGCGGCGGTGTTACTGAAGCGGCTGGATCAGTTGCGCGGACATTCGTGGAGTTCGTACCCTGTGTATGCGGGGTATCGCCCGCGGCCGGAATGGTTGACCTGCTCAGTAATCTGGCGATTGGCGGCGACGCAGAACATGCGCGACACGACGGCCTATCGTCGATATCTGGAGGACTACGTCAAACAGGGCGCTCAGGAGAACCTGCTGCGACAGGTGACTGCGGCACTGGCAATTGGGTCGGCCGCGTTCGTTGAATCCTTGCGGCGACGGTTGCCGGAAAGCGGCGGAGAACAGAGCAACCTCAGACAGTGGCGGCGACTGTTGCCCTTCGAGACGGTGAAGCGGGCCGTGGCCACGGTAAAGGGCGAGGCGTGGGAAGCGTTTGTGGACCGCCGTGGCGACTCGGGGCGGGACTTGGCGCTGTACTACGCACGAATGCAGGGCGGGTATACGCTACGCGAGCTGGGTCGCTTCACGCAGTGCGGGACATTCGCGGTGAGCAAGGCTGTCTCAAGGATCCGCAAACGACTTGACTCAAGTCGCCGTCTTCGCGTGATGGTTGCGAAGATAGATCGATACGTGAAAGCAGCATCCGCCGCCACATCAACAATATGAAAGTCCAATGTCCATATACGACCCCTGGCACACCACAATGTCCATATACGACCCCTGCGGGTGAACATTCAGGATGACAAAGGCAAAGCCAAGGCTTACCAGGTCAGGCAAGTCCTAAAGGCCATTGAGAGGTGGGAATATGAAAACCGTTCCGCAT
>CAZTAJ010000234.1:0-3817 GCA_964611575.1 uncultured Verrucomicrobiota bacterium
GCGGGTGTATGCCAACCTGTCGTCCCTGTCCGCCGTGCCGCTGGATCTGACGTTGACCCTGCTCGCGCCGGACGGCAAGGAACTCGCGACGCGCACATGGCAGGCCGTTGACCCCGCGCAGGCCTTTGCGGGAATTCTCGATCCCGGCGGCCCTCTCCCGGATGGCGAGTACACGGTGCGGCTGCGGGTGGCGGATCAAACCCAGACCGCCCGCTTTACGCGCGTCCATGAAGTGTGGGAAGACAACACCATCGGCATCGCCGACACCGTGCCGGCACCCTGGACGCCGGTTGCGGTAAGCCTTCCTTGGCTTCCCTGGCGCGAGGCGGCGACGTTGCGCTGCTGGGGCCGTACCTACGCTCTAGACAGTGCCGGCCTGCCGACCTCGATCACCGCGTGGCAACCCGAGCCGGCCTACGGCGCGGAGACGGCCGAACTGCTCGGCCGGCCCATCCGCGTGGCGTTGACGGCCGACGGGGTTGACGTTCCCCTGGTCGGCGGTTCGTTCAAGGTGACCGCGAGAACAGACCGGCACGCCCGGTGGCAGGCCTCGGCGAGTTCGCCGCGCCTGTCCATGACCCTCGACGGGACGTTCGAATACGACGGTTTCTGCCGCCTCGACTTCACCTTCGCGCCGGTTGGGGTCTCGACCTCCGTCGTGGACGAGCTGCGCCTGGACATCCCGGTGCTCGACGCCCAGGCGCGCCTGTTCAACGCCGCCGCCCCCAACATGCGAGGCGACAAGGTCTTCCTCGATATCGAGAAAATGCCGGACGGCGAGTTGTGGACCTCCATGCGCGGGCGGGTTACCAGCTCCGACGATGGCCGCGAACAGGTCATCGTGCCGTATGACAAAGACCCCTACTGGGCGCAGGCCTGGCTCGGCAACGACGACCGCGGGCTGGCAGTGACCATCAACGACGACCGCGAGTGGCCGGTCACCAACACGATCCCCAAGTTACGGCTTGTCCGGAAAGACGGCGAAACGACCTTGCAGGTGCGTTTCATCAACGCGCCGACTGCGATCGCTAGACCGTTCACGGTTTCGCTGGCGCTCCAGGCCACGCCGATCCGCTCGCGTCCGCCCGGCAACAGTTGGCGGCAGGTGCCGACCTACGGTTGGTCTTATTTCGATTTGCCCGTGATCTATGCGGACTGTTTCGACGATACGAAACCCAAGAAGGCGGAAGAGCACCCCTGGTACAGCAGCGAACAGGCCAAAAAGGACGGGCGCTGGTGGCGATACGCCTGCCTGCAATCGTTCCGGACCAGCGTGGACGACCCGACCTACGGCGCCATGATCCGCCGTAACGAGGACGAATGGGGCGGCGGCGGCATGTACACGAAAAGCCATCAGGATTTCCTCCTCTGGGTCGCCCAGCAGTGGAACGAAAAGAAGGGCATGACCGGCTACTATTTCGACAACACCATGCCGCGGATCGGTTGGGTCTATTCCCAGCGGGAGTACCTCAAACGCCTGCGCAGCTTCTTCCTGCAGCACGCCCCCGAACCGGTCCTCTACACCCACATGAGCGACGCTCCGATGATCGCCACCCTCGGCCACGCCGATCTGTGGATGGATGGTGAAAACATGGGTTACGTCGGGCAAAAAACCGGCTATGCGCAGGATATCCCCAAGAACCTGGATTTCGTCGACCGCTGGGCCTCGAAGACCGGCTTGGTCAACCTGCGCGTCACCCTCGGCAGGCAATGGGGGACGATGCCCCGCTATCTGTACTCCTACGGGGCGGAGGCGACCCAGGCCGTCCTCGGCATGTTCAATCTCGATCATGCCTACCGCCGGATTGACCGGCTCGATCTCACTTTCGGCATCGATCAGGCGGATTGCCGCTGGCTGCCCTACTGGGACATCCGGAAGCCGGCCACCGTGGTCGACGGCGATGGGCGGGTATATGTCACCGCCTGGACTCGGCCGGGCCGCGCCCGCGTCCTGGTCAGCAATCTCGCCGCCGAGAACCGCGAGGTGGCGCTACGTTTTGACCGGCGGACGTTCGGACTGCCGGAGGCGGTGGATATCGTTGACGAAATCACCGGCGAGCGCGTGGCGGGCGACGCCTCGAGCGTTCAAGGACTGGCCGTGAACCGGCACGACTACCGCGTTCTGCTGCTCGCCGCCCCGGGTGTCTTCGTCCCAGTGCCAGAGGCGCTGCCCGCCGCCATGACCCCAAAGCCTCTCATTCAGGACGTCAGCGACCGCTTCGACACGCTTTCGCCCGCCTGGAGCTTCCACGTCACGCCCAATCGCGCTGCCGCATTGGGCGGGCCTTCTATTGATCGCGGGCGTTTGTGCATGCAGGGCGATCTGGGCAGCCACACCCTGGCCCAACGCCCGTTTGGCCGTGACCATGTTGCCGTCCAGGTGAAAGTGCGTTCCACGGGCCGTTGGCAATTGGGACAGGGCGGCCCCTCGCTCATCCTCGCCTGGGAGAACGGCGCCTGGGTGCGCTTCATTGCCGGCGCCATGTATGGCGGCCCGCCAACCGATGAACTGCAGGTGAAGTCATCCCTCGACGGAAAGGCATTCCAAGCCCAATGGAAACCAACCGGGGCAAAGATTGTCGCGGGAACCGCCACTTGGCTTCGCATGGAACTGCGCCCGGACGCGATCGCTTTTCTGGCCAGCGTGGACGCCACGGAATGGACGACCGTCGGAACCCTTGCCCGCAAAGGGTTTGAGACTGCCCCGGAGTTCCTGCTTCTTGGCACGGGAACCGCCGGAAAGGCCCCCTTCCTCCGCAACGATGCCTATGGCCAGTTGCAGGGCGGCGGTCGGGTCGCCTGGTTCGACGATCTGTTGACGGGCGAATTGCGGTGACGGGAGCGGAGCGCAAATGGAGGATGGCATAACATGACACCACGACAGAATTTATTGGCCGCGCTCGGGCGTGGGCTCCCGGAGTGGACACCTTGGACCCCGTTGCTGGGCGGCGTCAACACGCCCTGTTTCGTGCCGCCTGAACTGAAGGCCAGGGGTGATAGCGTCGAGGTTGGCCTCTACCTGCAGGCGGAACTCGGTTGCGACGTGTTCGACAGCTCCTGCGTGATGTGCGGAGACTATCAGACCGCCAGGACGAAGGAGCGCAGGGAGGGCGATGTCATCGTCTCAGAAACCGAGATTCATGGCCAGACATTGCGCACGGTCACGCAGGAATTCCCGTATGGCGACCGGGTGACCAGCTCGATTGCCGAGTACCCGGTCAAATCCATGGAAGCCCTCAGGGTCATGGAAACGTTGCTTGAAGATTTTCGTTTCGAGCTGACCATGGCGGAGTGGCAGCGAAAATCCGCCGCGCTCGGCGAGCAGGGGGTGATGGCGGGCGGCGCGCATGCCACGCCGATCATGGGGTTGATCCTGCTGAAAATGGGGCTGGAGAATCTCATCAACGCCCTGTGTGAATACCCACAGGAACTTCATCGTCTCATGGACCGCATTCATGAGGCGAATCTCGCGGCCTACCGGGAGGCGGCAGCATCGGCGTGCGAGGTCATCTATTCTGTCGAAGACACCAGCACGCTTCTCATCAGCCCGGACATGTTTCGCCAGTATGTGCTGCCGCCCATGAAAGAGTACGCCGACATCTGCCATCGCGCGGGTAAACTGTTTGTCGTTCATACCTGTGGGCATAATCGCGATTTTCTCCCGCTGTTTTTGGAGACCGGCATTGATGCCCTCCATTACCTGACCCAGCCGCCGACGGGCAACACTCCGCTGAGGGAAGCCAGACAGGCCTGGGGCGAAAGGATTGCCATCATGGGGGCGCTCGATCCTCTTAAACTCGAATCGGCGGCCGCCGCC
>CAZTAJ010000235.1:0-3780 GCA_964611575.1 uncultured Verrucomicrobiota bacterium
CACGTCCGGGTCTGTGAGGGGCCTGGGCGGCAACGCCCAGGTCTACTCGGCAAACCACGCACTCCCTTTTTCAATGCGCATCACTCGCCGGCCGGGGCGTTTGCCAGCTTCACCCTCGGTTGCAAAGGCGCCAGGGGCGGCCTTGGATTGGAGTTGTGGCGCCCCGCCGATGAAAACCTCTATATCGGCGTGGAAAGCCGCGACGGGAAAGCCTACGAGTCCCTGCCGTTCTATGCGCAGGCCGATGACGACCGTTCCCGCTTCGATGTGGAAGCCACAGGGGGCGGGAAGGATGCCTTCCCGCTCCGTCCGTTTGCCGATCGCGCAATTCGGCGGGACTTCCGGCTCGGCACCGACACGTGGACGGCGGGCGACCTGGCTTTCCGCATTCTCAGCCCCATGCCGGCGATTCCCGATCCGGACAAGGCGGCGGCGTCTGCCGTGAAACCGGCCGTGGCGCCGGCGGTCTGGGCGGAGTTGACGGTGGACAATCGCCGCTGCAGCCGGGCGCGTACGGCCTTCTTCGCCTGGCAGGGGAGCGATCCCTACAGCAACATGCGGTGGATGAACGCCGAGTCCGGGCATTCCTTCAACGGCATCGGGCAGGGCACGCGGGCGGCCATCGTCAGCCGTGACCGGAGTCTCAAGGTCGGGACATTCTTCAGCCTGGAGACGATGCTCCGGCTGGCGCACCCGGACAATACCCGTTTCGGGATCGGCCCGCTCGGGGGCATGTTTGCCACAGTGCCGGCCCGCAAGCGGAAGACCTTCACCTTTGCCATTTGCTTCTTCCATGGAGGCATCGTCACGGCCGGTCTGCCCACCTCCTACTACTACACCCGGTTTTTCCCCGACATCGAGGCGGTTGCCGACTGGGCGCTGGCGCATGCCGGCGAAGCGCGCCGCGCCGCCCTGGCGGCCGACAGGCTGCTGGACAGGGAGGGGCATCTGTCCGGCGACCAACGTTTTCAGTTGGTGCACGCCATCCGCAGCTACTACGGCAGCACGGAATTGCTGGAGCACAAGGGACGGCCGCTGTGGGTGGTGAACGAGGGCGAATACCGAATGATGAACACCTTCGACCTCACGGTGGATCATCTCTTCTTCGAACTCCGGCAGAACCCGTGGGTGGTCCGCAATGCGCTCGATCTCTTCCTCGATCGGTACGCCTATCGCGACAAGGTTCGCGCGCCCGGTTCGGCGCAGAGGCATCCCGGCGGCTTGAGTTTCACGCACGACATGGGGATCGGCAACGTGTTCTCGCGGCCGGCGTATTCCTCCTATGAGCTGTTCGGCTTGCACGGGTGCTTCTCGCACATGACCCACGAGCAGCTCTGCAATTGGGTGCTGTGCGCCACCACGTACGCGGCGCGCTCGGGTGACCAGGCCTGGCTCAAGCGGCGGTTACCTGCGCTGAGGGACTGTCTCGACAGCATGGTCAACCGCGACCACCACGACCCCGCGCGCCGGAACGGGTTGATGAGCCTCGACAGCGACCGCTGCAAAGGCGGGAGCGAGATCACCACCTATGACAGCCTCGATGTGTCCCTGGGCCAGTCGCGGCACAATCTCTACATGGCGGTCAAATGCTGGGCGGCCTACGTGGCCATGGAGGCGGTGTTCCGGCGTGCCGGGGACAAGACAACCGCCGCGGTGTGCACGGACCAGGCCCGGAAGTGCGCGGCCTCGATTGGTGAGCACCAGACCCCGGAGGGCTGGATCCCGGCGGTGATGGGCGAGGGCAATGCGTCGCAGATCATCCCTGCCGTGGAAGGCCTGGTGTTTCCCTGGGCGCAGGGACTCCATGAGGTCCTGGACGAGAACGGCCGCTTCGGCGCCTTGATCGTCGCGCTGCGCCGGCATCTGAATGCGGTCCTCAAGCCGGGCGTCTGCCTGTTTGCCGACGGCGGATGGAAGATCTCGTCCACGAGCGACAATTCCTGGCTGAGCAAGATCTACCTGTGCCAATTCGTGGCCCGGCGGGTGTTCGGCTGGAAATGGGGCGCCGCGGAACGGCGCGCCGATGCCGCGCATGTGGCATGGCTCCTGGATCCCCGGAACGCCTATTGGTCATGGAGCGACCAGATCGTGGCCGGCGTGGCCAAGGGCAGCAAATACTATCCGCGAGGTGTCACGGCCGCGCTCTGGATGGAGGAATGAGCCGGGTTTGGGTGGATGTTGGGCCGATGTTGCGGCCGTATGCCGACCGGTTGACGGTCGGACCGGTGGTGATTTCCGACAACGCCCTGGCCACGGCCGGGGATACGTTGAGCCGGGCCTTGCCGGCCGGGCGCTGGCTCGCGGTTGCCGATCCGGTGACGCAGCGTATCGCGGGTGAAGCGGTTCTGACGCAACTGCGGGGCGCCGGCGCCGCCATCGAATCGCTCGTGCTTACGCCCGTGTCCGGTGGCGCGCTTGTCGCCAGCGATGGCGAGGTCGAGAGCCTCGTTGGGCGGCTTCGCGATGCCTCGCCGCGCTATACGGCGGTCCTCGCCGTCGGGTCGGGTACCGTCAATGATATTGTCAAGCTGGCCTCATTCATGGTGCGCCTGCCGTATGCCGTGGTGGCCACGGCGCCGTCCATGAACGGCTACACCTCGCCGATTTCGGCGATTCTCTGGAAGGGCGTCAAGTCCGTGCAGGACGCGCACACGCCGCGCGTGGTGATTGCGGATGTGACGGTGCTGGCGGCCGCGCCGGCTCGCATGATCGCCTCCGGCTTCGGCGACCTGTTGTCACGGCCCGTCAGCAATGCGGATTGGATGCTGAGCCATCTGCTGACCGGCTCGAAGTACTGTCCGGATGTGCTTCGACTGGTCAATGAAGGCAGCCGGCTGCTGGCGGGTGTGGCGGGCCGGCTGCCGGAACGCGATCCCGACGCCGTGGCGCGCCTGACGGGCGCCTTGATTCTGTCGGGATACGCCATGGCGCTGGCCGGAACCTCGGCCCCGGCCAGCGGCGGCGAGCACCTGGTCAGCCACTACCTGGACATGCTGCACTATGCGTTCGGCGAGCCGAACGACCTGCACGGTTGCCAGGTGGGGGTCGGCACGCGGGTGGCCGCGGCGCTCTACGAACGCGTGCTGGCCTGGCGGCCCGGGACGCTCGATGTCGACGCCCGTGTGGCGGCGCTGGCGGCCTGGCCGGACTATGAACGCGGCCTGCGGGAGCGCTTCGGGGTCCTCTCCGACGCGGTGATCCCGTATGCCCGTGAGGGCTATCCGGCGCCCGATGTCCTGTGCAAACGCCTGCAGCGCGTGAAGGGTGAATGGCCGACGCTGACGATGGCGCTGGGGAAGGGGATGAGGACGCCGGCGCAGGTCCTGGCGGAACTGCAGGCGGCGGGATGCCCCGCGACCTTTGCCGCCATTGGTGCGCGGCCCGAGCGGGTGCGGCAGGCGGTGCTGTGGAGTAAGGACATCCGGTCCCGCTACACCATCCTGCACTTCTGCTGGGAGATCGGGATGCTGGAATCGTGGGCCGACGAGATTCTGCCGGAGCTGATGCAGTAAGCTGTTCCGTCCGGATGTGCGACGCATGTGCGTCGCGTCTTGCTGGGAGGGACGGCGTGTCGCCGTCCGCGGCGCGCAGCATGCGCGCCCTCCCATGGGGTTGCAGGCGATAGCCCGCCTTGGAGGTCCGAATTCCGAATTCGGAACTCAGAATGAAACACCCACCGGCATGGTGAATTCTGACTCCTGAATTCTGTCTTCTGAGAACCTCACCCCCCGAATCCTTAGCGAGGCTGGGAAAGAAGGCACCAAGGGTTAGAGAATCGCT
>CAZTAJ010000236.1:0-3772 GCA_964611575.1 uncultured Verrucomicrobiota bacterium
ATGCGGCGGCTGACAAACGTGCCGCGTCCGGGGATGCGCTCGATCAAGCCGCGCTCGTTGAGTACCGCGGCCGCCTGTTGTGCGGTCCGTATCGTGACGCCGAACTGAGTCGCCAGTTCCTGGGTCGTCGGCAGCCGGTCGCCCGCCACGAAATCGCCACTGAGGATCTTCGCCTCCAGTCGCGACCCGAGCTGCCTGTACAGCGATTTACTTCTGACCAGTGTATCCGGCATTCTGACTCCTATATCCCTAAATATACGAGGTATAATATTGTATGATGGTTGAGGTGTCAAGCGCCTCATTTGATCTTTTTCCGATTCTTTCTCAGGCATCATCCTGCGGCAGGGCGCCTGTGCCCAGAACGCGCCGCGCCGGGTTCAAGGTCTATCCCGTGGCCATGGGGGGGGTGCGCCGGCGTTGACCCGGCCCGCCTGGCCGATGTCGGCGATGACGCCGAGGTAGATGCCTTTCTCGATCTGACACGTCAACTCACGGCCTCGAAAAAGGTACGTCCATGATCGTGCCAGACGCCACCCTGCTGTTGTACGCCTATGTGAACCGACAGGGAGCCCCACCCCGTAAGTGCCCCATTACCAGCAGTTCAAGACTATTGTTGCTTTGGTTTCTCAACCGCATTATATTTGCTGCGTATCGGAATCACAATATGAACTGGAACGAATTCAGGAGCAGGATGTTCGATCTCGGTTGTTTCAGCATCCATCAGGTATATGCGTGGCAACCGGGGTTCGACCGCAATAATTTCGTCCGCTGGACACGCAAAGGGTATCTGGTGCGCCTGCGTCAGGGGCTGTACGCATTCCCTGAGTACCGGGGCAAGCCGGAGTTCGCGGCGTATTTCGCGGGCAGGATTTACAATCCTTCCTACATCAGCCTCCATTCGGCGCTCGCGTTCTACGGGCTGATTCCCGAAGCCGTTATCCAGATTACCAGCGTGACCTCGCTGAAGACGGCCGTGTTCAGGAACGGCTTCGGCGAGTATTCGTACAAGAGCGTCCGGGAGGACCTGATGTTCGGCTATGCGCCGCGTCCGCTGGCGGATGGCCGCACGACCGCGTATGCCACCCGTGAGAAGGCCTTGCTGGATCTGCTCTACCTGTATCCGTTCTACAACACGGAGCAGGCCCTTGCCGATCTCCGGCTGGACGGGGCTGTCCTGCGCGAGGATTTGAATCGCGCCGAATGGGAATTGTTGGCAGCGCGTTTTCGTTGCGCGGCACTCGAGAAGCGGGTGCGGCTACTATCCAAGGTGTATGGCTTATGATCTCAATCGACCAGATCAAGAACTTCTACCCTCCCTCCATGAGCGGGAACGCGGGGTTCCTGAAGCATATCCTCAAGGAGTACGTTCAGTTACTGGTGCTCGACTATCTTTCCGCGACGCCGCATGTCCGGAAGATGACCTTCATCGGGGGCACCAATCTGCGTTTGGGCAAGGGGATCGACCGGTTCTCCGAGGATCTGGATTTCGACTGCAAGACTCTCAGCGAGGAGGAGTTCGTCGGGATGTCCGACGATGTCCTGGTGTTCCTGCAACGCAGTGGCTTCAAGGTCGAGGCCAGAGACAAAGACAAGAGCCGGTTGACGGCTTTCCGCCGTAGCATCCATTTCCCCGAGTTGCTGTTCGAGTTGGGGCTGTCCGGACATAAGGACGAGCGTTTCATGCTGAAACTCGAGGCCCAGGATCAGGGGATTCCGTATGAGCCGACCCTGGGATTCATCAAGGGGTGCGGGCTCTTCTTCTCCTTCCCGGTCCCGTCCGACGGAGTGCTCTGCGCCATGAAGATCGCCGCCATGCTCAACCGGGGCAAGGGCAGGGATTATTACGATGTCATGTTTCTACTGGCGCAGACAAAGCCGGACTATCGATTCCTGGCGGCCCGCTGCGGCATTCACGACTTGCCGGAACTGAAGGCGGCGGTCGAGACATCGCTGCAATCGGTCGATCTGAGTCAGAAGCGGAAGGACTTCGAGCACTTGCTGTTCCATCGCGACAACAGCCAGCGCATCCTGCATTTCCGCGACTTCATCCAGTCACTATGAATTTGGCCGGCCCGTTGCACCGGCTTCTCGATTAACCGCGCCGGCTCATGGCCAGGCCTGTTTCGAGGAAGGTGCGCCGTCGAACCACGGTTTGACGGCAGGGTTAACCGCGTGCTCCGGCCATCGGCCGGAGAGGACCTCCACCACGGCGCGGGCGCCGCGTCGGCGGGCTTCCGCCACGGACTCCACGGAGGCGGCGGCGACGTGCGGCGTCATCAGGACGTTCTCCAGTTTGAAGAGTTCGTGGTCTGTCGGGAAGCCGTCGGCGCCGAAGACGTTGACCACGCCGAAGACGTCCAGTGCGGCGTAGCGGATGACGCCTTCCCGCAACGCCCGCGCCAGGTCGTTTTCATTGGTCAGCTCGCCGCGTCCGGTGTTGACCAGGACGGCGGCGGGTTTCATTTTTCGGAACTGCGCCATGGCCAGCATGCCGCGGGTCGAGGGCAGCAGCGGGCACAAGGGGCAGAGGTAGTCCGATTCGGCCAGGATGACGTCCATGCCGGCGATGGCGACTCCTTCGCGTTCGGCCAGGTCCGGCGTCAGGCAAGGGTCGTTGGCGAGCACCCGCATTCCAAACGCCCTGCATCTTTTCGCAACGGCCCGGCCGATCAGCCCGAAGCCGATGATGCCCACGGTCTGCGCGCTGAGGCGATGCATCTGGGGAAGGTCAAGCGGCCTCCGCCCCCCGCGCATCTCGCCGTCCAGGAACTTGAGTTGCCGCGCCGCGGCGAGCAACAGCGCCAGGGTGTGGTCCGCCACCTCCTCGGTGAAGACGTCGTGGAGGTTGTTGATGATGATCCCCTTGCGGGTCGCCGCGTCGATGTCGATCTTGTCCACGCCCGTGCCGATGCGGGAGATGATCTTGCAGCGGGTCAGTTGTTCGATCACCGGGCCGCGCAGGTAGGCCGAGATGATCAGGATGGCGTCGGCGTCGTGGCAAGCGTCACGGATCTCGGCATCGTCCCCTCCCTCGATCTCGACCAGCTCCGGGGCGAGCGCCGCCAGGATATCACGCTCATCCTGGCTCATCGGGATGGTTGTGGCGTTCAGCCGGACAACCCGCGGGGGTGTTGTGGTCTTCATCTCCCGCTATCCTTTGAATATTGAAGCTTGCCGGCGGTCTTCTTCGAGGCAAATGGCGACTTCGGCGATGCCTTCGCCGCCAGGCCGTCCTTGATGGCAGTGATGCCGTTGCGGGTGGCGTTCCACATCGAGACGATGTCGGCGGCGCACCAGAAGACCCGCATGCCCTGGTCGCGCCAATAGCGCACCCAGGTGGGGTCGCCGCCGGCGATCCCCGGCAGCACGCCGTGCCGTTCACAGGCGGCGATCATGGATTTGACGGCGTTGATGTACTTGGGTGAATCGAACTGCCCGAGAATCCCCAGGCCCAGGGAGAGGTCGTCATTGCCGATGACGGCAATGTCGATGCCCGGAACGGAGAGGATGCCGTCAAGGTCGGCCAGCGCCTCGGCCGTCTCGATCTGGATGCCGACGACGATGTTCTCGTTGAAGTACTTGGCCATCTCCGTGGAATGGGTCCAGCCCACGTACTTGCCGGCCGGGCAGGTGCTGGGGCCGATACCGCGAATGCCCACCGGGGGATACTTGACGCTGGCCACGTAGGCTTTCGCCTCCTGGCGGCTGCGGATCCGGGGCATAAAGGCGCCGTCGGCGCCTTGATCGAGGAAGCGGCAGACCTCATGGTAGG
>CAZTAJ010000237.1:0-3739 GCA_964611575.1 uncultured Verrucomicrobiota bacterium
TACGTGATTGGCGGATCGGCCATCGGATTCAAGGGGCTTCCGGCCAACGTGGATGTCTATCATTTCCGCGCCAACATGTCGCCCAGTCTGACTCTCTGTTACGACATGCGAAGTAAGGATCTCAACTACGCCCTGGCGAAACGCCTGTTCGCGGAACTCAAGCGGATCGGGCCGGACTTCCTGGGCGACTTCCACCCGCTGACCGACTACAGCCTTGCCAACAACGCCTGGATGGCGTGGCAATACGACCGGCCGGAGACCGGCCAGGGAATGGTACAGGCGTTCCGGCGCCAGGATTGCAGCGAGGCGACACAAGTATTCCGGCTTCACGGTCTCGATCCGGCCGCGCAGTACGAGATGGCGAACTTCGACGTCGAAAGCGCGACCATCATGTCCGGCAAGGATCTGATGGACAAGGGCCTGGCCGTGGAGATCAAGGAGAAACCCGGCGCGGCGGTGATCGTGTACCGGAGGATCCAGCAATGACAACACCCTGCAAACCAGTCATGATGACATGCCTTGGCTTAGCCGCTGCCATCAGCGCCTTGGGCGCGGAGGAACCGATGAAGACCACGCAACTCAAGCCCGACTTTCACGTCGCCGTCACCGGCAAGGACAGCAATCCCGGCACCCAGGAGGCGCCGTTTGCCAACCTCGCCAAGGCGCGGGACGCTATACGCGCCAGGATCGCCGCCGGACTGACCAAGGATATCCTGGTCCAGATCGGGGGCGGGACCTATCCGGTGACCGAGACGCTGACCTTCGGCCCGGAGGACTCGGGCACCGAGACATTCTCGATCACTTATGCCGCGGCGCCGGGTGAGAAGGTCGTCCTGAGTGGCGGACGACGCATCACCGGCTGGAAGAAGGGCACAAACGAGATCTGGACTGCGGAGATCCGGGAGGTGAAGGATGGTAAATGGTATCCCCGCCAGCTATTCATCTGTAACAACGACATGGGCCGAAAACGATTGACGGCGATGGATGCTCAGGCCCAGACTGTGATGGCAACGAAACCGGCTGGGGTGGTGGCGTTCGGCGGAATCAATGTCTTCAGCGAAGGCGGGTTCACCACCGAACGCGGCTTGTTCGGGCTGGAGAATGTCCAGTTGACGCCGCACATGGGGGCGGCGTCCGAAGAAGCGGCGACGGTTTGCCGGCGGCGCGCGGCGCAGGCGGTTGTTGACGTTCTGGAGGGGCGATGGCCGGAACACCCGGTCAATCCGGAGGTAACCCCGTGGTTCGCGCAGCAGACCTGTTTTGGGGCAACACACGCGGAAGGAGATGCACTATGAAGCAAGTCATGATCGCCATGTGTCTGGCCGGATTGGTGATGCCCGGGGTGGCGGCGGGTGGGACGCTGGCCCTGGGCGAGGGGTTGCGACGTTGACCGTGACGGGCACGCCGTCGTCGGGAGCGATGACTCTGATCTCGGCGCCGACTGTAACAGGATACTTTTCGGGTTGTCCGAACAACACGCGCATTGTTGTTGGCGGGAGAGCATGCATCATTTCGTATGTCGGCAGTCCTGTCACGAACGTCGTACTAACGTGTGTGGCCGGCCTGGGAACGGTGTTTTGTGTCTGGTGAAAGGGCATCCTTGAAGGGAATGCCGCAATTGTAATTATGGCGCCCGCCCCTGCCGCCTTGTGCGGCAGGAATGCATGATTGGTGGGGAAAGCACGTTTTCCCCACCAATCTGGTTCACCCGCGACGCCCGGCTTCGCTTGGGAGGCTACGCCGCGGCACGCAAGGTCGCGGGGGTCCTGCGCCATAATGTGAATTGCCGAAGGGAATAGTGGCGATGACGAAAACGTTTGTGTGTATTGTCAATATGTTGCTTTTGGCGCTGACGGCCGCGACATCGTGGGCTGCGGTTGTCGTGTTGCCGGAGGAACAGACACGGAAGGACGATTGGGTACGGACTAATCTTTTGACCCCGGGTAATACCCCGCCGTTCTCGTTCGTCTACGGCGGGCAAGCGTCGTCCGGTTTGTGGCCGTCGTGGGTGCGTGTGGCGACGAACACAACGCTGGATGCCTACCGCACCCAGCATGTGCTGATCTGGACCAACGCCGCGGGACTTGAGGTGAAATGCGTGGCGGTGGAATACAGTGACTATCCCGTGGTTGAGTGGACCGTGTACCTGAAGAACAATGGCGGGGCCGATACGCCGATCATTTCCAGCATCCAGGGTCTTGACTCGGCGTTCCAGCGCGATGCGGCGGGCGAGTTCGTTCTCAACGGCATCAAGGGGGACTGGTGCACGCAGGACAGTTATCAACCCTACCAAACCACGCTGGGTCCAAGTGCCTCGCGAACGTTCGCTCCGCAGAGCACATCGGGGAAGTCCAGCGACGGGCCGGACGGGTGGCCGTACTTCAACCTGCAGATGCCGGGAGGCGGACTGATCCTGGCCGTGGGGTGGCCGGGGCAGTGGCAGACATCCTTCGTACGCGACGCATCCACTGGGATAACAGTTCGAGCAGGTCAGCAACTCACAAGCCTGCTCCTGCATCCCGGCGAAACCGTGCGAACACCCTTGATCGCCATTCTGTTCTGGAACGGCACGGACATTGTGAGGGCGCAGAACATCTGGCGGCGCTGGTACCTGGCGCACACGATCCCGCGTGTTGACGGCAATCTGCCGACCCCGCTGGCACAGATCCAGGTGGGCGGGAACGATACCAACTATGTGGATTCCTTCCTGCAGGCCGGTATCGCCGTGGACATCTGCTGGCGCGATGCCGGTGGAGGTTACACCTGGTACAAGAACAACGAAAGTCCGTATACCGGCGGCAACGACTGGCTCAACACAGGCACATGGGAGGTGGATCCGGCGAAGTACCCGGACGGGTTCAAACCATTCAGCGATTGGATCCGCGCCCGCGGGATGAAGTTCGTTCTGTGGTTCGAACCTGAACGGGTTGGCGATCCCAATTCGTGGTTGGGCGTGAATCATCCGGAATGGTTGCTCTCACCCGGGTCGGTAGGTCTTATCTTCAACGAAGGCAACCCGGCGGCCTTCAACTGGTTAACCAATCGGTTCGACAGTCTCATCAAGTCCAACGGTGTGGATTGGTACCGCGAAGACATGAATGGCAACGGCCCCGGCCCGACCTGGCGGGCCAATGACGCGGGCAACCGCCAGGGCATCACGGAGAACTTCTACGTGCAGGGGCATCTGGCCTTGTGGGATGGACTAGTTGCCATGAATCCCGGGTTGCGTATCGACTCCTGTGCCTCCGGCGGGCGCCGGAACGACCTGGAGACCATGCGCAGAGCCGTTCCGTTGTTGCGGAGCGACTACCAATGGGACTCACTGCCCGGGAACATCTATGACGGGAACCAGTGCCACACGTACGGACTCTCGTCGTGGTTACCGTTCCAAGGGTCGGGATTGTACAACTATGACACCTACGCCTACCGAAGTTTCTACATGGCGTCGTTCGGTATGGGCGGGCTGTCCCCCGGCAACACGGCCGCGCAGAAGCAGGCCTACTCCGAGTGCCGCAGGATCGCCCCCTGCATGCTGTATGGCGACTACTATCCCCTGACGCAATACAGCCTGGCGGACACGGTCTGGATGGCCTGGCAGTTCGACTGGCCCGAGAGGACGAATGGCGTTGTCCAGGCGTTTCGGCGCGCGAACAGTCCCGACGCGAGTCTTGTTGTGACGTTCCAGGGTCTGGAGACCAACAGGATGTACGCGGTGGAGGATTTCGACAAGGGTGCGCTC
>CAZTAJ010000238.1:0-3707 GCA_964611575.1 uncultured Verrucomicrobiota bacterium
TGACAAAATCGGCCCTGGCCGCGGCGAACGCCTTCTCCGCACTGGTGAAGAGTTGGTCGTCCGCAAGACCCAGTTGAGCCTTGGCCTTGCCGAGCGTCTCCGGGTTGATGTCAACCGCGGCGACCGGCACCGCCAACCCAAGGTCGTTGAGACGCGGCAGGACGGCCGTGCACCAGTGTTGCCCGAAGCCACCTACGCCGATGTGGATGTACTTCAATGGCGTATTCATTGGGGGAAATCCTCCGGTATGGGGAGTGCTGTGACCGAGTGTCCCTTGGCTTTGTCTGTGCTGTAGTGCAGGTGCCCCGTGCGGCCGCCCGCAGGCGTGGCGTCCTCGAACCAGAACGCTTCCATATCTTCGTACACCTCGACGACATCGTGCTCATCACCGGCCCGGGTACAGACAATGTCTCCCGGTTTCACGTAGAAACAACAACCCTCGGTCATGACCTTCGCCTTACCGCGGAAGACGAGCCAATACTCATGGCAATCGTGGTAGTGGCAGTCAAAGTGTCCATCCGCAACCGGCACCCGGAAGACGCCAGCGCTGGTAACTCCGCTCCAATCCGGGCGATTGCCAACGTGCATGTAATTCTCACTGGTCCTGACAACTGGCATTTTGCACCTCATATCTTTTATGAAGCCCTGCGGCCAATGCTACAGGGTTATGATCGCCGTACGTAAGCAAGCGTCCGACGCAACCCGGAGGAATGACAATTTCCAGTTCACGTTGGGTTCCTTTAGTCTTCCACTCGACGCACAGTTCGCCCCAGCGGCTTTGCCAGCGGGCATGCAGCGAGCGAACCGGCAGGCGCACACCCGGGCGCAAATGGAAGACCGGCTGCGGACCCGGTTCGACCCGGATGCCAACCAGCCGTTCCATGAGCCAGACGCCGATGCCGCTGAGCCCCGTGTGATTGTGGGCGTTCATCTGGTTGTAGGTCATCTTCTCCCAACGCTCCCAAATCGCCGTCGCGCCGTTCTTCTGCATGAAACCGTAGCCGGGATACTCGTCCCTCTGGAGCCACTGCCAGACCAGATCGTCGCGTCCAAAGTCCGAAAGCACAAAGGGAACATGTTCGAGACTGCCAATCCCGGAGAGCACCACCGGTCCCGTGCCGCGCCCTTCCATCATGTCGTCCACCAGCCGGTCGAAGACACGACGCCGTTCCTCTGGCGGGGTAATGCCGAAGCGCAAGGCGTAGACCTGGTTGGACTGCGCGAAGTTCTCGCCGCCGCCGTAGCAGCCGTTCTTCGGATCGTACCAGCGCCGGTGCGCGGCGTCGGCAATTTCGTCGGCGACCGCCTCGTACGCCACCGCTTCCGGACGCCCGAGGATCCGACCCGCTTGCGCCATGTGGCGCATCACGTCGAGGGCCATCGCCGTATTCGCCAGATCATCGTTGCGACGCCCGACGCAGAGATGCTCGGGCGGATGTTTGCAGAGCCCCGGCGGCACCAGACCGCCCTTGAGTTGAGCCCGCAGGTAATCAGCCCAGCGGCACATGACGGGCCAGGCCCGTTCGAGCAATTCGCGATCACCGTAGACTTCATAAAGCTTCAGGGGCAACAACACGACCGTCCGCTGCCAGCCGATGCCGAACATCTTCCCCCAGCCTTCGCAAGCGAATGACGGCGCGGTGTCGTTGAAGAGGCAGCCATCCGGTTGCTGGTTGATGGCCATGTCCTCGAACCACTTGCGCCCCAGAGCGTTCATGTCGTACCAGAGCAGGCCGGTCTTGAGACCCGTGAAGCCGTCGAGAAGCCAGCCACGGCGTTCGTCGCGCTGGCAGACGTCCGTCATCACGCTCATGGCGTTGCCGCGCACCGTCCAGCGCAGGGCGTCCAGCATCCAGTTGATCCGCGCGTCGCTGGTCGTCACCTCGCCGATCACCGGCAAGTCGGTATGGATGACGCAGCCTTCGATGCCGGCGGTGTCCACGGTGTCCACCGGCCCTTCGATTTCGGCGTAGCGCAGACCGTGGTAAAGCAGCCGCGGCTCAACCGTTTCGCCGCCGGCTTTGCCGGAAAGACGGAAGGTGTCGGTCTGCCTGGCCGTGCGCAGGGTATCGGGATTCAGTCGTCCGTCGTCGCGAAGCAATTCGGCGTAGCGTACGGTGAAAACGGTTCCCGCCGGCGCACAAGCGCGGAAACGCACCCAGCCGGTGAAGTTCCGACCGAAGTCAACACCGAGCACGCTGGCGGAGAGGCGGCGGATGGAAAGGGCCGGCAGCACTGCCGTTTCGCGGATCGGCTGGACAAACGTAGGGACCCGTTTGCCGACGCCCTCGCCGGCGATCACAACCGGTCGCCAGCCGCCGGGATCCGGGCCGCCCGGGACGCACCAACCGCTTTGCAGCCAGGCCAGGTCCAAGTGCACACCATCAAACAACTGGTGCGGACTCGGTTCGAGTTCAGGAAGGAAGGGACCGTCGGACGCCTCCCACGTCTCGTCGGTGCCGACAAGAACGCGTTGGCCGTCGGTGTATTCCAGGGCAATCTCGGCAACGGCCTGGACGCATCGTTTCTGTGCCGGCGGGCTAAACCGCCACCAGCCGTCCGCCAGCAGGAAACCGCACCGGTTGTCACCTATGCGCAGCGCCGCCGTCAGGTCAATGATCTCGTATTCGACCCGTTTGTCGAAATCGGTGTAGGACGGCGCCAACGCCGCAGTTGACACTTTGGCGCCGTTGCAGAAGAACTCGTAGTAACCCAATCCGGAGACCCTGGCGCGGGCCCGCACGAGTCCCGGGCCTACGCGGACCGTGCCCCGCAGCGCGTTGCCGCCGGCAATCCAGCGGGCCTCGAACCGCTCCCTCTCCGTGACTTCATGCTCTTTCATCCGAACCTCATGACTTCTCGTGTGGCGCATACGCGAAAAGCCGGGCGGAGTAGTGGCCGTCCAACCTTACCTCGATTCCCCGTGCCGTCAGATCGGCCCCGGAGACGTCGAATTCCCCGCCGTCCGGGAAGGACGCCACGCGATAGGCTTTGGCACCTTCCAGCGCGCGGAGCGGCAAACGTCTTGTATTCGCCGAGCCGCGCATTTTGAAGACAATGGCGTGCCCGCAGCCGGTGGCTGGATTGTGAAACTGCCAGGCATCCCAGTCCGCGCTGCAAGCCGGCTGGGGCAGGAGCGGATAGAAGTCGCCCATCAGGTTCTGCCGCAGTTCCTTGTACTTCGCGATATGCCGCTTGAACTTGGCCTGGATCGCAGGCGAATACGCGCTGTGCGGGCCCCCGAGTCCGTAGTAGCCGCCGAAGAGCGACAGCATCCAGAAATCGGTGAACCATTCCTCCCCGCATTCGGCGTAGGCCTTGATGTGCTTTTCGAAGAGCGGGTATTTGACCACGTTGACGTCGAGCAGGTGCGCGGGCAGGAAGTGATTCGCCCCGCCGATGTGCTGATGGACGGTGGACGGATACGCCGTGTTGTCGCTGATCCAGAGGCAATGGCTGCGTTTGAGTATCTCCAAGTCAATGCGCCGCCCGCCGGAACTGCACCCTTCGATGTGGAGGTTCGGCAAGCGGGCCAGCAACTGATCCAGAAACCGGTGGAAGTGCTCGAAGTGCTTGAGTTCCCGGTAGCCGCGCTCACCGGGATCGGCAATCGAGGCCCAGTATTTATCCGGGTCGAGATTGCTGTCCACCCGCGACCACTCAACCCCATAGCGGCTGAAGACCTCCACGATCAAGTCGGTCATGTA
>CAZTAJ010000239.1:0-3605 GCA_964611575.1 uncultured Verrucomicrobiota bacterium
TCGGCATGATTCTCAAGGCGGTCGGGGCGACGTGCGCCGACTGGTCGGCGTGGTCGGCCCGCGATGCCGACCGTTATCACCCGCGGCAGATGCCGGGGAAGTGGGATGGTTTTCGCGGTAGCGCCCCGACAGCAGAGCGAAGCACGCTGCGGGGCAGTGGCCTGGGCATGGGGTCCCTGGTCGAATTGGCGCGGCGGCATGGCATTGAACCGCCCCATGACGATGGGGACAACGGCGCATTCGGCTGGGAGGATCGGGTGGCGATTGGACGCCGCGAGGCGGCGCGCCCGGCGCCGGTCGAGGCGGAACCGGAGCTCCGCCCGGTTGTCGACGAGCGGTGGGTGGAGGCGGATGAAATCCCGGCGCCGGGTGCCGGCTGGAAGCCGGGCGACATGATCCGGTACCTAGAGGCTATGTTCGAGCCCGACGAGAATGTCGGGATCGTCGCCACTGCCTGGCTGCAGGAGGACTCCGGCCGGTGGCTGCCACAGAAAGGCGTGTGCGACCGCACGCGCACGGAGTTATGCGAGATCCTGCGGCGAGACGGCGTTGTGGAAGCCATCGGCGACCCCCACCCCACGGCCGGCGCCTGGGTGCGCATCAATCCGGTCGACGGTGCCGGCGTCAAGGACGCCAACGTCACGGCGTACCGTCATTCCCTGATCGAGGCCGATGACCAGGACCTGGGCAAGCAGTTGGCGCTGATCCGGGCGCTGCAGCTCCCCTGCTCCGCCATCGTGCACAGCGGCGGCAAGAGCATTCACGCGCTCGTGCGCGTGGATGCCAAGAACGCCGACGAATACCGGCAGCGGGTCGACCGGCTGTATGAGGTATGCACGGCGTCGGGGCTCAAGGTGGACAACGCCAACCGTAACCCGTCCCGGTTGTCGCGGCTGCCAGGCGTCGAGCGGGCCGGCCGGCCGCAATACCTGATCGCCGCCCGGTGCGGGCAGGCGAGTTGGGAAGCCTGGCAGGCGCATATCGAAGAACTGCACGACGATCTGCCGGATCCCGAGCCCCTGCAGGCGGTCTACTACGATCTGCCGGCGCTGGCGCCGGCGCTGATCGAGGGGATCCTGCGCGAAGGGCACAAGATGCGGCTGACCGGGCCGAGCAAGGCCGGGAAGAGTTTCTCGCTGATCGAACTGGCCATCGCGGTAGCGGAGGGCCGGGAATGGCTGGGCATGACATGCCGGCAGGGCCCGGTGCTCTACATCAACCTGGAACTTGACCGGGCGTCATGTCTGCACCGGTTCCGGCAGGTCTATGAGGCCCTGCACTGGAAACCCGAGACCATCAGCGCAATTGAAGTCTGGAACCTGCGCGGCCATGCCGTTCCCCTGGACAAGCTGGCCCCGAAACTGATCCGGCGCGCCGTCGGCCGTGGGTACGTGGCCGTGATCATCGACCCCATCTACAAACTGCAGTGGGGCGATGAGAACGACGCCGGCGACGTAGCGCGGTTCTGCAATCAGTTGGACAAGATCTGTTTCGAACTGGGCGCGGCGGTCATTGATGCCCACCACCACAGTAAGGGCACGCAAGGCCAGAAGCGCAGCATCGACCGCGGTAGCGGGTCGGGAGTCTTCGGGCGGGATCCGGACGCCATTCTCGACATGATCGAACTGGACGTCGGCCGGGACCGGCGTAGTCAGGTCGAGACCAGTCTGGCGGCGGAGATGCTGACGGCGCTGGCGGGCCGTCTGGGGCTCGATCTGGATCGGGTGCCGATGGACGCCCGGGCGCCGGCGGACGCCTTCCTGCTGGCATTTCAGGCCGCGTTCAAGGAGCACGGCGCCGCGGCGGCGAACGAGGTTTACCGGGCGCGGTGCCTGACCGCCATGCTTTCCGGCTGGCGGGTCGAGGCCACACTCCGCGAATTCGCGCCGGCGGAGCCGCGGCGCGTTTGGTTCCGTCACCCCGTGCACATCCCCGATTCCTGGGGGCTGTTGCTGGACGCGAAAGCGGCCGGCGAGGCCCCGCCCTGGGAGACCGAACGGGCGGCAAAAGAGGACGCGCGCAAGGCGGCGGCCGAGACCCGGCGGGAGGAACTTGAGGCGGCGATCGAGGCGGCCGGGGGCGTCGGCGAGGCGACCGTCAAGGCGGTCGCCGAGGGGTTGGGCGTGGAGACCGACACCATCCGAAACCGGCTCAAGACGCACCGGAAATACATGTACCGGAATGGGCTGATCATGGCCAGAAAGGACGAGCATGAAGACGAGTAAACCGAAAAACCGAAACGCTAGTGTTCGGTTCGGTTTTTCGGTTGGAGCCGACCGAACCCCTAGCAATTCGGTCGGCAGGAACCGAACGGCCGAATTCGGGCACTTCGGGAGGAACCGACCGAACACTAGCGTTTCGGGAGGAACCGACCGAAGAGGGGTACTATGTACACCCGCAATTCGGTTCGGTTTTTCACCTCACCTCGCGAACGAGTCGAAGGGGGGCCAGAGTGCCGCCCCCCATTCGGCTGTTCGTTCGGTTGCGAGTAACGCGCGAGTTTCGGGGGGCCGGTCATGAAACACTTCCAACGGTGTTTCAAGCTCGACGCCGCCAAAGCCATGCCGGTCCTCCGCCACACGATCGACGGAACGTTCGACGTGAACACCTCCGAGGTCGTTGCCTGGCTGGTCAGTCAGCCGGTGATCCGGAACTACGTCTTCCAGAAGGTCAAGGACCGCGGCTTGATCGTCTACGACCACGCAACCGGAACGTGGCGTGGCAAGGACTACAGTCCCGAGGCAGGGGCGGAAAGGTACAGGTGCTGACATGGTGATCCTCGCTCTCGATCTGGCAACCCGGACCGGCTGGGCGGTCGTCTTGGACGGCCGCGTCGTCGAGTCCGGCGTCCAGACCTTCGACAAGCGCCGGGGGGAGTCCAATGGCGTGCTCTTCCTCCGCGCCCGGAAGTGGCTTTCCGAATTCGGGCACCCCACCCCGCCCGACCTGGTGGCGTATGAGCAGGCGCACTTCCGCGGCGGCGCCGCCACGGAGATCTGCGTCGGCCTCCAGACCCGCGCCCAGGAGATCGCCGCCGAGTGGGGCGTCGAGTCCGCGCCCGTCCCCACGTCCACGCTCAAGAAATGGGCGACCGGCGTAGGCCGGGCCGAGAAGCCGGCCATGATCGCCTGGGCGGCCGGCAAGATCGGGCGTCAGCCCGAGGACGACAACGAGGCCGACGCGATAGCGGTGGGCCTGTGGGCGGCGGAACAGTTTGACGCGAGCAGTCTGAAGGCTGAGGGCTGAAGGCTGAAGGGGGATCTCCAGGAGTTGCGGGTCGCGGTGGCTCGGCTGGAAGGGGCGGCGAAGCGTCTCCTGGACGCGCTCGGGTGCCCCGTCGACGGGCGTAAGGGGCCGGAGGCGACGCTGGAGGCCCTCCGGGCGGCCGCCGACGCGAGATGCGACAAGGCCGCGTCCTCGGGCATGAAACGGGGCGATGGTGGAACGTGGAAGTTCTGAGGGTGGGAGGTTGACGGTGGATTGTCATCATTGTGAGCATCAGGAGAGCGTGGCGGCAGGGAAGTACTCCGGGGTGGCCTGGGAGAATACTCCCTGCGGCCGGTGCCAGTACGAGGACCGTGATTCCCGGTACACGATCGAGTATG
>CAZTAJ010000240.1:0-3599 GCA_964611575.1 uncultured Verrucomicrobiota bacterium
ACAGAGGCTGACTGTACGAGACGCCGGCCGTGAGAATGGCCCCGTCGGCGCTCATGGCCAGTTGCGTCCAATTCCGAACGTCTCCCCGGCCCGACCAGGTCGCGCCGTAGTCGCTCGATACGTAGACCAGCCCGGCTTTGACCACCGCCGCCTGCCGGCGCCCGTCCTGACTGATCGCCGCGCCGGTCCACTGCCGTGCCACGTCGACGGCTGTCCACGTGAGCCCAGTCCCGACCACATCAAACTCCGCCGAGGGATCGCCACCACCGCCGCCAGACCCGGCCGGGCCCTGCGGCCCTTCCGGACCCTGGGGGCCGGTCGCCCCGTTCGTGCCGGCTGGACCTTGCGGTCCCTGCAGTCCGGTGGCGCCATTCGTTCCTGCCGGACCCGGTGGTCCAACCGCGCCTTGAGGGCCCTGTGGACCAGTGGCCCCATTGGTGCCAGCAGGGCCTTGCGGCCCGACTGCACCTTGCGGCCCTTGAGCGCCGGTCACGCCGTTTGTGCCATTCGCCCCGTTTGTACCGTTGGTTCCGGCCGGCCCCTGAATGCCCTGGATCCCTTGAGGTCCCTGCACTCCGGTCGCGCCATTGGTCCCCGCCGGTCCCTGCAACCCTTGCGGTCCGGGCGCACCAGGCGTTCCATTTGGCCCTTGAGGACCCTGCGGCCCTTGCGGGCCCACCGGCCCCTGAATACCCTGCGGCCCCTGCGGACCGACCGCCCCGTCAACGCCGTTCGACCCCGCCGGGCCAACAATCGGTCCTGCAGGCTGGGACGGGATCACCCATTCCCCGCGCACACCGCCGGCTACCAACGCCAGAACCGCCGCCGCAATGAAACCCTTCATGCCCACGACTCCTACGGATTCAGAATGTCCGCATCGATCACGTTGACGACCCCGCCAGCGACGAACACAAGTTGCGTGCCGCCGCGAATCATGAAGTGCCCGGCCGACCCGATCCCGAGCGCGAAGTCCGCCGTCAGACTCCCGCGCACCTTCGCGGCCGCGCGCGCTGCCCACAACTGGCCGTTCTGAATCGTGGCGATCTGATACGCCCCATCCCCGCTGGTTGCCACCGACGACCACCACTTGACCGGCCCGGCGTTCGTCCAGGTGGACCCGTAATCCGCCGAGACATACACCGGCTCGCCGGCCACGAGCCCGAACACCATCTTGCCGTCCGTGCTCACGGCCAACCCGCGCCAGGCCCGGTTCTCTTCCCTCGCTGCCCAGGTGTTGCCATAGTCCATCGACACATACACCTTCGCCCCGCCGGCGCAGGCCACCTGCCGGGCTCCATCCCCGCACACCACCACGCCATTCCAGTCCCGGCCGATCTCCTTCAGCGTCCACGTGCTGCCGTAGTCGCTCGACACGAAGAGCCCGCCCCCGAACTTCACGGGATCATCCCCGTCCTCGTGCCGCTCGCACGCCGCCGTCTGATACTGACCGTTGGAACTGACACCCACCCGCCGCCAGTTCTGGGCCTCACCAGTCAGGTTCGCCGCCCAGGTGCCGCCCCCGTTCGTCGAGGTGTAGAGAAACCCGTTGTCCACGACGGCGACCTGATACAACCCATCGGCGCTCATCGCCACGGCCTGCCAGCACTGCGTCGCGCCCACGGCCGCCCAGGTGACGCCGTAGTTGGTGGAGACATGCAACTGCCCGTCATACGCGCAGGCGGTCTGCCGGGCACCATCCGCACTCAGCGCCACCGCTGCCCAGTCCGCCGTCGATCCCGTTGCGGTCCAGGTGTTGCCGTAATCGCTCGACACGTAAATCAACCCGTGCTGAACCACGGTCGTCTGATACCGGCCATCCGTGTTCAGTGCCGCCCCGGTCCAGTTCCGGTTCGATTCGTTGGCCGTCCAGGTCAACCCCTGGCCGGTCATGTTGAACTCCCGGGCCGTCAGGTCCGCCACCTGTCCCTCGACCGCTGCCAGTCGCGTCGTGACACTGGGATCCCCGCCCGTCTGGATCACGATCCCCGGCTGGTCTGTCTTCAACCATCCCGCCTGACACCCACTTGCCAGCAACAACCCACCGAGAATCAAGACCCCGCGCTTTCTCACACCCATATCGCCCTCTCTTCCTCTTCCCGCCTCACATAGGACGGCGTGCCTACGACGCTGGCGGGCACCGCCCTGGTCGTGCCACTTCCGACCATTCGCAACCACACGTCGGCCCGGTTCACCGGCCCGCTCACTTCTGGCGCAAACTGCACACCCATTTCCATCCCCAGGGTGAAGATCGCCAGATCAACCGCGTGCCGGAACCCGGTTGTCGGGACCGTGTCGGGATCATCATCCATCACCGCGAGGGGATCGGTTTCAACCGCCGCCCGAAACCGCTCCAGGACTTCCGCGACGATCCCGGCCAACCGGGTTGCCTTCGAGGGATTGGCGTCCACCCAGGCCTTGTGAAGCGTTTTCATGTCGGTCGGCAGCGCCGCCTCGACTGCTGCCACGTCAAACTGACTCCAACCCCTCACACGTCACCCCGTAAAGAAAAGGGCGGGGATCCGGCTTCCCAAATCCCCGCCCCGGCCCACGGTCACCCCCTTAACCATGAACCAACCCCCTCGACCCCCGCATGCCACGCCGTAGCCCAAAGGGCGAAGGCGGGAACCCCGAACCCTCAGGAACGAAGAACCACGAACCACGAACAACCGCTGCTACGCAGCGGTGACGTTCAACCGCACACACGCCGAACCGTTCGTGACTTTCACGTCCTCCGACCAGTCGAGCTTGGCCACCTCGACGCGGCCGTCATCGCGCATGTACGACCCCGGCACCATGAATTCGTTCATCAATCGGAACGTCTTCATGAAACTCGGGTCGCGCCGGCTCGGCGCATCCTTGCGCGCGAAGATCAACACCGCGGTATCCAGGAGGAAGTTGATGTTCTCCGCCTTCCCCTCCGGATTCAGGTCGTATATCATGTAGGACGTGCGGACATTGGGTGTGCCGATGAACATCTGGCTGGCCGACTGTTCCGTCGGGACCGCCAATCCCAAGTCACCCTTGTTCCGCCCGTTACCCACCACGAACCGGCCGCGGACCTTGTCCTGGTTCTTGAACACCTTCCACGCCGTGGCGCCGAACAACACGCCAACGCCCATCAAGGACCCATACTTCGCCGCCTTGATGACCGACAGAATGGCATCGTCCAAATCCGCGATCGGATCGGCGGCCGCGTTCCAGGTTTTGGCCGTGCCGGCGCCCACCGCCGTCAGGGCCGCGTCGATCACCGCCTTCTCATGGGAGAGCGCCGCCACTTCTGCCACCGCCGTTGCGCCTTCCCGCAACATGTTCTCCAGGCCGTCCGCCTCGAGTTGCTCCAGGTTGTCCACCGGATAGTCCAGGGCGTGCGGCTCGCAGTTGAACGTCGCGTCCGTCGCGTCGAACCGCAACTCAGCCGCCCGTCCACCCAACGTCCGCAGGGTATCCGGAATATGAAACCGGTTCTTCTCCGTGTAGCACTTGAACCGGCCCACACTCGTGGCTACCTCAACCGTCGGTGCCAGAAAGTCCGCCACCGGCATAATCGCACTCTGCGCCGCGCCCTGGGCGAACTCCCGCAGGGTGGGGGACGCACTGAT
>CAZTAJ010000241.1:0-3569 GCA_964611575.1 uncultured Verrucomicrobiota bacterium
CGGTCGCCTCCTCCTGGCTCGCCAAAGACCGCGTCGCCGCCACACGGTGGATCGAACAGTCGCCGCTTCCGCCCGAGGCGCGCCGGCTCGCGATGGGCGCGGAGGGGGCCATGAAGTAGTAGCAAATGAGAAAGTTCTGATAATGAAGAACGAAAGACGAATGAGCGCGAACATGGCCTTGGCGGGACTCTTGGTCCTCGGGGCGCTCGGCGCGGCCCAGGCCGCCGTGACCAAGGTTTCGCCGCCGGGCGACGGGACGATCATCGGGTTCAGCCTGGATGGCGCCCGCCTGATCTACGCGGCGACGAACCAACTGTACAGCGTTCGTGTCGACGGTAGCGATGCGGGCGCGCCCCTCCATCTCAACGCCCTGCCTTTGACCCAGTCTGTTGGCAACTATTCGGTCCAGTTCACCGCCAGCGGCCAAGTCGTGTTTGTCGCCGGCACCAACAGCACCGACCTTTTCGTCAACAACGTGGCCGGCGGCGACCTTCAACGGTTGACCACCGGTCAGCAGTATATATCCCAGAGGGGGACAGAGGACGGCATTGCGCTGCCCGCGTTTATCTTCTCGCCGGACAGGACGAAGATCGCGTTTTTCGGACGCAACGGGACGTTCCGCGGCCACGTCTACACGGTGCCGGTAAGTGGCGGGCCGGTCACGCAAGTCACCCCCACGTTTGGTGCCACCGGGGATGCAAGCTCGTTCCAGTGGGCCGGCAACGGCACGATCGTTTATCGCGCCGACGCCAACCAGGATGCCATGTACGAGTTGTACAGCATCTCGGCCGCCGGCGGCGGGACTCCGACCAAGGTCAACTTCAATTTGGGTCCCGCGCATGCGGGGGGAACCGGCCTGAATCCCAACGTGAAAACGATCTTTGTTGCCGGCGATGACGGGGCCCGGGTGGTCTATATGGCCGATCCTACCCACACGGTTGGCGTGAACAGTAATTTCCCGTTTAACCTGTATTCAGCACCGGTTGGTGGTGGAACCTCCACCCAGCTCAATCCGGTCGATACGAGTGTGCCCAGCGCCCGGTACTACGCCACTGGTGGAACGAACGTCATCTTCTATACCGACTCCACTACGAACGGGAAAAGTGCAGTCTGCGTCGCGCCCATGACGCCGCCGCCGGGCTGGTCGGGGCCGGTGCGCCTGACCGATCCGACGAAGAGCGCAGGCAATGTCTGGTCGCTCACGCCCGACAACGGGAGGGCGGTCTATTCGCAGCGGACGGGGGGTCGGTATGATCTATACGCCCAGCCGGTCGGCGGTGGCCCGGCCACTTTGCTCAGCAACACGAATTATCCCGCCTATCTGACAAACCAGTACAGCGATATTACGTCCGTGGCCTTCAACGGGGACGGTCAGTCCGTGTACTACGTTACCCCGTATAGTGGCGCCCCTTCCTCCGACGATGAAACCGTCTTGTGGAAATCTTCCCTCACCGGCGATCCCGCCCCGACCAGGCTGTGGGGCTCCCTGTCCTCCATTGGCCTCAGGCGCAGCGCGGATGGCGCGTGGATCAGTTGCGCGAATGACGTCTTCGTGTTATCGGCCGCCGACGACGTAACATGGCAACTGCGCGATCCGGACGGCCTCGTGCGGCGCCCTGAGTTCGGGCCGGATCCCACCCGGATGGCCTTCAAGGGCACCGAGGGCGGGACCAACTACCTCTTCTATGGCAGCCCGGTCGGGGCGCTGCGGATTACAGGCGTCAGTCCGGCGGGTAACGATGTGGGGCTGACCTTCGACAGTCTGGTCGGC
Organism: uncultured Verrucomicrobiota bacterium; assembly: GCA_964611575.1. Classification (GTDB taxonomy): domain Bacteria; phylum Verrucomicrobiota; class Kiritimatiellia; order CAIKKV01; family CAITUY01; genus CAITUY01. The sequence goes on from CAZTAJ010000241.1 coordinate 1,772, forward strand.
CGATTCTATGCCGTGGACCGTAACGACGACCTCACCGTCACGAACGGGTGGAGCGTGTTCACGAACAACGTGCCCGGCGCCGCCGGCCCGGTGCCGGTGACGGATGCCGGCGCCCTGGCGGCGCCCAAGCGGTTCTACCGGGGGCGGCTGTTGCCATGAATGAAAGGGAAGACAGATGAGTGAATTGACGCCTAAGAAGATGAAGAAACTCTTTATGACCATCGAGGTAAACTTGGTGATCTGGCTCTTGCTGTGCGGTGCGCTCTGGTCGTCAGCAACAGTGTCGCCGCAGATCAAACAGTGGGCGTCATTCGGCATGTTTGTTGCCGCATTGCTCCAGCACTGGGCCTATTACGACCTGTACAAGACTGCCAAAGAACAACCGAAATAGACATTGCGAACAAGACGAGGGGTGTCGGGGACGGTCCTACAGGGCCGAACGCGAAACCATGCGGCAAACCCCCGTCCCCGGCTATACATGGGTTGCTTACGAAATGGGATTGGAAAAGACGGTGGAGGGTTTGAAAACCGTCTGGAGCGATCTCGTCAAGCGAGGGTAATTGCACGCGACGGGGCGCCGCGTCTTGTAGGGCCGCCGCTTGTCGGCGCGCCTTGCACGAGACGGCGATCCGCAAGCGGACGCCCTACATGTCCTTCGTCCCCCCCTCTCGTCGTGAGCGGCGGCAGGTTTTCGCTGGCGACCCGCAAGGGTCTGGGCTACCCTATCGTTACTCCAGGCGCGTAATCGGGACTCGCCGATTTACCGGATTGGGCACATAGCGCCTTCATTCAGGGGCGCCATCGACAGGAACGAGGCGGCGCCGGATGAGGAGAAAAGCAGTGCCCCATCAAAGGAGGCGAGGCCCAGCAGCTCGATCGGTGACAAGACGACTAGTCATTCTTGTCCTGGTTGCGACTGGGTTGTTCGCCCCTGGGTGGGCCGCCGCAACGCAGGTGCGCGTTTTGTTCGCGCCTGGCGCGACCGACCCAGCCATCACGAACTTCAACAACAATCATTACGCGGTGGTCGATCCGGCGCTGACGAACCGCGGTCGCTTGGTGCTTTTCCTGCCGGGCACAGGCGCCGTGCCGCTCGGCTACACGGAGTTCGTCAAGAACGCCGCCAGTCTCGGCTTCAACGCGCTGGGGTTGATGTATCCCAATGGCGATGCCATTAATGCGCTTTGCGCTCAGTATGCGCCGCAGGATCCCGAGGCCGCCGGCAACGCGCGCCTGGAGGTCATCGACGGCTCGAATCGGGTGAGTTTTGTCAGCGTGGACAGAACCAACGGCATTGAGAACCGCTTGCTCAAGGCCCTCCAGTACCTTCACGCGAACTATCCGGCAAACGGGTGGAGTCAGTTCTTCGACGGCAACACCGTGCTCTGGGACAAACTCATCGCCTGCGGCCACTCGCAGGGCGCCGGCATGGCCGGCGTCCTGGCCAAGACCCGCCTCGTTGACCGTTGCGTCATGTTCACCGACATGGATTGGTGGGTGGCCGGCGGCCGGCCCTACAACTGGATGTCCTCCGCCTCGCAAACCCCGCTGAACCGCTGGTTCCTTCTCGCGCATGAACGCGACCAGTATCTTGATTTTGGCAACATGCAGATCGCAGCGTCGGCGCTTGAGCTTGACCGTTACGGCCCCTATGAACAGGTTGAAACATCGACATCGCCCGACTTCCAAGGACGTCACTTCCTCGCAACCGATCTGGACCCCGCGGCCGGCGCGCCGGGGAGCTACCACGGCATGCCGGTGTACGACGCGGCCATCCCTTATCAGGCCGATGGCCGGA
>CAZTAJ010000242.1:0-3566 GCA_964611575.1 uncultured Verrucomicrobiota bacterium
TTGTCCATCATTGCTTCCTTTGTCAGTACTGCGCCGTCACGGCCACCGTGCCGGTCAGGCCCTTCAGGGTGATGGTTTCTTTGTCTTTGTTAAACTCGGTCCACGGCTTGCCTTGCCCTGAGCCTGCCTGCGGTGAGCCTGTCGAACCCGCCTGCCCCGAGCCTGTCGAGGTGGCCGAAGGGCCATTGACGGTGACGGCCTTGATCGGCGCAGCCTTGGGATGACGGAAACGCAGGACCACTTCCTTGGGCGCCTTGCGGGACGGCATCTCGACCGTGGCGTTGATCTTGCCGTTGTCCACGTCCGAGACGATCTCGTAGGCCAGTGCGCCGAAACAGGTCGGCGCGTTCTTGACGTTGATCTTCTTGCCCTGATCGAGCCAGGCCCGCGGCGTGGCCCGGGCCAGCCGGCGCGGAATGAAATACCTTTCCGGTTTCTCCTGGACCTGGCGGTCGGCCCGCCAAGCATAGGCCCAGGGCGACAGGTCGGCCGGCTGACCGGCGAGTTTGTCCAAGTCAGTCGGCGCTTCCGGCTTCGGCGGTTCGGTTGAGTTGTCGAAGTTGATTGCTCCCCGGCCTGTGGGCCGGGGCCGGCGCGACGAACTATGCAGCACAGGGGTCGGCAACAGCCGGCGGTTGCCGGCCGGGGCCATGCCGTCCATCGGCCAAACGCTGGCAGTGGCCCCGGCCGGTCTTGTCGTGATGACGGCGCGGCGGTTCATTCCTTCTTGCGCAGGTCGTAGCAGTGGATGCCGTCGAAGCCGCGCATGAACAGCCGGCCCTCCACCACCGGGAAGACCAGGCACTTGGAGTGGTAGGAGTTCGTTTGGTGGTGGGGCGGGGACCAACTGCCCAGGAGCTTGAACGTCTCCGGGGTGGCGCCATAGACCGACAGGGTGTTTCTGCCATGGGAACCATCCGGGCTGACAAACACCAGGTTCTCGGCCATGAAGATGTGAGGTTCGTTCATCGCTTCTGAAGACTTGGCGGTCGCCAACACCTTGCCGGTCTGCAGGTCCAGCAGTTGCATTTCACGCGGGTCGCCGACGACGACGTACTTGTCGTTCACCGCCGGGGCGCTGAGTTCCCCATAGGCCTTGACGGGCGTCGCCCAGATCCGCTCCGCCTTCTCCGGCGTCATCCGCCAGGCAACGCACTCGGGATCCTTTTGCGGCTCGCCCTTCACGCTGAACGTCAATCCCACCAGGATGTCGCCGCTGACCGAGACGCCTTTGCTGCCGCCCTTGTAGTCCGTTTCCCAGACCACCTTGCCGGACTTGGGATCGATGCAGAAGATCTTCTTCGACCCACCAAACCCTCCCTCTAACGAGAGGATGTAGTCCTTGCCCTGATGCGTCCAGCGCGACGGCACGACGAGCTGGTGGTTCTTCCCCGGCAGTTTCCAAAGTTCCTTGCCCGTGTTGGCGTCGAACCCGTGGAGCGTGTCGGCCTGGTTGCCCATGACCACCACGCCGTCCACGTACACCGGCGCGTTGCCGTGAAAGCGAACGAAACCTTCCGGCGTTTTCAGTGTGACGCCCGTGATGTTGGGGACCTCCCACAGCGGCTTGCCGGTCTGAGCATCCAACGCATAGACCCGCCCGAGACTGCCCATCGCAAACACCTTGCCGTCGCCCAGGCAGGGGGTGTTGTTCACGGGGCCGATCTTGTGCCCCTGCTGATACCGGCCCTTCTCCGCGAACACGGTCTTCCACAAGGTCTTGCCGGTGACCGCGTCCATGCAGACGATCACGTCGTCGGCATGCAGCAGGAACTTCTCCCGCACACCAGGGCCCACGTCGGTCTTCCAATCCGCGGCCAGTTTTTCGAGTTGCGCCAGGGCCGATGGGAAATTCCCCCATGGTTTTTCGATGCCCGACACCGTGCCGGCCGGCTGGATGTAGTTGACGTAGACCTTGCCATCGGCCGACACCACGGGACTGGCGCCCCCGCCAATCGTGCGGCACATCAGGTAGCCCGGCAGGTAATGACACCCGCTGCCTTGACCGGTGGGTATCAGTTCCTCGCTCTTCCAGACCAAGCGGAAGTCCTTCGGATCGTTGACCAGCGTCAGTCCGCACGGCGCCGCGGCGAAGGAACTCAACGAGCCGTGGTAGAACGCCCAGTCCTTGCCCTTGGTGAAGGCATTGGCCGCCTGAAGTTCCTTCTCCGTCTTGACCCAACCGGACACACCGCCGGTGCGCTTACCGTCCGCGCTCTTCCAGGCGCCCGTGATGGCGCCCCCCGCGATCTTGGCCTCCACCGCATACTGATGAATCACCGCATCGGACGGCGACTGGTTCTGGCCCTTGGCGGGGTTCCGCCAACCAAACTCGCCCTTGACCGTATCGGTGGTGAAGACCAGTTCGCCGGCCTTCAGGCGCACGCTCAGCGAATTGGGAATCATCAGTTTGCCGTCGCGGATGCCGCCGCGCAGGGTCAGGTTGCCTCCCTCAGGATGTCCCTTCTCGAGCACCACCTCGACCATCTTGTAGTCGCCCGGCGGCGGAATGATGGTCTGGTCCTCGGCCGCGTGGAGCGGCGCCGCCAGGGCGGCCACACACGCCGCCAGGGCCAAGCCCCGGGTCAGGCGCAGTACGGTTGATGTTGGTTTTATCTCAGCGTTCATTTGTTTCTCCTTGCGGCTATTGCCGTTCGGTTGGGGTTGCTGTTCATGACGTTTCTCGTTCGGTCTGTCCTGGGTTCTACCGTCGGGGATGCACGCATCGCTGCTTTGGGGTTTATTCCTCCGCGGCCCCTCCGTCGCTCGTTTTGGGCAGGTCCTTGTTGGGCGACAGAACCGGCGGTTTGCCCACCGCCGGAACCGGCGGCTTGGTCGTCACGGCGAAGGTGATGCTGTCCTTGGCCACGGTGATTTTCTGGCCGCCCATGGTTATCACCGCCCCCGCGGCTGTCGGTGCGGGCACGGTCTTGCCCTTGGCGAAGGCCAGAATCTGCACGCGGCTGCCGCCGGCCTCGACCTCATACAGCGTGGCGTTGGCCCCGCCCTTGAGCCCCGCACCCACCGCCACCAGCAACGCATCCGCACCGGATGCGCCGGACGCGTCGAAACCAAGGATGCCCGCCCCGTCATCGGCGACGGTGACGCCGCCCGCCGGCGTGGGCGTGAACTTCCCGGCCTTACCCGCCAGGTTCCCCAAGAGCATCTTCTGCCCGTAGGCGAAGGCCAGAATCGGCCCGCCACTGGGCGTGTAACCGTCGGCGGGACCATAGCCCAGCAAACTGGTGATGACGATGTCCTCACCGTCCTGCCAGCGGTTGCGGAAGACGGTGTAGCCCTTGTTGGAGTCGAAGATGGCGTGGGGCAGGACGGTGGCGGGATTGGCCGGCGTCACGCCGACCGGCCAATTCACAAGACTGACCACCGCATGCCAAGGTTGCCGGATGCTGTCGTAACTGCGATCGCCCGGCTTGAGCCAGGCGTGCCGGAAGAGGCCAGCGATCTCCGCCGGTTCAATAACCTGCTGGTAGGTCCACAGCATCGCGGGAACGTACTTGGGCTCGATGGTTCCGAACCCCTGGGCGAATTGGCCGCCGTGCGACCAG
>CAZTAJ010000243.1:0-3563 GCA_964611575.1 uncultured Verrucomicrobiota bacterium
CGCCCACCAGCCGCGACCCGATCTGCGTCGCCAGGCGGATGCGCTGGGCCTCGCCCCCCGACAACGTGCCGCTCTCGCGGTCCAAGGTCAGGTAATCAAGCCCCACGTCGGCCAGGAATTGCAGCCGCTCCCGGATCTCCTTGAGCACCTCGCCCGCAATCGCCTGTTCCTGCCCCGGCAACGTCAAGTCTACCAGAAACGACAACGCCTGCCGGACCGAGAAGCGCGTGACATCCACAATCGACTTTCCGCCGACGGTGCAGGCCATGGTTTCGGGCTTCATGCGGGACCCCTGGCAGGTCGGACACGGCTGCCGGCTCATGTAATCCCGCAGGCGCTGGCGCGTGAAATCGCTGTCCGTTTCCGTGTAGCGCCGCATCAGATTGGGGATGATGCCCTCGAACGGCTTCTCCAGGCGGCGCCAACTTCCTCCCCGCCAGTACCCGAACTCAACCGGGTCGTCACCGGATCCGTTCATCAGCGCCTGTCGCTGTTCCAGTGGAAGATCCTTGAAAGGGGTGTCCAGGCTGAACCCGTAGTGCTTGGACAGCGCCCGCAAGACGCCCTTGTAATAGATCAGCAGGCGCCGGCCGCCGCGTCGCCAGGCATGGATCGCGCCGCCCTCGATCGACAGTTCCGGGTTGGGCACGACCAGGCCCTCGTCAAAGACCAATTTCGAGCCCAGTCCCGAGCAATCCGGACAGGCGCCGTATGGACTGTTGAACGAGAAATGACGCGCCGTCAGTTTTTCGAAACTCAGGCCGCAATCCGGGCAGGCGTGCTTCTCGGAGTAGAGCCGCTCCTTCCCCTCGGGCTCTTGATCGCCCTGGATAAGCGCCACCAACACGCCTTCGCCATGCCGCAACGCCAGTTCCACCGAATCGTTCAGCCTCGAACGGATCTTCGTCGCGATCACAAGGCGGTCAATAACCGCATCAAGGCTGTGCGCCTTCTTCTTGTCCAGGGCGGGTACGCTTTCAATGTCGTGGACGGTGCCGTCCACCCGGACCCTCACGAAGCCCAGTTTCCGGATACGCTCGAAGACGGCCTCATGCACCCCCTTCTTGCTGCGAACCAGCGGCGCCAGGAGCGTCACCTTCGTGCGCGCCGGCAGTTGCATGAGCTGGTCGACGATCGCCTGCGCAGACTGGCCGGCCACCGCACGGCCGCAATGCGGGCAATGCGGATGGCCGACGTTGGCGTAAAGCAGCCTCAGATAGTCGTGGATTTCGGTCGTCGTCGCCACGATGGACCTGGGATTCGATCCTGCTGTGCGCTGCTCGATGGAAATCGCCGGCGACAGGCCCTCGACCGTATCGACGTCGGGTTTCCGCATCTGGTCAAGGAACTGCCGCACATAGGCCGAGAGGCTCTCGACGTAACGGCGCTGGCCCTCGGCAAACAGCGTATCAAACGCGAGCGACGATTTCCCCGACCCGCTCAGGCCCGTAATTACGGTGAGTTGATTGCGCGGGATACGCACCGTGATATTCTGCAGGTTATGCTCACGCGCCCCTGCAATCACGATCCAGTCTTTGCTCATCGTTCGGGCCCTTCTCAATCCCGAGTCTTCAGTGTTCGGTGTTCGGTGTTCGGTCGGATGATCCCTGAACACGGAACACGGGTTTCCTGAACACCCTCCTACACGACCTTCACCAGGTGAAAGGTCTTCTTCCCCGACCGCAGCACCAGCACCCGTCCGTCGACCAGCATGTCGCCGGTAATCCGCGCCGCGATATCCGCGATGCGGACGTTATTCACGTAGAGCCCACCCTCGGCCATAAGCCGTCGCGCCTCCCCTTTGCTCTTGCACAAGCCGCAGGCAGCCGCGACATCCACGACTGGCGCATCGCGCAGGGCGTCCATGGTCATTTCCGTTGAGGCGACATGGGCGAAGATGCGCAGCAGATCGCCTGCCTTGAGCCCATCCATGCCGCCGCCGAACAGCACCTCGCTGGCCCGCAGCGCCACGGCCAGTCCGTCCGGCCCATGCACGGTGCGCGTCATGGCTTCGGCCAGCGTCTTCTGGGCCAGCCGCTTTTCCGGGGCGGCCTGCATCTCGCGGGCGATGTCCTCGATCTCGCCCAGGGATAGAAACGTGAAGATGTTGAGGAACCGGATGACGTCCGTGTCCTCAGTCCGGATGAAGAATTGGTAGAAGTCGTAATACGAGGTGCGGTTCGCATCCAAGTAGATCGCATTTCCCTCGCTCTTTCCAAACTTCTGGCCGCTACTGTCACAGATGAGCGGGAAGGTCAACCCGTACGCTTCGACACCCTTCAGCTTCCGAATCAAGTCCACGCCTGCCGTGATGTTGCCCCATTGATCGGAACCGCCGATCTGGATACGGCAGCCCTCCGTCTCCTGCAGGTGGAGAAAGTCATAGGCTTGGAGAAGTTGGTAGCTGAACTCGCAATAGCTCATGCCGGCCTCACTTTCCAGGCGGGCCCGCACGCTTTCCTTGCCCAGCATCGTGCCCATGCGGAAGTGCTTGCCCACATCGCGCAGGAAATCGACAAACGTGAACCGCTGCATCCAATCGTTGTTGTTCACGAACCTCGCCGGGGCGGTCTTGCTCTCGAAGTCCAGGAACCGCGAGAGATTCTCGCGCACACCCACGAGGTTCTCCTGCACCTGATCGGGCGTCAGCAACTTGCGTTCGGAAGCCTTCCCGGAAGGATCGCCGATCATGCCCGTGGCGCCACCTGCCAGGGCCACGACCTTGTGGCCGCAGCGCTGAAAATGCGCCAGGGCCATGATGGTCACGAAATTGCCGACCTGCAGGCTGCTGGACGTCGGGTCGAAACCCGCGTAGACCGCCGTGGGCGATTCGACAAACTTCACCAGGTCGGGACTTGTGCAGTCCTCGAACAAACCTCGTTCCTTCAGCGTCTCCACGACGTTGCGCATGTCATCTTCCTTTCCGCCGGGTCCCGAAAGCAGTAAGGCGCCCCGTGTACTGTCCGGTGCGCCTCACTGCAACGATCCAATAGCCGGGGATCAGCCTTTCGACTCTCCCTTGCCGGACTTGTCGCCCGGATGCCATTCCTCGTCCTTCTGCTGGTTGAAGGCCGCATCGAACGCGCCCGCCAGGTCGACCAGATCCTCGCCCGGCCGGAGCCCTTCGAGCATCTCGTCCTTCACCACAAACTCCTCATCGGGCACATTGGCCGCCTTGATGCTCAGGCCGATCTTCCGATCGACGGCGTCAATCCGCACGATGCGCGCCTGGACTTCCTGGCCGACCTTGATGACGTCCTTGACCTTCTCCACGCGATCATCGCTGAGCTGCGAGATGTGGACCAGGCCGTCGATGCCCTCTTCGATCTCCACGAACGCGCCAAAGGACGCCAGCTTGGTGACCTTGCCCTTGACCATCTGGCCCACCTTGAAGCGTGTCGCGATATTGCTCCACGGATCCTCCTGGGCCTGCTTGACGCCAAGGCTGATGCGCTGGTTGTCGGGATCGACCTCCAGCACCACCGCGGTGACCTCGTCGCCCTTCTTCAGCACCTCGGACGGGTGATTGATCTTGCGCGTCCAGGACATATCGGACACGTGCA
>CAZTAJ010000244.1:0-3530 GCA_964611575.1 uncultured Verrucomicrobiota bacterium
CCCGCGGGGACCACGGCGCAAGGGCCGACGAACTGGTCGCTGGCGAACCTGGCGGTGGGCGGGAGTGTGGCCTTCACCTGTAGGGTAGCCGTGGCCTCCACCACACGGGGGTCGATCACGAATACGGCGACGGTCGGCAGCGGCACGCCCGACTCGAACGATGCGAATAACGTTGCCATGGCCACAACACTGATCACGGCTGAGGCCGATCTGTGGGTGAGGAAGACGGCCCCGCCGACTGCCGTTGCGGGAAGCAACATCACATACACGATTGTCGTGTCCAATGCGGGGCCGAGTGTGGCCACGAACGTCTGGACGGTGGATACGCCCCCCGATGGCCTGGTTCCGCTGTCGCTCCTGACGAACGACTTGGGGACCTTGGCCGTGGGAGCCGTCACAACCTTCCAATGGCAGGCGACGATTCTTACGAATGCAGCGGGACGGCTGACGAATCAGGTGACCGTGGCGAGCCCGGTGGCCGACCCCAACCGGACGAATAACACGGATACTGCCATCACCCGAATCCAAGTCGGCACAACCTCGCTTGCCATGTCAATGACCTGGACTCTGGATTGGGCGTCGGGTCTCTTCTTCGGGACCCTGACCGCGTTGAATAACGGAGCGGCGATTGCCCCCTGCGACTACTGGTTTGCATTGCCGGTTACGGCCGAATTTCGTCTCTGGAATTCGGTGGGGTCGATGCCTGACGGGACCACGTATCTGAATCTGACGACGGCCGCGCTGACGGCGTTGCGGGCGTGCGGCAATCTCGACACGTTCTGGGATTCAGGCGAATCCATTGTGTTGACCGGGATTCAGGTGTATCACCGGCGGCGCGTCTACCCCGGCAATTATGTCGACCCTAATACGAATTTTTGTTGGGGCACCCTGTATCAGCAGGCAGACAACAACCAAGACTTCAGGGTCAGTGCCAACGAGCGCACCCTGGCCGGGCAGGCATGGACCAAGGGCGGGATGACCGATCTGCAATGGTTGCAGGCGGAGCGTCTGTCGACGTATCAGGCCTACCTTTGGAACAAAGCGACGAACGACTGGCTGGGCTTGGAGACCGACTCACGATGAATGTCATACGCGTACGGTTGACCTGGGTACTGATGGTGCTGGCGCTCTGTGCGCGTGCAGGGCGCAGCGCTGACGTGCCGCTGCCGTCAGGCACCAATCAGCCGCTTGCCAATGAACCGTTTGCCATTGAACACGCCGTTGCTTCGGCCCCGCTGCCGTCACCGGCTCCGGTGGCCCGCGAAACGAATGTGACGTTGACTGCGGACCAGGTGCTGACGGCAACCAACCCCGTGGCGCCGCGTCTCTGGGCGGCTGAAGACCAGGTCGTTGTCCCGATGCCTAGCACCATTCAGGAAGCGATTGAGCACGTATTCCGCCAACTTAACCTGGTCGTCAGTTACGAGTTGGTGCCGACTAACATGGTGACGGTCATCCGGACGACTCCGTGTGCGTTTGCGACCGACAAGCCCGTGGTCTGGCGTACGGCGCTCCGGGAGATCCTGCGTCCGGCGGATCTGGCATTCATGGAGGACGAGCGTATCGTGCGTCTCGGACCGCTGGCGGCGATCGAGCAGCGCCAGGCGCGGTTGGAGGAAGACCGGCTGCGAGAGAACCACACACGCATCGAGTTGAACGGTGCCGGCGGCTTGCCCCTTCACACCGTGCTGCGTTTCATCCAGAAGGAAGCCGGCATCAGCATGAATTTCGACTACTTGCCCGTTGAGGACCGGGGTGTCATGCAAACGCAGGAACCCCCGATGTCCGCTGACAAAGCGGCCACGCCTCAGCCGGTCGGGAAGATCTCCACCTACCAGACCCCGGAAGGTCAGAAACTCGAATGGCGCGTGGTGCTGAGCGAAGTCTTGGATCCGTTCGGCTGCGCGTTCGTCGAGATTGATGGCACGGTCCGTCCGATGACGAAGGAGATGGTTAAGCAGCAGCAGAAGAGCATCACGGACGCCAAGCCGTTGGTGGCCCGCCTGGTGAGGGTGTACCATGCCGACCCGAAGAGCATCATCGCCTGCCTTAAGGCGATTCCAAACCTGATCAAGCACTCCAGCGGGGGCGTGGAGGTGGCGCAGCCTTGGGATGCCAACAGCAAGCGCTACTCGGGTGGGGCGTTGGGGCAACCCACGCTTGGCGCCGGGGAAAAGACTGGCGGCTCCGGCGGCGGCGCGGGGGTTTCGTTTGGGGGCATGGATCGCCCATCGACCCCGCCCTCCATCCTGGTGCGCGATGTCGAGGAGAACCTGGCGTGTATCGAGGCCCGAATCAAGGAGTTGGATCGCGCGGAGCGACAGATCTTGATCGAGGCTCGCATTCTGGATCTCGGGAAGAATGCCAGCCGGGAATTGGGGGTCAAATGGAATGAGTTCGGCGGTGGAGTCGGGCCCATCAGCGTCAGTCTGAACAACGTCGTGCAGACCGGCCGTTCCTCCACGAGAGATAGCGCGTCAGGCGAGAGCTCCGCTCGCACGTTCGCTTCCACCCCCGATGCCGCTGTCGGTACTTTGGAGAGAGCCAGTAGCAAGAGCTCTTCCCGTGAACTGACGACCTCTCACCAGCATGACTCCGGCATGATCCGTTCCGCGGTTCTGACGCCCCTGCAACTTGAGGCGACGTGGAACGCGATCATGGGCGCGGGCGATTCAAAGGTCGTATCGCAGCCTGTAATCGTCGTTGGTGACCACTGTGAAGCGGTCATCCAGTCAACAACCCTGACTCCGATTGCGATCAGAAACGTCTCCTATGTCGGGACCGACTCGCCGACCCCGGTGACCACTTACAGTTGGCAGACGCTTTCGATCGGCATCATGCTATGGGTGAGGCCCGAGATCTGCGAGGACGGCGAGCGCATCCGCCTGTCGGTCCATCCGCAGGTGAGCGAGCCAACCGGAATAGTGGTTGAGAGTCCGGATGGCTCATACCCCGAGGTGGAGAGCCGCGAACTGGATACCCGCGTGACCGTTTCGAGCGGGAGCACGTTGCTGTTGGGTGGGTTGATCAAGAGCAAGTCCTCGTACACCGAGAGGAAGATTCCCCTGCTCGGCGATATCCCCGTTATCGGGTGGCTGTTTAAAATGCGTCTTCAGACGAAGGATCGCGGCAACCTGGTGATGCTGATCACGCCGACACTTCTCGATAAGAAGCAGCCGGACACAGGGTACGAGAAGCCCAGTCTCGCGACGTTTGCCCCCGAAACGGAAGGACTGGGGCGTAACCTGAATCCGGCTGATCACGACGATCTCAACACGAAGTTCTACAGGGAAGGCTCGGGGCGTGCCCTGAGTCCTGCTGACCATGAAGACCTCAACACACCGGCCAGTCGTGACACACCCGCGAAATAGTAGTCCTAGGTGCGGCGGCTTCTCGCTGATTGAGTTGCTGGTCGCCTTGCTGCTATTCGCCATCGTCCTTGGCGGCTGGTTTCTGATCTGTAACTTTCAGGCAATTCGCAAGGAAGCGCTGCGTCGCGTTGCTGTCGAAGAGGCGGCGGGAATGCTGGA
>CAZTAJ010000245.1:0-3448 GCA_964611575.1 uncultured Verrucomicrobiota bacterium
ATCGTCGATACGCCACCGTTCCCGACTCGCTCCCCGTACCAGCCCGCCGCCAGATTACCGCGCAGGTCAGCCAATCAGGCCTCTTCCGGTATCCGGCATAATATTATGCCTGATTGATCGAGCCATGCTTACAACCTTCCAAACGCATACCCGAATGCAAAGACTTTTGTCTATTGTCCATATACGACCCCGATCGCCCACGCGACCCTGATCGCCCACGACCCCGATCGCCCAGTAAGTGACCTTTACCCGGCCCCCTCACCCCTGCCTGACCGGAACCGGCAACTGCCGGCGCAACTGCTCCAGCCAACTTTGCACCAGGCCCTGCTCCGCAAACGCCTCGCTCAACTCATATTCCCGCCCGAGCCTAGGGCTCTTGGCACGACCTAGCGGATGATAGGGCATGAGGTGGACTTCCTGCAGATGCGTCAATTGCCGTGCCAGCGCCACGATCCCCTGAAGATGGTCGGGGCGATCATTCAGCCCGGGAATCAACGGACAACGGAGAACGGTGTCGGCCCCCTGCCGATCAAGCTCCAGGAGATTCTCCCGCAGAAGTTCCAGGGAAACGCCTGTCCACCGCTTGTGCCGTTCCGGATCGGTCTCCTTGCAGTCATAAAGGAAAAGATTCACGTACGGCTGCACCGCCAGCAGACGCGGACGCGCCGCATGCCCACTGGTCTCCAGGCAGGCATGAAGCCCTTCCTGGCGCGCCTCCTTCAGGAGTTCCAAAGTAAAATCGAACTGCGCCAGAGGCTCCCCGCCGGACACCGTCATGCCGCCGCCGGACGTTTCGTAAAACGGCTTGTCCCGCAGAACCGCTCCCAACACGGCCCGAACCGTCATCTCTCTGCCGATCTTCTCAATGGCCTGCGCGTAACACGCGGTGGCACAGGCGCCGCAGCGCGCACAGGCGTCACGCCTGTAGACGTGCCCGGACGCTGTAACCTGATGGCATTCGTTGGGGCAGGCCGCCACACAACGGCCGCAACCCAAGCAGCGGCCCGCGTCAAAGGCAATCTCGGGCTGAAAAGCCCGAGACTCAGGATTATGGCACCACAGACAGTGGAGCGGGCAACCCTTGAGAAAGACCGTGGTGCGGATTCCCGGACCGTCATGGATCGAGAACTTCTGAATGTCGAAGACCATTCCGGTTGCACTCATATCGCAGCAAACTCCGTGCGACGCATGACCTCGCCCCGCATCTCGGGAGACAGCCGGACGAAGTAGTCAGTGTATCCGCCTATGCGCACCACCAGATCCCGATATGCCTCGGGATCGCGCTCGGCGGCCTGCAAGGTCTGATGATCGACGACATTGACCTGGACCTCGAACCCGCCGCGCTGGAGGTAGGTAAGAAGAAGCGCCTGCAGTTTGGCGCGGTCTTCCGGACTCCGGAACAGGGCTGCCGGGAACTTCATATTGCAGGCCAGTCCGCCGATCAGACGGGAATGATCCCAGGAGGTGGTGGAAAGAATCGCTGAAGTCGGGCCGTTCTTCTCGCGGCCCTGCGCCGGGCCGCCGCCGTCGGCAAAGGGCCGGCCTGCAAGGCGGCCGTCCGGCGTGGCGCCGCACTCCGCACCCAACCGCTGATGCATGATCCAGCAGAACGTGCCGGGGATGAAGTGTGAGTTGTCCGGGCGCATGCGATGACGGGCGCATTCCTCCTGGAAGACAAGACCTAGCCTGCCGACCAGGGCATCGACCTCCGGATCGCTGTTGCCATAGGCCGGGCAGGCAGAAAACCGCTGACGAAGTTCTTCGGCCTGGGCGAAATTGCCGTCGAGAACAGCCTTCAATTCACCAAAGGAAAGCGCCTTTGTCTCAAACACTTCCCGGCGAAGGACGGTCAGGGAATCGGCCAGGTTGGCCAGGCCGACGAAGGAACATTCCACCCAGTTGACGCATGCTCCGCCAGCATCGATGTCGCGCAGGGATTCTATACAATCCAGAGTAAAGATGCTCTGCAGCGGTTTGCCGCCATACTGTTTCCGACCAAGTCGAAGCTTGTTCTGTTCCTTTGCGGCGGTCCGAACCCTGGCCGCCAGCCGACGACGATACGCCCGGAAGAACGCATCAAAGTCGGAAACCGGCCGCTTCTTCGCGGCCTGCGCAGCGATCTCCTCCAGCAGGAGCCCGCAAAGGCTGAAATACGGCGACGCCACCCAGACGTTGCTGCAACCCACCGGAGTGATCTCCACACAGGTGGAGTTGATATAGTCGCAGCTCCGCTCCGACGGCAGTCCGTAATGCTCCAACCCGCGACGGATGACGGCATCGTTGAAGAAGGCGGGAGTGGAATACCCCAGCGAGATCAACTCTACAGCCAGGGCGCTCAGGTCGGCAGGGGTTCCCTTATTCCAGCAAACGCCCACCGTGGGATACACCAGATGAGTGCGACGCAGAGCTTCCAGCCCGAGATAGGACAGTTCGTTGGTTGCATCCTGCCCCTGCGCATTGGTTCCGCCGACCATCACCGCAACGGCCAGGCCGTCCGGAATCTGGAAATTGATGTGCAGGTACAGGCTCTCGATCAACGCCAACGCCTCAGCGCGCGTCAGTATTCCGGCGGCAACGTCACGACGGTAATAGTCGATGAGGATCCGGTCGATGCGACCGGGAGAGACCAGGCCGGCATTGTCCGCCCAGGAGACGGACAGATTGAGGAGCCAGAGAAGCTGAAGGGCGTCGCGGAACGTACGGGGCGGCTGGGACGCCAGATGCTCGCAGGAGTCGGCAATCGCTTCCAGCTCCCCCCGACGCTGTGCCGTGGCGTCTCCCAGCGCACCACGCGCCGTCGCCGCGACTTCGGCAATCATCGACTGCAGTCCGTCCAGGGCGAACAGGAAGGAACGCCCCGTCATCTTTCGCGCCCCGCCCGCCTGGCGCACAGAGACTTCCAGGCGCTGTCGAAGTCCGTCGATTCCAACGCGGAACACTTCGTCCAGGTGCAGAGCGCAGTGACCGGTTTGCCCTCCGGGCCAGCGGTATTGCGAGAGTTCCTGCCGGGCGGCTTCGATCTCGTCCGGGGTGCAGGGTTGGGAGACCGGCACCAGCCGGCCGCCCAACAGGCTGAGGCCGTCCTCCAGGAAGCGTGCCGCACGCAGGCGGTCACGGGTGCGCAGGCCCATGCGGAGGAACCAGGACTTCTCTCCGGCGGAGTCGCGCAACGACCGCGCATCCACAACCGCGCGCCAGTCCGGCGGACCGGGTTGGCGTTTGAAGGCTAGGCAATCCGCGCGCAGCGCGGCAATACGTTTGGTAGGCGTCATACCGCGTGCTCCGTTCGTTGAATGACCGTTGTCTGCAAGTCCTTTTCCAGGTTCACAAAGAATTCGCTGTTTCCGTAGCCGACAGGGTCAACCCTGAAAATAGAAAGTAATCCGCCTCTGATTCTTAACTTCTATTTTCAGGGTTGACCCATTCTGCCCTCATCCATACTTCATGC
>CAZTAJ010000246.1:0-3436 GCA_964611575.1 uncultured Verrucomicrobiota bacterium
GTTACGCCGTCGGCGTGAGCCCCTGCGTCCCGCTCAACGCCCCGATGGAGAACTATGAGGCCATGCGGCGGTGCGTCTTCGAGCACGGGGTGTATCCGATCGAAGGGTGAAAAGAGTCGCAGAATGCACATTGCAAATTGAGAAGTGAAAAGTGCAAAGTGCAAATTGACAATTTTGCACTTTTCAATTTGCACTTTGCACTACCAGGAGAATGGAACAGATGAAGACAGGAAGAGAAGGGTCTTTGCATGGAGTCGTCGTCCCGGCCATCACGCCGGTGGAAAAGAATGACAAGGTGGACGCGAAGGCGTTCCGGGCGGTTCTGAACCGCCTGATCGAGGCCGGCGTGAACGGCATCTTCGTGGGCGGCTCGGCCGGCGAAGGGCCGCTGTTGGCGGACCGCGAATGGCGGCGGATGGTCGAGATCGCCCAAGAGACGGTCGGCGACAAAATCCCGTTGTTGGGTGGCGCGATTGACACTTCGACGGCCCGGATCTGCGCCAAGGCGAAAACGCTGCGCGAGACCGGATACCGCTACGTTGTCGTCACGCCGTCGTACTACATTGCCGTCAAGACCGCGTCGGAACATCTGCGCCTGTTCGGCGCGGCCCGCGAGGCGTTGGGCGAGGTCGAGATGGTGGCCTACAACATCCCGGGCTGCACGGCCTCCACCATCGCGGTGGACACTTTCTGCGAGATGGCGCAACGCGGGTGGATCCGCCATTGCAAGGAGAGTTCGGGCGACCTTCCCTATCTGCTGGAGTTGATCCGGCGCGGCGCGGACGTGGGGTTGTCCGTGCTGGCCGGCGACGAGGCGGCCAGCGGCAAGGCGCTCTTGGCCGGCGCCGTCGGGATCGTGCCGGTCTGCGCCAATTACGATCCGGCAACCTATCTCCGCTTGTACAAGGCGGGCCGCGCGGGGGACAAAGCCGCCGTCGCCCGCCAGATGAAGCGGGCGATGCAACTGAAGGAGGCGCTGGTCATGTCCGGCCCCTGCTGGTTGACCGGCATCAAGTACGCCGTGTCCACCCTCGGGATCGGCTCGGGCCTGCCGGTCTCGCCCCTGGAACCGGCGGATGAGGCGCGCCAGGCCGTGATTCAGGCGCTGATCGAAGCCGACGCAGGCGCGGGGAGGCGGTCATGACTTCTCGGGAACGGGTGTTGATGGCGCTCAACCACGAGGAGCCGGACCGGGTGCCGCTGTTCGTGGGCACCTCCGGTGTCACGACGCTGCTTGGACCGGCCTATGAGCGGCTCAAGACCCATCTCGGGATCCAGAACCGGCCGCCGGCCTGGATCTCGCCCCTGTTCGGATACTCGCTAATGGAGGAGGATGTTCTGCAAATGCTGGGCAGCGACGGCCGGCCCGTGATGCCGGGCCCCGTGCCGTCGGCCGTGGCGCGCCAACTCGCACCCGACCGCATTATCGACGCCTGGGGCGTGACATGGATCAAGGCGCCGGATTCGCTGTACTTCGAGCCGGGGATCGCGCCGCTGGCGGACGCGACCATCGACGACCTGGATCGCTATCCCTGGCCCGATCTGGCGGCCGAATCCCGGTTCACGGGGCTCGCGGAGCAGGCCCGGAAAATCCAGGAGGCGGGCTATGCCAGCGTCTATGTCGGCGGCATCAGCCTCCTCGACCAGGCCTGCATGATGCGCGGAACGGAGAACCTGCTCGCGGACATCCTGGCGGACAAGGAGTTCTTCGCGGCCCTGATCGACAAGATCCTCGACCGGATTCTGGCCCACATCCATGCCGTCTCGCAGCAGATGGGCCGGCACCTGGACCTCTTCGTCACCGCCTGCGATCTGGGTTGTCAGAATGCGCCCCTGATCTCGCCCGCCTGCTACAGGCAGATGCTCAAGCCGGCCCACACGCGGATGTTCGCCGCCATCAGGAGCGGGACCACGGCCAAGACCTTCTTCCATTGTTGCGGCAGCATCTACCCGCTCCTGGGCGACCTGATCGAGGCGGGAGTCGACGTGCTCAACCCGGTGCAGGTCTCGGCCGCCGACATGGCCGATACGGCGCGGCTCAAACGCGAGTTCGGAAAACGCCTGACTTTCTGCGGCGGGATTGATATACACCACGTCTTGCCGCGAGGCACGACCGACGATGTCCGGGCCGAGGTGCGGCGCCGGATCCGCGATCTGGCGCCCGGCGGCGGTTACATTGCCGCGGCCGTGCACTGTATCCAGCCGGACGTGCCGCCGGAGAATGTGATGGCGATGTGCGATGAGGTGCAACGGGTCGGGAAATACCCGATCGCCGCAGCGTGAAGCGCGATCGCTGCGAAGAAATGATGACAGATGTTCAAGTAGCTGCTAGTTATGTTAGGAATGCAAGATCCCGTTGCCCCGACCCCCAATGAAATGTCCGCCGCCCAGGCTTGGTGGGACGCCCACCTGGCCGGCGACTCCTGGCCTTTCTCGCTCCAGATTGACGGCGTCCGCGTCGCCGGACCGACCGGCTGGACGGTCGAACGTACGACCCGCGAGGCGGACCCCGAACGCCAGGAACTGATCCTCACCGCCCGCCATCCCGACCACGGTCTGGTGCTGCGCTGCGTGGCCGTGCGCTACCACCGCCATCCGGTCGTGGAATGGACCCTGCATCTGGAGCAGACCGCCGCTGGCCGCTGCCCGATGATCAGCGAACTCCAAGGCTTGGACAGCACCTGGCAGCACGGCCAGGACCAGCCATTCCTGGTCCGCACCTACGAGGGCGATGACCACCTGCAGCGCACCATCTTTCAGCCGCAAGAGCACGCCATGCACACTGGCCGCCGCTTGAGCATGGCCCCGACATCGAACGCCGGCCAGGAACCCGATGGCCGGTGCTCCAGCGGCGCCTTTCCCTATTTCACCATCGAAGAGGCCGGGGTGGGCCGCTACTTGGAACGTCCCCTGGCAAAGGGATTCCATGTAGCCGTCGGCTGGCCGGGGCGCTGGACGGCGAGTCTAAGCCAGGACCGTGACATGCTCACTATCCAAGCCGGACAGGAGCGAACCCGGTTCCGCCTCGACCCTGGGGAGTGTTACCGGGCACCTCTCATCGCCCTGTGTTTCTTCGGTGGTCCGGACCGCCCGCGGGCCACGAATCTCTGGCGGCGCTGGATGCTTGCCTGCAACCTGCCCCGTCTCAATGGTGCTCTCCCGCCGCCGATGCTGGAAGCCTCGACCTGCGGGTTTCTCGACGAGATGGGCCGGGCCAATGAGGCCAACCAGATCGAATATGTCGACCGGCATCGCCAGGCCGGTTTGCCCATCACCCACTGGTGGATGGATGCGGGCTGGTATCCTTGTTGGCTGGAGTATCGACAGAAAAACGCCTGGTGGATCACGGGCACCTGGGAGCCGGATCTCAAGCGGTTTCCGAACGGTCTGCGGAGCATTACCGACCATGCGCACCGGCACGACATCGGCGCCATCG
>CAZTAJ010000247.1:0-3413 GCA_964611575.1 uncultured Verrucomicrobiota bacterium
GATCAAGATCCGACAGAACGTACGGAGGGCAATGCTGGCGGCGCTTGTCTGCCTCGGCATGTTCGCGCCACGCCTGGCCGCCGCGGCGCAGGAGGTGGTCCATGTGGAGTTCGATGGCGCTGCGGGCATTGTTGATCTGCAACTGCTGCGGGACGGGAGCAAGATCGTTTCGGCATTCGCCTTCGAGACCGGTCGTAACGTCCCCTGGTTGGCGAAGACCGACGGACTCACGGTCGCGGCCGACGGGCGGATCACCGGCACGCTCACGCTCACGCAGACCCCCGACCTGTTGATCCGAGGTGGCAAGAAGGATGCCAAGGCGCCCCCGGTCCTGACCGACGAGGTGTCGCTCGACGTGGTCCCCAAGGCCGGCAAGGTCGAGGGCACGGTCAAAGCCGCTGCGGCCAAGACCGCCTTGCTGGGCAAGGTCGCTCCGGTTGCGGTGCGGGGCAGTGTGTATCCCCAGGCCCCCGCGACCGAGTCGTTCGTCGAATTGGTTCCCTTTGGCGTCAATTTCAGCGGCACTTCGCCCATGGACTCTGGTGTGCTCCAAGGAGGCGTTATTGTGCGCATGCGCGTCCGCGAGGGCAGAATCGAGCGAGCCAAAGTCATCGCCTGGCGCGATATATCCTTCGAAGTTCCCGCGGTCGTCGGCCAGACGATCGTCGAGGGCAACACGCTCAAGGGCACGATCCCACTCACCAAGGCCGACAAGTCGCCGGTGGAGGGCGTCGTCAGTTACGAAGGCACTATCATCGGCGATTACGCAGTCGGTCTGGCCAAGTGGGAATCCGGCGGCGCGACCGAGGAAACCGCCTTCCGGGCCCGCGTCAGCCGCCACCAGCCCTTTCCGTCGCTCCAGATTGCCGATCGCACCTGGGAGCCCAACGGCAAGCCGCTGGAGCCGGATGCCGCGTTGGCCGCCAAAGCCCTGGAAGAATCGCTCCAGCCGATCCGGCCCGGCGAACCGGGCAAGCAACCGTTCTACAGCACGGCGTTGATCCACCTGAACAAGTACTACGCGTTGCACGCTCCCACCATCGCCTTCAACGAGGTGCCGGGGGCAGTCAAGTATCGCATCACGGCGGTTCCTCCCAAGCGGAGGGAGGATCGGATTGGGCCGTGGTCCGAACCGTTTTCCTGCGAAGTTGAGAAGCCCTGGATGCCACTGACCCAACTCTGGAAAGAGGCGCCCGAGGGCCAAGTGATGATGGTGATTACCGCGACGGGTGTGGATGCCGCAGGCAAGGAACTCGGCCAGGCGGAATTCCCGGGCAAGACGTATAAGTACATCGGCGGCGATCCCCTGGCGCTCCAGCAGTGGCAAATACGCCCAGGCAATGTGAAGAAAGATGGTGTGACACTGCCCGGTTTCAAGAATGGCGTGCCGGTGATGAAAATGGCCACCTTCGCCGGGCCGTATTGGGCCCCGAACCGGACCGCCAGAGAAGGCGCCCTGGCCGCGGCCCGGTGGATGCGAGACGCAGAAGATCTCTTGACCCTTAGGAACCTCAGCGCTTTTCGCATTGGTACCATAGGTCCGGTACTTCCTACGTTTACTCGCGCCTGCGTGGCCATCGCGATCTTGTCCGACAACCCGGAGGAACGCCGCGAGGCTCTGGCGCTGGCCAAACGCGCGGCTTGGTTTGCGTGCAGCGGGCATCGAGGACAACTGCCCAACGTCTATGGTGGCAACGCCCCTCTGATGATCTGGTACGGCCTGGCTTATCTCGACCTCTACGCTGTGGACAAAGACCCGCGCTTCCGCGACGCCGCCCTGGATCTGGCCAAAGCCTTCGCCGACGCTCAGGATCCCGAGGACGGCGCCTGGCCCGGCCGGGATAAGAAGAACGGCGAGAAACTCTGGCCGGGCGGGGTGTTTGGACCCTCCGAGGCACGCGAAAATGGCGGGGAAGCGGTGCTCTGGTTCCTGGGGCGCTTGCGCAAGGAACTGGGCGTTGGTGACTTTGTCCAGAACGAGGCCAGGGCCAACAAATGGGTGCGAACCTACTGTCTGCCGGAGATGTTCTGGCAGAATGTGGGGCATCACAGTATGGAGACGATCATGATGCAGGACCGGGTTGCGCCCCACGCGCTGTCCTATTGCACCTGGCTGTTGGATTACGCCGATGCCAAGGACAAGGACCTGAAACTGGCGATGGAGATCGCCCGCTGGTGCGAGGAGCGGCACGTCAACTGGCAGCGCCAGCCCGACCCCAAGGCCTTGGAGTCGCGCCCCTCCTGCTGGGGCTGGGGCCGTGCCGCGGGCTTGGGCATTCGCAATGCGGGCAGCCTGGTCTATGTCTGGACGCGGCTGTGGCAGGAGACCAAGGACCCGCTCTGGAAGGCCAAGGCCGATGCCATGGTGCAGAGCATCCTGGTCTCCCAGGACCCGGTGGATGGTGGATTGGCGAAGTTCTTCAATCGTAGTTCGGGCGACACAGGCCCCTTCTCCTACAACGACTATGATGTGGTTGACGCGGCCTATCGCCTGATGGATTACTCGCGGCTCACGACCACGCCGGCCCGGTAAGGAGGAGTCAGGAACATGCAGACCGGCATTGCCGTCCACGACCCGGACCAGAAAGAAGGAAACCCCATGAACATCGACCCTAACCGCGGCAGTAGCAGCAAGGAGAAAAGAATGAACGTGATCACGAAAACAACATTAGTCGCCGTGCTCGTCACCCTGGGCTTGGCCCTGGCGGCACCGGTCGGCGCCGCCGAGACTGAACTGGTCGGGGCGCAGACGCCCTGGCGGGTGTTCCTGCGGATGGGCCCCTATGTGGGGCGCAAGGACGGCAAGTTTGTCGCCGCCGGCGGCGCTCAGGGCCGTGAGGCTGTGCCGGTGGACTTCACCAAGGCCGAGTTCCTGAAGGACTGGACGGCCCGTCATTCGCCTTCGCCGGCGGACGGCTGGTTCCGCGCCGACTTCGACGACAGCGACTGGGGCCGCTACCAGGCCGACGAACTGGGCGAGAAGACCGGCGGATACGGCGGTGGGTTCGAGTTTGCGACCGCTGTCCCGCATGCCGACCGCTTCCACCTGCGGACCTGCTTCGGAATCAGCGATCCCGCGGCGGCCCAGAACCTGAGTCTGGAACTGGCCTATCGGGGCGGCGTGGTCGTGTATCTGAACGGCAAGGAAGTTGGCCGCGGCCACCTGCCGGCGGGCGGCGTTGACGCCGCTGCGTTCGCCGAGGACTACCCGGCCGAGGCCTACGTCGCGGAGGATGGGACGACGTTCCTGCCGGGAGTGGGTCGGGGGGCGGCGCCGGAACCGAAGTGGAAAGACCGATACGAGCGGCGCATCCGGCGCCTGACACTGCGGTTGCCGGCGGAGTCCCTGGTCAAGGGATCGAACGTGCTGGCGGTCGAGATCCGGCGCGCGGCGGTCGGTCGCTTGGGGCCTT
>CAZTAJ010000248.1:0-3353 GCA_964611575.1 uncultured Verrucomicrobiota bacterium
TACGCTCGCGGAGCGCACCGACAAACAGCCGGGCATACCCGGCACACAACCTCCGCTTGCAGGTTATTGTCGCTCTGCTCCAAAACCTGAAGCGGGACGTTGGGCATCAGATGATGAAGACTAAGAACATACTCGTCCTCACGGCATACATTCTTTCTGGCGTTCTGTGTGCACGAGGAGATGGTGTGACGAACCGTACTATCATCACAGACCTGTCTCCGTTTGACGCGAAGCAGGTTCTCGAGTTCGCGGCCAAACGTTCTGGCATGACAACGGAATTCACGTCTGAATTCCAGGCCCGCCGCACCAAACCTCCCCAGGTTCTGTGCGCCTTCCCCTCGGAGGGCACAGAAAACCGACATATCATAACTTGGGCGCTGCACATACTCGACGCCTCGGGTCAAATCGAAGGCAACACACTTCGCGTTGCTCCTCGGGGCCGCATCTCTCAGGACCGACGGTTTGACTGCCTTGCGGATGACGAAGGGGAGTGGTTCCAACTCATCCGCACGCGACTCCAGACTCCTTTCAAGGCCGATCCCAGATTGATTGGCAGTTGCGAGATTCTTCTCAGTGCCATCGTTCACGACGCAAAGGTGCCTGTCATCCTCGATCCGACACTTGACCGATGCTCCAACCTGCCCAAGGGGTTCATCGAAAGTGCTCAACCCAAGACATGCGAAAACGTGCTCGCCGCCGGTTTGGCGGCAGTCAATGGGGAATTCAGAATTCAGGGCGGAGTGGTGTTCGTCACCCGGAAGAACGGGACGAAGGAACCCAACAAAGTCTCGGATGCGTCTTCGGGTTCCGCGGCGGAACCCTCAACGCATCAAGACTGACGTGTTAGGAATCGAGATGAGACCTGAATCGCGCAACGGGATGCTCGTGGCTGTACTAATAACATGTGCCGTCGGCATCCCTTCCGTTCTCGACAACTGGGCCGTCGCTAGAGATGCCTTCGCCGCGTTCGCAATCTTGGCAACATTCGGCGGCCTCATCTGTCGAGTCCTCCGCCAGAGACGGGCCATTCCATATCTGAGATCGCTGCCGGTCACTCTCGCAATGTCAGCCGCGATTGCTCTGGTTCTCGCCTTCTTTGCCCAAGGACTTGTACTTGCCTTACGTATTGGAGAGGAATCTTTGTGGTTGCCTTTCATGTTTTTCGGCGGCATGCTGACCTTGCCTCTGTCCCTCGCCATCGGGTACTCGTCTGCCGTCGATCTCCTCGGTTTCTTTGTCAGCCTTGGCGTTAACGCTATCCTCGGTTCCCTCATCGGAAATCGCCTTGCCAGCATGGCGGCAGAACCCCTGAGTTCACTGGATTCACGCCATCATTTCGCTACATGGTTCCGCTTGTTTGTACCAGTTCTCCCTCTGCTCTTTTATCCTTTCTACCAACCGGTCAACCGGGACTTCACGGTCAAGGTGTTTGGGTGCGGATGCCATTACGGTTTCAATGCAAACTGCGTGAACACAATTCTTGGCGCGGTGGTACTGCTTGCTTCTTGTGCCCTCCTCGCGCTTGCCTCACGGTTTTTGGTCGGCAAGCATCGTGTCCGATGTTTGGTCATCGGTGGGGCCATCATCTGTCTGGCAAACGGATATCTTGTCAGGGGACTGATGTGGCTATGAGGATGAGCACGGAGAATCTCTAACAGAATGAATCCAGGATATTGTCGCTAACGCCAAATCCTGATCCACAACGTTCGACGAGGAAAGAAACAGATGCGGAAAACTTTCGCGTTAGGCGTTTTCATGGCCTTAACCACGACGTTGCTGGGAGCGGAAAGAATGACCGTTGTGTTGACGGTAGAACTGAAGGCAGAGGGGAGAATCCCGACATTGCTTTTTGGCCAGTTTCTTGAGCGTCCATCATGGGGCGGAGAGGATGGGCCGGAGTCGGCCGTAGAGCCGACGGGCGATCTGCGGCAGGCGATCGGCGATGCGGTTGGCGCTTTGAAGCCAGCGGTGATCAGATTCCCGGGCGGCACGGATGTGGACTATCAGGACTGGACCATCCTGATCGACCGGGTCTCGGGCCGGGAAGGCGGGCGTCCGCCGTTTCACGCGCGGGATGGCAAGATGGTCGTTAGCAGTCGGTTCGGGTTCGATGAATTCTTCCGCCTGAAAGACCGGCTGGGAGCACGCGCGATTCTCGTGGTTAACCTCCTGGATGGACTCAGCGGCAGGCGGTCGGTCGAGGACGCCGCCCGGCACGCTGCGGGCCTGGTCGCCTACGCGAACGCGCCGCACGGCGCCAAGTTGCCAGAAGGCATGCCGGACTGGTTCGCGGTGCGGGCCGCCAATGGGCATCCCAAGCCGTGGAAGGCCGAGTATGTGCAGCTCGGCAACGAGGCGTGGTTCTTCCCGAAAGAACTTGCGCCCAAGGGAAGCGATCCCGCGGATCATTATCGTCGAGTTCTTCAGGCTTATATCGCGGCCATCCGCGCCGTTGACCCGGACGTGTCCCTCATCGTGGATTCCGTCTGGAACCGACCGGAACTCCGCGACGCCGTCATCAAGGAGGAGTGGTTCTGCCGGGAGGTCAAGTACCTTGCCGTGCATCTCTACCGTCCCTTCGGCAGTCTGAAAATCACCCCGGAGAAGGCCGGTGATTCGCCGGCGCTCTGGTGGCACCGCTGGTCAGGCGCATTTGACTCGCTACTCCACGCCAACCGCGGCGGAATCGGCACACCGCCAACCGGATACCGGTGGGCCGTGACCGAGTGGAACTGGAATGGCTGGGGCTACGAGAAGGAGGCGGCGGCGCGCGGCGTTGACTGGCGTCAGGCCTCTGCGGTGGCGTGCGCGACGTTCCTTCACGGCCTTATGCGCCAGGGCGCGGACGAGGTTGGACTGGCCACGCAGTCCATGCTTGTCGGACAGCAGTGGGGCATCGCCGCGGTCCAATACGATCCCGCAGCCCCGGACGCCGCACCGAAATGCTCAGCCCAGGGGCAGGTGACCGGATTATTTGCGCGCAACGCCGGAGCCGAGCGGCTCGTCTGCTGGCTGGACGAGGCCTCAGGGCGGCTGCTCACCCCGGCAGAAGAGGGACGCCCAGCGATGCCGCTCATCGACGCGCTGGCCACCCGTTCGGGCCAACGCCTTACCCTTCACCTGATCAACCGCTCGTTTGATCACGATGCCCTGATCCAGGTGGCAGGGGTCGTGGGGAATCCGCATATCGAAGCCGTTGTGCGGGGGGCATTGGACCGGGCCAGTGCGGTACACACTGAGGGTTCGGCGCTCCTTCTACCAGCCCAGGCGGTTGCGGCGGTTGTGTTTGAAAGTCCCTAGTCTATGAGGGGCCCTATCAGAACGTGCGGAAATGGATCGAGGACATGAAGGCC
>CAZTAJ010000249.1:0-3351 GCA_964611575.1 uncultured Verrucomicrobiota bacterium
CGCCATCGGAAACGCGAACCACCATGCCATGCCCGCTCACCACCACCGTGACCAGGGGCGCATCGGCCGATGTGGCCGTCGGGATGCGCATGACCACGGGCGTGCCGCCGGGGCAAAAGTGCTCTTCATAGCCGGGGTACTGCGGGTCCTTCTTTTTCGTGGCCGCCGGAGTCACCGGTGCGGCCGTCCTGAAGACAATGCGCCCGCTGGCCTTGTCCAAGCCCAGCATGGCGGCGCCGTCGCGGTCGTAGTAAACCAGTTTGTCCTCGGCCAGCACCGGCGAGGCGATGTTGTAGTGGACGGGGTTCAGATGGCAGCCCAAGCCACTGTCCAGCGGCTTGGCGCCCAAGTCCGTCACCCATACCTGCTTACCGTCCAGGTCGAAACAGGCGGCGGCGCTCAGGGCAGTGACGGCGTAGACGCGGCGCCCATCGCTGACCACCGACCCCATGACGCTGCCGTACCACGGTGCTTCGCTGGTCCAGCCCTGGTACCAATAGTACCGGTTCTGGACGCACTTCCGGAAATTGGCCAGCCCGTCGCCCAGGTCTTCGCCCAGGCCATAGCGGCCGCGTGTGCCGCCGCCCACGCCCATGCCTTGTGCGGGCGCCATGTTCAAACCATCGGCCTTGGCTTGGGCGACGAGTTGGGCCTGCTCGGGACTGACGGGCATGGTGTCGGTGCTGCCTTTCTTCCCTGAGGCGCCAGCCTTCCAGGCATGGAGCGAGTTATCCCAATACAACTTGTTCCACCAACCCATGTACTTGCGCCAGCGCGCCAGTTCCTTGGCGCGGCATTCTTTCCCGATGGCGGCCTGATCCTGCGGCCAGGCGTCCATGTGATCCACTTCCTTCTGCCAGAGGATCTTGCCGCCCCTGGCATCCAGGCAGACCAGCAGTGGGGCGTTGGACTTCCAGCCTTCGTTGCACAAGACCAAGACCTTGTCGCCCACAGCGATCGGCGCGTTGTTTCCCCAGTTGGGCAACAGGGTGCGCCAGACGACGTTCTTGCGCATGCCCGGCTTGAACGTCGCCGGAATGCGCATCTTCTGAAGCTCCTCGGCCGTGTAATCCTCGGCGATCTCAGCGAAGGAGGTGACCAGGTCCTTGGCCGGAAATACGCCGCTGCCGTCCACGCCGCGCCAATTGTAAGGCGGCTGCAATGGCTGGCCGGCGCCGCTCGCCTTTGCCAGAGCGCATACGGTGAAGATTCCGATGGGAACAAGACCCATCAGCATCTTTTGGTAAGAGGCGTTCATCCGCTTCTCCTTGCGGCTGTCGCCGCGGTTGGTGTTGATGGAATCCATTGATTTCGTGTTCGTGCGTTCGTTCATAACATGCCCTACGGCTGCGCGGTCGTGAGCCGGGAGTAATCCAGGAGGCGATAGGCGGTGTCGACCACATCATAAACATTGTGGGAAGAGCACGCGACGCCTGCCGTGTCACGCCCAAATTCGATGGACAATCCGCCATCCACCGGGTCCTGGGAGACCAGGATGCCCTGGGCAAGGACGTCGGCCTTGGCCTTCCAGAGCGGGTCTTTGGTCTCCTGCCACAGCCGCGTCCAGACATAGACCAGACTGCCCGCCGTGCGAATGCCGCTACCCGCGGCGCGGGTCCAGCCCCAGCAGGATGGACGCGACTCCAAGGGTTTGTAGGGGTCGAGTTTGCGATCCCAGTTCACATGCCGCTCCTCGCACCAGCGGGCGATCTCCATCACCAGTTTCAGGTCCCTTTCCTTGGCGTCGGCGTAATCCAACTGCCAGGTGCAGTAGGACAAAGCGTGGGGCGCAACGGTGTCCTGTATGAGGATCATCTCCCCGCTGTGATAACCCACATTCTGCCAGAACATCTCCGGCAGACAGTAGGTCTGCACCCATTTGTTGGCCCTGGCCTCGTTCTGGACAAAGTCCTGAACGCCCAGTTCCTTGCGCACCCGGCCGAGGAACCAGAGCACCGCCTCCCCGCCATTGGTGCGCATCTCGGACGGCCCGAACACTCCGCCCGGCCAGGGTTTCTCGCCGGTCTTCTTATCCCGGCCGGGCCAGGCGCCGTCCTCGGGGTCCTGGGTGGCGGCGAAGGCTCCGGCCAGGTCAAGGGCCGCGTCGCGGAAACGCGGGTCTTTGCCGACAGCGTAGACGTCGAGATAGGCCAGACCGATCCAAGTCATCAGGGATACGTTGCCTTTGTAGACCACGGGTGGCCGGCCGCCGCGATGCGTGCCGTACGCCATCCAGGCCGCGCGCTCGGCCAGCGCCAGGGCGTCGCGGCGCTCCTCCGGGTTGTCGGACCAGGCCGCGATCGCCGCGCAGGCGCGGGCAAACGAAACGATTGGCATGAGCAGTCCGCCGTCGCCGGCGGTCATGCTGCCCCAGCGGTAAAGGTTCCGCAACAACAAGGCACCGTCCTCGTCCCGCACCGCCCGGGCCGCGGCCAGGGCGCCTTCTTTGGCGGTCCGGTTCGGGGCCCAGTACGGCCCGGCGAAGGTGGCCATTTTGGTCAGCGGCACGATCTTGCCGCCGGGTACGTCCTTCTTGCCATCTTTCGGCACTCTGCCCGCGCGTATCTTCCAGGCGCTGTTCTCCAGGGGATCGCCGCCGATGAACTTGTACGCCTTGCCGGGGAACTCCGCCTGGCCGATCTCCTTGCCTGCCGCATCTAATCCCGTCGCGCTAAGCCACAGGTTGCCAGCGGGCGCCTCTTTCCACAGTGAAGTCAGTGGCATCCAGGGCTTCTCAACTTCGCAGGACCACGAACCACGCTGGTCCTGGTTCTTGGGACGAACCGCCGTGATGCGATACTTGACCGCCCCCGACACCTCGTTGAAGGCAATGGTGGGAGTGTGCAACGCGTAGAATTTTTGCAGGTGGATCGGACGTGTGCTGTAGAACGGTTGCTTGCCCGGTTCGCCGGGCCGGATCGGCTGGAGCGATTCCTCCTTGGCCTTGGCGGCCAAAACGCCATCAGTCTCCAACGGTTTGCCATTGGGCTCCCAGGTGCGATCCGCAGCCTGGAGTGACGGCAAGGGCTGGTGGCGACTGACGTGGGCCCGGAAGGCGGTTTCCTCGGTCGTGCCGCCGGATTCCCACTTGGCCAGGCCGACCGCGTAGTCGCCAATGATGGTGCCTTCGAAACGAACAATGCCGTCCACCGGCGACTTGTCGGCCTTGGTCAGCGTGATCGCCCCCTTGAGTTTGTTGCCCTCGACGATCGTCTGTCCGACCGCCGCGGGAACCTCGAAGGGTTTTGCTGCAAGAACTTTGACCCGCTCAATCTTGCCCGCGCTTACCCGCATGCGCACGAGAATGCCTCCACGGAGTTCACCAGACTCCATAGCCGAGCGGCCGCTGAA
>CAZTAJ010000250.1:0-3346 GCA_964611575.1 uncultured Verrucomicrobiota bacterium
GCCGACTCGCCCTCGAAGACCTGCCGAAGCGTTTGAACACGATATGGGATATGCCACTGGTCGGCAGCGTCACGGACTTGTTCCGCGCCGCCGATGCAGCCCGCTCCATCCTCTATCTGGCCGACAATGCCGGCGAAATCGTCTTTGACCGCCTGCTCATCGAGGCGCTCCCTGTCCAGAAGATCACGGTGGCGGTGCGGGGTGTTCCTGTCATCAACGACGCGACCCTGGATGACGCGGAAACCGCCGGACTTCCCAGCCTTGTGCAGGTCATTGCCAACGGTTCGGATGCGCCCGGCACACTGGTTGAAGAATGCTCGGAGGAATTTCGCGACTTGTTCAACCGTGCCGACCTGATCATCGCCAAAGGACAGGGCAACTACGAGACCTTGTCGGACACGCCCAAGAATGCGTTCTTTCTGCTTACGGTCAAATGCGTCCTGATTGGCGCGCACATCGGCGCGCCATTGGGGACGTTGGTTGTGAAACGCGCAAGAAACGGGGAACCCGCATGAAAACACGCGCTCCCGCAAATGTTGTGGTCATCGGGACAGAGCCGCCTTGTCCACGTTGTGACCTTCTGCTGTGTCTGGTTAGGGACGTTGCGGCAGAGGCGAAACGAACCATTCGCCTGCGACACATCGCCTTCGACTCCCAGGAGGCTGTCGAACTCGGTCTGTCGCTGAGGCGGAAGATCGGGACGGCGAAGAACGTTGCCGGGGCTGCGGGTCTCACTATCGATTGGCAAGCGGTCGCCGCCCTGATCAGCGAGAAGGAGAAACCGTTCGATGGCGCGCATAGGCCGGCAGATAATTGGAGTCAGGAACTCGACGATATGCTCCGCCCCTGTCAGCGTTCGGCGGAGTCAGTCAACTATCTGATGACCCCCATATTGCTTGTCGACGGTCACGTCATGCACCATGGCAGCGTACCCACCCGACAGTCCATTCGCGACTGGTTGCTGGGAACGCACGGAGATGCGGGGCTATGAGCGCCAACGTAAAAGAAATCGTGGTCATCAGCGGCAAAGGCGGGACGGGGAAGACGAGCATGGTCGCGTCGTTTGCGGCGCTGGCCCATTCGGCAAGCTCAGGGCAGGCCGATTCGACGGGCTCACGGCGGGCCGGAAATGCCGTGCTGGCAGACTGCGATGTGGACGCTGCGGACCTGCATCTCGTACTGGCCCCCACGATCTTGCGTCGCGAGGAATTCCGATGCGGCCATGAGGCCATTATCCGCCAGGCGGACTGCATCGGCTGCGGTGCCTGTCTGGCACGGTGCCGGTTTGGGGCGGTGGTGCGCATAGCCGACCGAGAGGACGGCATCTTCAGTGGCGCCGCCACCGTCTGCAAGAAGTGTGACGATGGGTGTGTCCGGTCGTGCCCGGTCAAGTTTTCGGACATGATCCAGGCCATCAAGGAAACCTGCGGTCCGCAGAACGAGCACGCGTTTGTCATCGACCCGACGGCCTGCGAGGGGTGTGGGGTGTGCGTGTGGTCGTGCCCCGTGAAGGCCATCGATTTCCCCGAACGGCTGGCCGGCGAATGGTACGTGTCCGACACGCGTCATGGCCCGATGGTGCATGCGCGGCTGATACCCGGCGGCGAGAACTCCGGCAAACTGGTCAGCAAGGTGAGGGAAGCCGCGCGAGCCCTGGCTGAGGAACGAAAGGCCGACCTCATCCTGGTGGACGGTCCTCCGGGCGTCGGGTGTGCCGTGATCGCCTCGGTAAGCGGCGCGTCCCAGGTCCTGGTCGTGACCGAGCCCACCTTGTCGGGCGCACATGACATGGCGAGGGTTCTGGAACTGACTCGCCATTTCAAGATCCCGGCTGCCGTGTGCGTGAACAAGTGGGACTTGAATGCGGAAATGACCGAACGAATCGAGTCCGAGGCGCGCAAGGCCGGGGCTTCGATTGCCGGACGCGTGCGCTACGACCGGGCGGTGACCGCCGCCCAGTTACGGGGGCTAGCGGTTGTGGAGACCGACGCAGGCCCGCTTGGGGATGACGTGCGCGCCGTTTGGGAGGCCCTACGTCAATGAGCTCTGTGGCCATTCGATCTGAGGTCATGCCTTTCATCCTAGTGACCGGATTGTTCTTTGCCCTGCTGGCCTTCGCCCTGTGGAGGACGGGCCATCCGTTTCATCGATTGATATGGCTTTGTGGGCTCCCCGCGCTCGTTTGCATCGGTTACCTGCTCTACTTCTTCCGGGATCCGCAGCGGACTCCCCCGCCGGAACCCGATGCGGTCGTTGCCGGAGCGGACGGCACCGTGGCCGCCATCACAGAGGTGTACGAGGCCCACTACCTCAAAGCGCCCTGCGTCCGAATCAGCATTTTCCTCAGCCTGTTCGACGTGCATGTCAACCGGGCGCCGATCAGCGGAAGGTCGACCTTCCTGGGGTATTTTCCGGGCAAGCGGTTGTTTACCTTTCAGGAGAAGTCCTCCGAGGTCAACCAGCACAACAAGATTCTGATCACCGGCGAACGGACAAGGTGCCTGGTATGCCAGATCGTGGGCCCGGTCTGCCGCCGGGTGGTCTATTGGCCGGCCCACGATCAGCCGGTTCATGTCACGATGGGGGAGCGCATCGGAATGATGAAGTTCGGGTCACGGTTGGATATTTATCTTCCGCTGGACGGCATCGAGGTTGTGGCAAAACGAGGGGACAAGGTGCGCGCGGGCGAAACGCCGATCGCGTGGTGCGTACCGGTCCGGAGGGATGCATTACAATGAACGTCGCCGTACTTGGAGCAAGCGCAAACCCGGATCGTTACAGCCATAAAGCCGTACAGGCGCTCATGGCGAACGGGCATCGCGTCTTTCCCGTGCATCCCGCGCTCTCCACCCTCCTCGGAACCCCGGTCTATCCGGCGCTTCCGGCCATCCCCGAACCGTTGCACACCATCACCGTCTACCTGTCGCCTGCGCACCAGGCACGAGTCGGGGAGCAGATGCTACAGTGCGCCCCGCGCCGCGTGATCTTCAATCCCGGCACGGAAAATCCCCCGCTGGCCGCCCGGTTGAACGCGGCCGGCATCGAAGCGCTGAATGCCTGCACCCTGGTGCTTCTGAGCACGGGCCAATTTTCAGTCTGAGTCGGAAACCGCTGAACGCGAGAAAAGAAAAGGAAAAGACGATGGCAGATGATCGAACATGCGATTGCACCACAGAGGTGCCGGCCACACAAGGCGGCTGCCCCACCCACCACGCTCCAGCACCGGGAGGCTTCGAGGAGTTTCTCGAACAACAGGCGCTTGAGGAGCGGTTGCGGCATATCCGCCACAAGATCCTGGTCATGTCCGGCAAGGGAGGCGTGGGCAAGAGCACCGTTGCCGCCAACC
>CAZTAJ010000251.1:0-1250 GCA_964611575.1 uncultured Verrucomicrobiota bacterium
TTGCGAAAAAGCGTGCTCTTGTGAAGCCCCAACTCACGGGCGGCCGCCAGTCGGTTGCCACCGCACCGCTCCAAGGCCGCCTGGATGGCCTGCGCTTCGGCGGCGTGGGTCTGCGTGGCGATGGTCTCCCCGGATGGGGTGGGGGCTGCGGCTGGCTGGCCGGTGAGTTCGGGCGGCAGGTGCACCCGCTCGATCCGCCCCCCGCCGCACAACACGAAAGCCCGCTCAATGACATTCTCCAATTCCCGCACGTTACCGGGGTAGTCGTGCGCCATCAGCAACGCCATGACCTCCGGGGCAACTCCGGCAACGGTCTTCCCCTGCCGCCGATTGAATCGGGCCACGAAGTGCTCGACGAGCAGGGGAACATCCTCCTTGCGCTTCCGGAGCGGGGGAAGGTCCAACTTCACGACGTTCAGACGATAGAAGAGGTCCTCTCGGAACAAGCCCTTTCGGATCAGTGCGGCCAGATCCCGATGAGTGGCGGCAATGACACGCACGTTGGCCTGTCTCGTTTGCGTCCCCCCCAGCGGTTCGTAAGTTTTCTCCTGGAGGACGCGTAACAGGCGGACCTGCATGGCCGGGCTGATGTCGCCGATCTCGTCCAGGAACACCGTGCCGCCCTCGGCCAGTGCGAAGCGGCCGGGTTTGTCCTTGCCTGCTCCCGTGAAGGCGCCCTTCACGTAGCCGAACAGTTCAGATTCCAGCAAAGTGTCGGGCAGCGCGCCGCAGTTGACCGGCACGAAGGGCTTGTTCCCCCGTGGGCTCATGTTGTGGATGGCGCGCGCCAGAAGTTCTTTGCCCGTGCCGGTCTCCCCGTGAATCAGAACCGTCGCGTCGCTGGCGGAGATTTGCGGCAGGAGGTCGAAGACACGGCGCATGGAGACACTGCGGCTAACCAGATCGCCCACCTGGAACCGGCCCTCCAACTCCTTGCGCAACTCCTCCACCAGACTGAGGTCGCGAAATGTCTCCGCCCCACCGACGATGTGGCCGCGTGCGTCGTGCAAAATGGCCGTGGACACGGAGATCGGCACCCGGCGGCCGGCGGCATTCACGATGAACGCGGACTTATTGATGATCGGTTTGCCGGTCTTGACCGTGTGTCGGAGTGCGCAGTCCGCCTCGCACATGCTGGCACGGAACACATCCGAGCACGTCTTGCCAATAGCGTCCCTCCGGCGAATACCGGTGATAACCTCGGCGGCGCGGTTGAACGAGATGATGCGCCAGTCGGCATCCACGGTGAA
>CAZTAJ010000251.1:1350-3232 GCA_964611575.1 uncultured Verrucomicrobiota bacterium
GCCTCACCCTCCTTGACAGGCGCATGGATGAACAACGGGACAACCGCCAACGCGAGCACGGCAAGGATCATTAACCACGTAGATTTACTCACAGTGCCACCGTCCTTTCCGTCTCCGCATTCAGCGTCTGCAAATCGTCGGGTGCATACACCTTCAACGCCCGCATGATCAGCACCGTCAGGAACCCTTCCGCCAAAGCCAGTGGAATTTGGGTCACCGCGAAAATGCCCATGAACTTTGCCAGGGATCCACCGAAACCTCCGACAGGGTCCGGGAACGAGAAGGCCAACTGGGTTGCGGTGACCGCATACGTCGCCAGATCGCCCAAGGCGGCCGCGAGAAACACGGCCAGCCCCAGCGGAGCGCCCATGCCTCGTGCCATCCGCCACAGGGCGTAGGAAACCCATGGCCCCACGATCGCCATCGAAAACGCATTCGCGCCCAAGGTCGTCAGACCGCCGTGGGCCAACAACAGCGCCTGAAACAGCAAGACAATCGCCCCCAGAATGGACATCACCGACGGACCGAAAAGAATGGTCCCCAGTCCGGTTCCCGTCGGATGTGAGCAACTGCCCGTTACCGAGGGCAGTTTCAGCGCGGACAACACAAACACGAAGGCGCCTGCGGCGCCGAGTAGCAACCGTGCGGAGGGCTTTTCTTTGACGATGCGGGTCAACGAACGCACGCCTCCGGCCAGAAACGGAATAGAGACAGCCCACCACCCTGCCGCGTGAGCAACCGGCAAGAAACCTTCCATGATATGCATAGATGAAATCCTTTCCTATCGTGTTAGTTATTCGACCCGAACCCAAACGCCCATGTTGCACCTGCCGTCACGAAGTAATCCGGCCCGTCATCGCTGAGACTCGATCCGCCCGCAACATCGACGGTCAACGTCTCGACGGGATTCCACCGGATACCCGTGTTGCACAGCACCGTAGAGTCCGCGCCGCTGCGCAATTCTTTTTCTGCGTACACTTCACCGACCCACTGGACCGACGAAGCCACCATGGCGTCCACCGCCACTCCATAGTGCAACACATTGCCGACAGATTCCCCTTCCGGCTCGCCTATCCAGGAGTACCCGGCATTCACGTGCGCGCCGATGCGTTCGCCAAGAGACTTCGATGCGATCCACGTGAGGTCGTAGTCCGTTTCGCCGTTGCCAAGGCCTTTGCTCTCATCCGCCGTGGGGAACTTCATGGTCGGTGCCAATGCCTGTCGTGGACACCATGCCGATTCCCCAATGAACTGCCACTTGGCGCTCACATTCAAGTCGCCGACGCCACTCTCACGTGAACAATCCTCATCTCCGCTCTCGGCCAAAATGTCCAAACGTTCCTCGAATTGTCCGCCAAACCCAATTCCCACTTCGGCCCCATGCCCGAGTCCGAAGGCCACCCCCAATGGAAAGTCCCAATGTTTGCAGTCGGCCGATTTCTCGTAAGCGATCCCCACTTCGATTTCCCCCTGATGAGCATCGGCCGGATCGGCATCGTCTACGGCAAGCGGCCGTCCCGCGAACGCCGTCGCCCCCACCACCATCAATCCTGTCACGATCGTTTCGTAGCCCTTCATTGTGTCTATCGTCCTCCTTTGTGTTTCAGTTCAGCGCCAAACAAAAAGGCCTTCCCGCTCCGGCGAAGGAGCGAGAAGGCCTTTCGAATGCGCTATGATCCGAGGGTGCCTGCTCTCCCCAGATTCGCGGAGGAGTGCATGAGCACTGAAGAAACACGTCTTCTGGCTTCCGGCTTCTGACCTACTACCCCGTCTTCTCCCGCTCACGCGGAATGACATGCGGAGTTTCGTAGCCGGTTACAGCGGCGCGACCGCGTCCGATTTTAACGGACTTCCGTTTGTTCCTTCAGTACGAACATCGAAT
>CAZTAJ010000252.1:0-3174 GCA_964611575.1 uncultured Verrucomicrobiota bacterium
TGCCGCTGACTCGAATCGGCGCGAGTCCGTTTGAAATCACCACGCTTAACGTCGAACCCGGGTACTGCGTGTAGCTCCCCGCTTTGATCGTGGCCAAACCACCGACCACTGCGAAGGTCCCCGTGCCTCCCACGCTGCCCACCTGCAACATCCCGGCATCATTCAGTAACCCGCCCGAGATCCTATATTCGCCCACAGCGTTTGTCGTCCCGGTGTTGAGGGCATACCCGAGGCGCACGTTGTTCGCGTAATTGGTGCCGCCGCTCTGCTCGAAGGTGCCCCAACCGCCGACCGTGACATTGCTGTTTCCATACGTACCGCCTGAATATGTCGCCCCTACGACGGTGCTGCTGCCTGTTATCACACCACCCACGAACTCGTATCGCCCCGTGGCACCAGCCGTCCCGACTCCCACAGTGCCCTTCACCCAGCCACCTTCCTGCCGGTATAACGCGTAACCGCCAGCGCTGCTGCCCACGGCTACTGAAGACTGATACGTACCCGTTCCGCCTGTCTGCAAGAATTCGCCGTAGCCCTTGTTTCCCATCATAAGATAAGTGGAAATAGTGAGGTCTCCCGAATTCAACGTATAGTAGCCCTTCATTGAATTGTTTCGGCCAATAAAGGCGTAAGAAGATCCTGACCCTTTCACAGTGACACTGCCATCATTCTGCGTGATGTAGCCACTGCCGGAGCTACCCAAGTTAAGGCCATTGGAGATAACCACCGTGCCGCCGGTAAACTGCGCAATGGAACTATCGTTCACCTGAAGATAGTTTGTAGTGGTAAGGCTTGCACCTGACGGAACCGTCAACGTATTCGTCCGTCCACCCGACATGGTAACAGCTCCCACCAGCACGTTGCCATCGACAGTGACAAGCGACTTGCCGGTGGTTTTGTCTATAGCGGCCACGTCAGAGATTGTCGGCGGAGTGCTATTACTCCAATTGCCGGCGATGGACCATTGTGACGCCACGCCCGAGTTGTTGGTCCACGTGATTGTCGCCGCCCACGCGTCCACCGCAAACGCCAAGGCCAAGACGGCCGCCAGCCATCCACCGCCCAAACGAATCACAAACGGATCAGGCCTCTTCATGCGCTTTGCCCTTTCTGGTCTTCTGGTTTGTGCCTATGCCCGCAACCCAATGGGAGGGCGCGCATGGTGCGCGCCGCGGACGGCAGAATGCCGTCCCTCCCAAAGAGGCGACGCTTTTGCGTCGCACCTCATGATGACAGAACGATCTAAAGCATTTCATGGTAATGATACATCATCGCGCCGTACAGTCAACCCAATTCCCATCTTTTTTCCATCTGTCGTCCCAATCTTTGCCGCGTATGCAGATGTTTTCAAGCGGCGAACCGGTCTAGGTTGCGGCGTAACCGCACCAGGGCCTGGACAAAGCGATCGGGAATCAGGCCGTGCCGGTCCGGACCAACATCCCAGAGCATGTTGGCGCCGCGGGCGCGGGTGATCAGGTGGATGCCGAGCAGTTCCTGATCAGAACGGGGTTCGTCGCCTTCGACATAGAACCAATCCTTACCCAGGGGATCGCAGACCTCGGCGGGCAGGTAGACGTCTTCCCCTTCCATAGTGCGCCATTTCAGGTGACTGGCCACGGGGATCGTGTTGGGCAGGGTGCGCTCGATGGTGACGACATCGGTCGGCCAGGCCTGATGCTTGAAATTGCGCGGCGAGCCGTCGTTGCAGCCGTTGTTCATGACGACCAGCGTTTGCGCCTGCAACTCCGCGATGCGGGCGTAGAGGCGGTTGCGGTAGTCGCGTGACAGTGCCATCGGAATATCAATCCAGAATTCGCCGATCGGCCCGTAATTCGTCAGCAATTCCTCGATCTGCGCCAGTTGGAAGTCCTCGTAGGCGCGCGTCACATACTGCGTTTCCGGCGCCTCGCCCGGCTTGAGGTCGCTCCAGGTGCGCGAGCCGAAGCGGTTGTGGTTGTCCCACGAACAGTAATAGAGTCCGGGGATGATGCCGCGGCGGGCGCACGCCTTCACGAACGCTTCGACCACGTCCGTCCGGTTGCCGCTGACGCCGACATGGTAGTCATTGTGCCGTGAAGGCCAATTGCAGAACCCGGCCGTGTGCTTGGCGGACAACACGGCGTATTTCATCCCGGCGTCGCGGGCCACGCCCACCCATTGATCCACGTCCAGCCGGTCGGGCGCGTAGGTGGTGGCCGGCGCCGTACCGTCCGGGCATTCCTGGCCCAGGAACGTGCTCATGCCGAAGTGAATGAACATCCCGGCGCCCAGCGCTTCCCATTCGCGCAGGCGTCCCAAGGACAGGCGTTGGCGGCCTTGCCGGGGGGGTGGGATCACGGTCTGCGATGTCATGGCTTCTTTGGCATTCATGGGGCGTAATGGGGTAGGACTATCAGGTGAGTTGCACGTTCTGTTTGATCAAACTGGCTCTCAGTCCGCCGACATCGATCGTCCTGAAACTGCCGGATTCATTCAAGGCGAGTCCGGCGGCGGTTCCGGCGGCTTGCCCCAGTTGCATCATGGTGCGGGAAAGACGGCAACTGGATGCGGCGATGCTGGAGAAACCGGCCACGCGACCGGCAACCAGGAGGTTGGAAAACCCCTTGGGGAGCAGGCAGCGGTAAGGTATTCCGTACGGCTCCGGCAATTCTCCGGACTTGCGGCCCGCCGTTCCATGGCTGTCCATCATGTGGTCAGACAGCGCGACCACGTCCGGGTGCCGCTGTTTGCGTATGCCTTGGAGAAGGTCGTTCTCATTCAACATGTAGTCGCAGCAGATCCGGAACGTCTCCCGGACTCCGAGGCGGGCCGCCAACGACTTCATTCGGTAGCGCCTGAACTCAGGATAGGCCGTCTGGAGGTGGTGCCAGTACGCCTTCACGCGGCGCGTGCATTCGGTGTAGGCCGCCGTTTCGCCCAACCCGAGGTAGTCGGCGCCGGTCAGGGTCGGCAGCATGTTGCAGTTCCTGTCCCCGTTCGGATACGCGACGCAGGACACATACGGATACCGTTCTGCCCACCAGCATGCGGCGGGAATATCGCCCGGCAGGGCTTCAACAGCCTCCTCTACGGAGGGCGTGATGCGGAATACCAGGGTGACCCCATTCCACCTGCCCACCGGCTTCTCAGGGGCGTCGGGCTCGTTGAAACGGGATTGGGGATCCTCCCCGCTCA
>CAZTAJ010000253.1:0-1885 GCA_964611575.1 uncultured Verrucomicrobiota bacterium
CTGCGTCTTCACTTCGCGCATGATCTGGGCGAAGCTCACCGGCCCGCAGGCCCGGATGTACTGGTCGATGATCTGAGTGAGTGTGATCTGCATGGTTTCAGTCCTCCCCTTCGAGCATGATCGTCAGGACCGGCTGGGCGTCGTCGCCCGGGCCGATCAGCGCCCACAGGTTCACGTCTTCGTTCCGGCGCCCGTTCCAGACCGAGACCTGGAAGTGCACCCGGTCGGTCTTGCGGTTGCGCGCGACGGCGTAGCGGAGCACCATCAGGACATCCCACCAGCGGCCCTTCAGGTCCTGGCCCGCCGGCAGCGCGCCGCCGCCAATCGGGCCGACCGCCTGCGCGAACGCCGTGGCGGTCATGGCGGTGTGGAGCCGGAACCCGGCTTCCTTGAGCAGTTCGCCCAGGTCGCCCTGGGTCATGTCCACCAGCACGCCGTCCTCGATGGCCTGGGCGCG
This sequence comes from uncultured Verrucomicrobiota bacterium, assembly GCA_964611575.1. Classification (GTDB taxonomy): domain Bacteria; phylum Verrucomicrobiota; class Kiritimatiellia; order CAIKKV01; family CAITUY01; genus CAITUY01. Next base: position 458 of record CAZTAJ010000253.1, read on the forward strand.
GGTGTAGCTCGAGATCACGTCCCAGCCGGCGTCGCCGTCCGGGGCTGCAGTTGGGGTTGTGTGCGTATCGTTCATGGCATTGGGTCCTTTGGAGTTGGGGTTCACAGCAGGTTGGCTTCGCGGAACGACAGGAAGTCTTTCGGGCGTTCAGGCGCGACCGTGCCGAGCACGACGTGGTCGAGCACCTCGATCCCGATGATCTTCCCGGCGGACACCAGGTTGCGGGTGCAGTCGATGTCCTGCGGGGAGGGAGTCGGGTCGCCGCCGGGATGGTTGTGACTCAGAATCACGCGCACCGCGTTGCCGATGATCGCCTCCCGGAAGATCTCGCGGGCGTGCACCTGGGTCCGGTCGACCAGCCCCTTGCTGACCAGGTGAACCTTGGTCACCTGGTTGCGCGCGTTCAGCAGCAGCACCCAGAAGCACTCCTGCAGCGCATTCTGCTGGGCCAGGGGCCGGAGGATCGCCGCCACGTCCTCGGGGTTCTGCGCCGGCGGCTTGCGTTCGGCGACGTACTGCGCCGCGGCGACCATCAGGCCTTCGTACATGGAAGTCAGGGCTTTGTTCTTCACAGGGCACCCCCTTCATTCTCGTTGCCGGCGTTCATGGCCCGGACGTTCTCCTGCAGCCACTCCTCCGCATCCGCCTTCGAGCGGACGGTGTTCTCCAGGACGAAGTCGAACCCCTTGCGGTCGGCATCCGGCAGGCCGGCGGGGTAGCCCAGGGCGCCGTCGAGGTGCCCGGTGGTGTGCCGCGCCGTCGCGTACACCATCACCAGGCGGAAGAACCCGATGTCGCAGGCAGACGTGGCGAGGCCCGCCATGTCGAGCGGCATGTTCGACGACTTCAGCTCGACCTTGCTCACCAGGTCGCCGCAGCCGTCGCTCATCTTGTGGACGACGAGGAACCCGGTGATGGCGACGTTCATGCCGCGGGTGGTCAGCATGTCAGCCAGGGCACAGGCGGCCGCCCCGCGGTACAGCAGTTCCTCGGGCTTCTGCCCGGCGTGCACCGACATGTTCACCCCGATGGCGATGCAGTTGCGGGGGCGCGGCTCGCGTTCGCTCCGGTCCCACGCCATGGGCTCGCGCACCAGCCAGCGGTCGGGGTCAAGTTCCTGCCCGTCTTCCCGGCCATGGCGGATCTTGCGGCGCGGGATCACCGGCAGGGCCGCGTCGTCGGCCAGCGACTGGCGCATGGCGTCGATGGCGTCGATCAGCTTCTTCGCGGGCTTGCCCACCGCCGCCTTGATCGAGGCGACCGTATGGTGGTTGGCCCACTTGCCGCCCTCGTTGTTCGAGATGCGGCGGGCAATGTCCGCGCGGGTGGCCTCCGCCGTCGCCCGGTCGCAGAACGCATCGTCCACGAGGTCGGAAACCGACTCCCATTCGTACCGGTAGATGCCGTCGTCGCAGCGGGCCGCCGCCG
>CAZTAJ010000253.1:1985-3155 GCA_964611575.1 uncultured Verrucomicrobiota bacterium
GCAGTCCGTGCAGAGGGCGCCTTCGTGCTTGCCGAACCAGGCGACCTCGCCCTTGCGGAGCAGCTTCGCGCACTGGCGGCAGGACTTGTTATATGGAAGGGGGCGCAGGTTCATGGCAGTCACTCCTCCCCCTGGCCGGCCTTGGCGCGTTCGTCCTTCGACCAGTCCTGGAAGTACCGGGCCTTCACCTGGCTCAGCGTCCGGCCGGCTTTCACCGCGGCGGCCGCGTTGAAGACGAGCCGCGTGCTGGCGACCCGCCGGAGCCGGTTGGAACTGATCTGGCGGCGCAGGCTCTTCACCCAGCCCAGGACCTCGGACGCGTCGTCCGCGGCGAGCAGCCCCTCGACGTGCTGGCGTTCCAGGGCGGTGTCGTAATCGATCAGCACCGTGGCGAGGACGAAGCGGTCGAGCGTGGAGGCGTCCAACTGGTTGCGCCCGACGTACTGGGTGTCGCCCCCGCGGCCCCACGTGTTCGCCGCGGCGAGGATGTAGGCGTTGTCGGAGCGGTGGTGGAGCGTGCCGGTGACCGGGTTCGCCAGGACGCCGTTCGCCAGCGCCGCGTTGATCGCGACCATGACGTTCGCGTCCGCCGCGTCGATCTCGTCCAGCAGGAAGACGCCGCCTTCCTCGTACACCTTGACGAACATGCTTTTCTGGTACTGCCACGAACCGTCCGCCTGCGGCAGCACCCGGCCCAGCAGGTGCGTTTCCGTGACGCCCGCGGAAAGGCTGAGGAAGCCGAAGGGCAGGTTCAGCGCGTGCGCCAGCGTCTTGGCGAGCGTCGTCTTGCCCGACCCCGCCGGCCCGACCATAAGAAGGTTGCGGTGCCCCTCCTCGACGAGCCCCATCAGGTCCTTGAACTGCACGTGCGCACCCTCGACCGTGCGGATCTCGCCGGACGGCAGCTTCACTTCGAGCGTGACGGGCATCTGGCGCTTGGCAATCTCTTCGCTCGCGATCTTGCGCACCGTTTCCTCGTCCACTTGGGTGTGGAGATGCTGCTCCACACCGCGGGCGATGAGCTGGAACAACTCCTCGCTCCCCGCCTGCTGCTGGTCCCTGACCTCGTGATTCGCCTTCATCTTCCGTGCCTCCTGCTAGGGTTGTGGTTGCCCGGGGTGTATCCCCGTCTACCTATAGCCTAGTGCACGTAAGTACTTGTGTCGCAGT
>CAZTAJ010000254.1:0-3139 GCA_964611575.1 uncultured Verrucomicrobiota bacterium
TGACGCCTGACGCCCGGCGTAGCGGGCGACCGCCCTCGCTGACCTGCTTCTCCGCTCGGGCGGCCAGATACACGGTGGCGCTCATGTTGGCGGGAATGCGAACCGAGAGGGTGAGGCCTTTGGCGTTCCGCTCCCAGCGACACCCAATGCGGCCGCGAATGGAGTCATAATGCCCCTCGGCCGAATTCACCGCGCCCGGCCCCTCCGCCGGAATGCGGGGCCGGATGACGCAACGCTCGAACCCCGGTCGGGTGGGATCGTCGTTGATCCCGATAATCGCCCGCATCATCCACTCGCCGACCGCGCCGATGGCGTAGTGGTTGAAGGAGTTCATGCCGGGATTCTGGAAGCCGCGGCCTTCGACCCAGCCGTCCCAGCGCTCCCAAACCGTCGTGCCGCCGTGCTCCACCATGTAGAGCCATGACGGAATCTCCCGGTTGGTCATCAGTTTCCACGCCACGTCATCCCGTCCGAAACGCGACAATGCGAGCATCAGGCGCAGGGTGCTCTGGATGCCGGTGGAGATCCGGCCCTGATAGGCCTGCACCGACTGCGCCATCTTCTCCGACGCCAGCGGCCGCAGTTTCTCAGGCAGCAGATCGAACGCCAATGCCAGGGCATAGCCCGCCTGCGTATCGCCTTCGATCCGGCCATCCTCGCCCACAAAGGCCGCCACGAAAGCTTTCTTAATGCCCGCCAGCAACTGTCCGTACTGGCGCGCCTCAGCCGTCTTCCCCAGAACCGCAGCCATGCGAGCCAGTAAGTCGGTGGAGTGGGCAAAGAACGCGGTGGCATAGACCCCGCGCGGCACCTCGCCGCCACTGCGCGGATAGTTCTCCAGAATCAGCGTGTTGCCGTTCAGCCATTCGCCATATTCGAGCGTGCAACTGCGCCGATTTTTCCAGATCAGGTCGGGGTTATGCTTGTGGATGAATTCCACCCACCGTTTGGCCGCGGGGAAATTCCCCCTCAAGACGCGGATATCGCCATAGTTCGTATACAGCCGCCAGGGAATGATCACTCCCGCATCGCCCCAGCCGGGGTTGCCGGAGAACATGACGTTGCCGTCATAAGGATTGGGGGCAAAATCCGGGAATCGGCCGTCCGCGGTCTGGTCATCGCGCAAATCCTGACTCCATTTGGTGAAGAAGGCCGCCATGTCCATATTGAAAATCGCGGTCTGCGAATAAATCTGGGCATCCCCGCTCCAGCCGAGCCGCTCGTCGCGCTGCGGACAATCAGTGGGCACGCTGTGCATGTTGCCGCGCTGGGTCCAGAAGATGTTATCGAACAGACGGCTGAGCGACGGATCAGAGCAGGCGAAGCCGCTGACCCGGGGTGAGTCGGAGTGAACGACACAGCCGGTAATGTCTTCCAAAGAGGGTCGCGTCGGCAAACCGGTAATCTCGACATACCGGAACCCGTGATAGGTAAACCGGGGCTCGAAAGTCTCCACGCCGCCACCCGCCGCCGTGTAGTGGTCAATCTGACAGTCTTTGTTGGTGTCACTGAGCCGGAGATTATCCCGGTAGATCGTGCCGTCGGGATTCAAGACCTCCGCATGGCGCAGGGTCAGGGTCGTGCCGCCCGGCGCCGCCACTTTCAGCCGGCACCAGCCGACCATGTTCTGGCCGAGGTCAAAGATGAAGACACCGGGACTCGGTTCTGTGAGCGCGACAGGTTTGAGTTCCTGAGTTATGCGGATCGGCTCGTTCATCTGGGCCACAATCGCCAGATTCTTGACACTCCGAACCCGTGCCTGTTTCCAGGCGCCGTCGTCGAACCCGGGCGCATCCCATCCGGACAACTCGTTCCGGGCATCGTAGGTTTCACCGTCCAGGAGTCCGGCGGCGCGAATCGGCCCCTCCAGCGTGCAACGCCAACGGCCATCGGAAACCACACGCTCCACCGTGCCGTCGTCTAGCTCCAGATGCAATTGCAGGAGAAATGCAGGCTTCGTGCCGTAGAGGATTTTGACATTCGGGCACATATTCTGCAGCCCCAACCGGCCGGCATACCAACCGTCGGCCAGGATGGCCCCCAGGACATTGGCGCCAGCCTTGATCTGCGCCGTCACATCGAAGGTCTGATACTGGACGCGCTGGCTATAATCCGTCCATTCGGGGGCGAGCACCTGCTGCCCGACCTTGGCGCCGTTGAGCCGGAGTTCGTAAAGCCCCAGTGCGCTCACGAACACCGTGGCCCGACGCACCGTTTTCTTTGGTGTAAATTCGCGGCGCAACAGCGGTGACGGAGCGGGTTTGTACGGCTCGCGGGCGCCGGGCGCTTCGATCCATTTTGCCGACCAATCGCTCGGCTTCAACAGACCCATGGACCAGAAGGCCGTTTCGCTCCAATCGGACGCACACTTCTCGTCATCCCAGACCTGCACCCGCCAGCAGTAGCGTTGCCCGGAAACCAATGCCGGACCGGCATAGGCAATCTGGTTCATGGCGGAAGAGCGCACCTTGCCGGTGTCCCAGACCCCTTGCCCCACTGCGAAGGTACCGGCCGGGACGGCCGGCTCCATGTCCATTTCCCCGCCCTGGAGCCGGCGGTCTCCGCCGGTTGGTCCATCGGGCTTTTCCTTCCCGCTACCGGCCGGGACGGCCGGCTCCAGCGCCTCTGCCGAGTGCGCCACGCAAATCCGGTAAGCCGTCTGCCGAATGCCACGGCGCACGGCCTCCCCGGCATCAAGTGTCCAACTCAGACGAGGGCTGGTCACGTCAATGCCCAGCGGGTTGATCAGATACTCACAGCGCATATCGATAGGTCGAACAGTCATATCACCCTTTCTTTCCCTGAAACTGCTCAGGTATTCAGAATCCAGAAGTCAGGATTCAGAAGAAAACCCAGTGAACAGCCGTTCAGCTCTCTGCCTTGACGAAAGACGTTTTCGCTCCTCCATCGCTGATGGCTTGCATTCATTCTGGATTCTGCATTCTGACTCCTGACTACCTGAGTTGTTACCTTTCCCTTAATACTTGCTCACGCAGATATAGCGCACCCCGCCGGCGGGCACCCGAGCGGTCAGCAACGGCTTGTGGGCGTCAAAGACGATATCCCCGTACTTGTCCTGATCCTGCCAGGCGCCCTGCTTGACGTTGATCGGCTGGCTGTAGTCCGCCAGTAACGAGCC
>CAZTAJ010000255.1:0-3083 GCA_964611575.1 uncultured Verrucomicrobiota bacterium
CGCAAGGCGTCTCGATCACCAGGCCGGCCCGCGCGGCGGCTTCCAGGATCGTCGTGCCGCTGAGCACGAATACCGACCGTCCCTGCGGTTGAAATGTGATTTTAATTTGCGCTTCCATCAGTCATGCCTTTCGTTTCAAAAACGCAAATCCCTGTCCTTGTGCGCTTCCATACGATTCAGGTTTTCCCTGACCTTGCCGGCCATTCCGGGCGTCTGGGTATCCACCCATTCGAGATAGCTCGGAATAATGCGTTCCCGCCCGATGTGTCGGACGGCATCGGAGGCGTAATCCAGAAGGTATTCCTGAAAAGTCAGGATACCGTTGGCGATACAGAAATTCTTCACCGTGGCATGTTTGGCCAACGGCATGAAAGTCGCGCCTGTTCTTCCCTCGCGGTAGCCGGCCGTGCAGAAGGACGGCAAATACCCCTCCTGACATAGGTCCAGGATGAACTCATCCAGACTACGCGTATCGGCCAGCAGGAATTGCTGCCGGTCGGGCTGATGCGCATGCTCCATCTGGCCATAACCGCCGACGGCGATGCGGGAGCCGGCATCCATTTGCGACACGCCGCCCCGACGGATGACCGATCGCCTCAGCTCGGGTTTCTCTCGTGCCGTCAGAATGGAGCCGGTGTACGGACACATCAACCGGATGACCGCCACGATCTTCGGAAAGTCTTCATCGGAAACCATCCACGGCGACCGGCTGGCAAAGGGAGTTCCCTCGGCAGGTTCAAGCCGCGGATAGGAAATGGTGTGGGGACCGACACCGAACTCCCGCTCCAAAGCCATGGCATGATGCAGCAATCCGAGCAGTTCGTAGCGCCAGTCGTAAAGCCCGAACAGCACCCCCATACCCACATCGTCAATGCCCGCCGACTGCGCCCGATGCAGGGCGAAAAGACGCCAGTCATACTCGCCTTTCAGCGTACCCTTGGGGTGCAGTCTCTCGTAGGTCGGCCGATGGTAGGTCTCCTGGAACACCTGGTACGTGCCGATCCCAACGGCATGCACCGCCTTGTACTCGCTATCGAACAACGGCGCGGCATTTACGTTGGCACGGCGGATCTCGCCGGGACCGCTTTTGACGCGATAGGCAGCCTCCACCGACCGGCAGATGTACTCAGGGTCGCTGGCGGGGTGCTCGCCAAACACCATGATTAACCGCTTGTGGCCGACATTGACCAAGGCCAACAATTCCTGACGCAGTTCTTCCATGGTCAGCGACCGCTTATGTACTTCAGCATTCCCGCTGCGAAAACCACAATAGGCGCAGTCGTTCACGCAGGGGCTTGAAACGTACAACGGCGCGAAGAGCACGATCCGGTTGCCATATACCGTGCGTTTGATCCAGCCGGCAGCCTCATAGACGGCCTCCCAGAGTTGTGGATCCTCCACGTTGACCAGTACGGCCACATCATCCGGCGAAAGCATCGTCCCGGTCGTGGCATTCTCGCGCGCTTTCCGGATAATGTCTTCCACTTGCGCTCGGTCCGCCCGCTTGTGGCGAGAGAGGCGCGACTGGATCTCCCCGTCGTCGAGGAATCCCGCATACGACGGTTGCGCTTGCCAGTGGCGGACCCGCTCCAGGCGTTCCTGCTGCCAGCGCATTTCGGTTGAGTTCAACATTGCGGTTAACTTGCCCCCGCGGATCTTGGCTTCAGCATCGTTCGTTGCATGAGGCTCGTTCTTTCATGTCATGGCAGTGGAAATCAGCGCGCGATTCATGGCGCCAGGAGCTTGGCTCCGGAATATACTTTCTCGACGACCAGCGCGGCGGCGGCGTGGCCGGGATGCGTTGGTGAATTCCATTTCTTCATGTCTTCGAACACAGGGCCGGTGTCGTGATATTCGAGCGAACCATTCAGTTGATACGCTTTCTTGTCGTTTGTCATGAACAAGGCCGCCCCTTTGGATCCAGCCTTGATGTTCCTTCGGGTCTTGTCGAAATAGTTGTCGGCCACCACCAACCGGTCCTCGCCGTAGAGGCTCACACACGTGACGTAAATGATGTTGGGCATGCCATCGCCGTCAACCGTTGCCAGAACAACGGGACCTTCCCGCCGCCCCCATGCTTCCTTCACCGTCTCAGGTATTGTCGTCATTGGATGTCTTTCTCATTTGCAGTTCCGTTTACGCGCACACTCATGGCGTCAGCAGATAGTCCGCTACCGCCCGGTAAAAAGTCGTCACGGCCAAAATCGCGCAGTGCCTGCCCGCTTCCGTTTCGCATTCGCCGGACCGGATGATCTCTCCGGCGCTGATGGAAAGCGCGTCCGTGACGTTTCGCCCCTTCGCCCGGCGGGCCACAGCCCGACCGCAGGCGCGGGTATTGCCGCAGCCATTGGTGTAGTACCGAACGTCTTCAATCCGGTCATCGCGGATAAACAGGTGGAACTCCATCTCGTCCCCGCACAAGCCCTTGATCGAAGCGGCCGCCGTCGGATCGTTCATCCGGCCGAACAAATCATCGTTTAGAGGACTCTCCACTAGCGTCTTCTCCCATATGTTTCTTGATGGCCGCCATCAGCGCCGTTTCCGGCTGCAGGCCGACAAATCGCTCCACCTCCCGCTTGTCCTTCAGGATGACCAGTGTCGGGATCTGTCTGATGCGGAACCGCTCGGAGGTCTTGGGCTGCTCGTCCACGTTGCATTTGCCGACTTTCGCCTGGCCCGCCATGGCCGTGGCGACTTTGTCAATAATCGGGAGTTGCTGCCGACACGGCCCGCACCGGGGCGCCCAGAAGTCAATCAAGACCACGCCTTCACTCGCTTGTGTGTCGAAATCGGCATCCGTCAGGACCAGTTCATGCGTCTTCATCGTTTTCCCTTTCTCGATACAGCCAGCTTACGCCCCGTCGCCGTGTAATACGCTCCGTCCCCCGTGCGGTCGGCCTGGATCTCTCCCCGCCGCAAGAGGCGGCCGAGGTACTTGGCACATTCATTGCCGTGGAGATTACAGGCGCCGCTGATCTGCATGGCCGTGCAGGGCCTGCGGCGGAGCAGACCGAGAACCAGGCGCTCATTGGCCCGGACGACGGACGGGCGGGTGGGGGAACTAAACTCGGCGATAACCTCGG
>CAZTAJ010000256.1:0-3071 GCA_964611575.1 uncultured Verrucomicrobiota bacterium
AAGGCTTCGGCGGGCAGGCGACTTTGCGGCCTACCCCCCTCGCCCACACCGGGATCCGCTCACCGGATTGTGATGACCGTTCCCGACGGCGGGCCGCGCACGCTGATTTCGATGCAGTTGGCAATGCTGTAACTGATGGTGTACTCGTCGGAGACCGTCGCGCCGTTCCATAGCAGCGTCTCGAAGGTGCCGGTCACCGGGCCGCCCTCGAAGATGCGGAACGTCTTCACGCCGCCCCAGCGGAACTTGTCGACGAGCGACACGTTGAGGGTGTCGCTCGCGCCGGTGAGCTTCAGCCCCGCGCCGGTGCCGGACACCTTCAGCTTGTCGAACGTGGTCTCGTCATAGAGCTGGATCGCGATCGTGCCGCCGGCGTTGGTCACGGCCGTGTTGACCAGCTCCAGTGTCCCCACCGGCGCGCCCGGGGCGATCGTGCCGGCGTTCACGAACTGCATGTAATCGGCGACAGTGTCCCCGGTCTTGTTGGTATAGAGCATCATGCCGGTTCCCGTGACCGTGCCGCCGGCGCGGTTATTGAACGCGAGTTGAGAGTAAGCATTGTTGCCTGCGGCCGTCTTCGCGAGGCGCTGGATCTCGCCGGTGGCGGACGCGCCGGCGCCGATCGAGTACGTGCCGTAGTTGTCGGGATTCACCGCGCCGCTATGGGAGGGCTGGAGCTGGATCGTCCCTGCGTTGACCACCACGCCGCTGTTCATCAGATACGCGTCGAGACTGGCAAAGTTCTCGGTGCTGTTTCGCGTCCCGGTCAGCCGCAACGTGGAGGCCCGGGCAACCGTGACGGTGTTGCCGACGAAGTTGATGAGGCGGGCCTGCCGCCCCTGGATGATGCACTCGGCGCCGTTCACGCCGTCGCCAATCGTGAGTAGGGCGCCCTGGGAACCGGCGCTGCCGTTGTTGAAGATGACGGGCTGGCCGGCGGCGTTGGTGTAGCCGATCAGCGCGTTGGTGCCGACGACACTAACCGACCCGCGGTTATCCAACGTCTCGTTGCCGCCGTTGAACTGCGCGGTGAAGAGCGTGACGTTCGTGCCCAGGATCAAGGTCCCGGTGTTGCTCAGGTCCTGCATGGCGATGCTCGAACCGCTCAGGAGGCTGAGCGTCCCGGAGTTGGCATTGCCCGCCATGTTGCCGAAGCCGTAGCTCGTGGAACGTCCGGTGCTGCTCACGTACTGGACTTGCGCGCCGTTCTGCAGCGTCCAGGTGCCGGCATTGGAGATGCGCCGCGTGCCGGTGCCGGCGCTCCCTGCGGCCCAATCGATCTGCACGACGACATTGTCCTGCGTGAACGTGCCGAAGTTGTCCCAGCGGGCGTTGTTGGCGCTGCCCGTGAAGCGCAGGACGATCCGGGAGCCTGGCACCGCCGACAGGACGCCGCCGACCGCGTTGGACAGGCCGACCGACAGACCCTTCACGACAAGTTCCGCCGGCACCGCGTTCGTGCCCACGATGGTCGTACCGGCATTGATCAGGGTCGCGGCCGCCGAGCCTGAGGGATCTCCGACGATGGCGTTGGTGCCGTTGACGGCGAAGGTGCCGCCGCTGCCGATCGTGAGTGTGCTGCCGGCGTTGCCAAGGACCGAGTTGGTGCCCGCTTCGAGATAGCCGGTGCTGGTCAGGTCGTCAAACGTCAGGATCGAGCCGTCGCGCACGGTGAGCGTCCCCGAATTTTCGCAACCGTTTAGAGTCGGTAGTCTTGCCAGGCCATTAACACCCCGAAACGCCGCGTTGTTTTCCAGACTCCACACGCCTCTATTGACCCAACGGCCGTAGGCTGCCCCGTTAACAACATTGATCAAGCTGCTGGTCGAACTGTTCTGCGCCAGCACGCCGAGATTGGTGAGGGTCAGCCACTTCTGATAGCCAGTGAGTGTCATGTCCAGCCGGGAGCCGGGTCCCATGTTGACTGTGCCGTTGAGCTCCACGCAGTAGTCGTAGTTGCTGGTCACCAGCGTCTGGCCGTTGAGGTCGAGCACGAGGCTGTTGGTGCCGCCGGCCGGGGGGGTGAGACGCAGCGGCGGGACTCCAATAGTCGGAGTGTAGGCGAACAACGTGCCGTTGAGCAGGAGTTTGTTCGTGGCGCCGACGGTGGTCTGCGTCATCTGCAACTGGTTGATCGTGTAGGACGCGTCCATCGTCACCGTGCGCGTGCCGCTCGACACATTGGGCAGCGCGGCGTTCTCGCCGGTGGTGTCGGGGATGTTGTCCGGGCCATCCCAGTTGGCCGCCGCAGACCAGTTGCCGCTGTTGTCGGGCGTGCCGTTGCCGTCCCAGGTGCGCGTGGTCTGGCCGTAGGCCCGTGTTCCCGCCAGCAGGCCGATCGCCAGCAGGACTCCGATTGACGCTGTGAGTAGACGCTTCATGCTGTTTCCTCCTGCTATTCCCGCATCATGATGCTTCATCGTTCCTCCATCCTCGCACATCCCATCTGGGAAATCCGGGCTTCCACTTTCAACCATTCCCCTTCCGTCCTTCCCCGCACGATTCGCCGACGATCAACGCCGGCGTGATCGGGGTCAGGTGCGGTGTCCGCCCCTCGATCCGGGCGAGGACTCCCTCAATCATCTGGTACGCATAGTCCGCCGGATCGGATTCCAGCCGCGTCAGCGGCACCGGGCACGGGATGGCGACGCCCTTGTTGGCCACGGCCATCACGCCGACATCGGCGGGGATGTCCAGCTTGCGGCGCATCACCTCGAAGATGACCCCCGCGCAACCCTGGTCGTTGAGAGCGAGAAACGCTTCCGGCACGTCGCCGGGCCCGTCCAGAATGGCCCGCGCCTGCGCCACGCCGTGGGCATGGCTGGCGGCATGGCCGCCATGCAACGTCGCCGTCATCGGTAGCCCGCGTTCCGCATAAACGGCCGCGATATTCGCCTCCAGGTGTTGTGCGTCGGCGCGCGAGTCCCCGATCCGATGCGCCACGACGGCCAGCCGCCGATAGCCACAGTCCAGCAGGTACGCGACGCCGCGATAGACCGTGTCGGCGTGCGGGTCGTGGATGAGCGGGATGCTCGTGTCTGCGGCGTAAGCCAGGCCGGGGTGCTCCTTGA
>CAZTAJ010000257.1:0-2990 GCA_964611575.1 uncultured Verrucomicrobiota bacterium
TCAATCTTGGCACGGACGCCGCCAAGATGTACCTGCGCGAGATCGAGGTGGCCGATAACACCGGTAGTACGGCGGACCTGGCGGAGATCTCCGGCCAGATCATCAGCGACAACGCCGGCACGCCGACCTACAGTTATCACCTGGTCAAGACGGGCGCGGGCACGTTGATCCTCAGTCACGCCAACAACACCTACAGCGGCGCGACCTATGTCAAACAAGGCAAACTCCTGGTCAACGGCACACTGGCCGCGCCGGCCAGTAGTACGGTGACCCCCAGTCCGGATTACAGTGCGGTGACTGTCATGAACGGCGCCGCGTTGGGCGGCGCCGGGACGATCAACCGCAAGGTGCGTTTCGAGGCCGGCAGCGCGATGGCGGTGAATGCGGCTGTTGCGAACCAACTGACGGTCGGCGGCGCGGTCGTGTTGGAGGGTTCGCCGGCCCTCACGATCGTCGGCACCTTGACGGAGTCGGTCTACACGCTGTTGTCCGCGACGAGCATCACCAGCACGTTCAATCCCGCGACGGTTCCGGCGGGTTATGCGCTCTCTTACACGGCCACCACGGTGACGCTCAAGGCCGTGCCGACGCTGACCTCGCCCACGGCCACCGGCATCAGAACGACGAGCGCGACGCTCGGCGCCACCGTCACGAGCGCCGGCGTCGGCAGCACGCTGACGGCGCGCGGCACGGTGTGGGGCCTGTCGGCCAACCCGACGGGCAATGAATTGGCAGCGGCCGGCACGGACATTGACGTCTTCACGCACGAGCGCACGGGGCTGACTGCTGTACCTGCCGGGACGAGGATCTACTATCGCGGTTACGCGGACAACAACAATGGCAGCAGAGGCTACTCTCCGGACGGCTCGTTCTGGACCGAGCCGGCCGACCAGGCGCACACCGTGAGTTTCTCCGACATCCTGGCCACAAGCATGAAGGTCTCCTGGACGCGCGGCAGCGGCGCCGGCTGCATCGTGCTGGTGAAGGCCGGTGAAGAAGTGAACGCCGATCCGGCGGACGGCACGGAAAGCGGTTACACGGCCAGCGCAACCTTCGGCGCGGGCACGCAGATCGGTACGACGGGCAACTACGTCGCGTACAAGGGCACCGGGAACACGTTCACGCTGCTGGGGTTGACGGTTGGCGTCACGTACCACGTTGCGGTTTACGAATACTCGGGCAGTGGCGAAACCGTCGGTGTGAACCAGGGCATCAATTACAAGGGGACGCCCGGCAGGGGCAACGCAACGACGGTTAGCAGCATCACGGTGCCGGCTTTGGATACTCCGACCGCGTCGGCGATCGGTTCGACGACGGCGACCCTGGGAGCGAACATCGTGAACGACGGCGGCGCAACGATCACGTCCCGGGGAACGGTCTGGAATACGACCGGATCGCCTGTCACTGAGAATGCAGTCGCGGAAGGTCTAACGGCCCTGGGTGCGTTTTGGCATCAACGCACATTGACCGCCAACACGAAGATCTACTACCGCGGTTACGCGGTGAACTCCGCGGGCCCGGGTTACTCGGGTGAGGGATCGTTCTGGACCGAACCCGCGACGCAGGCGTCCTCGATCCAGTTCGCGAATGTCACGGTTTCCGGTATGCGCATCTCCTGGACGGCGGGTGGTGGCGGCGGGCGGATCGTGCTGGTCAAGGCCGGCAGCGCGGTGACGGGCGTCCCGTCCGATGGAACGGACAGCGGTTACACGGCCGACACGATCTTTGGAAACGGCACACTCGTTGGGGACGGTCGTGTCGTGTACAAGGGCAATGGCGACGCGTTCGTGAACGTCACCGGACTGAGCGTCGGCACGACCTACCACGTGGCGGTCTTCGAGTATGCCGGCAGTGGCGACACGCTGAACGACAATCAGGGCATCAACTACAAGGAAACGCCCGCCACCGGCAGTCAGACGACGGACAACGTGCCGACGCTGACGAGTCCGACCGCCACGGCGATTACGGCGGCCGGCGCGACGCTGGGGGCGAACGTGACCAGCGACAACGGCGACGCGGTGACGGCGCGCGGCACGGTGTGGGGCACGAGCGCGAATCCGACGGACAACGCCGAGGCGCAGGGCGGCACAGGAACCGGCATCTTTACGCATGGGCGGACCGGGTTCACGGCCGGCCAGAAGGTCTACTATCGCGGGTACGCGGTGAACACCGTCGGCACCGCCTATTCGCCGGACGGCTCGTTCTACGCCGAGCCGTCCGCGCAGGCCTCGGCCGTGACATTCTCCAACGTCAAGAGCACGAGCATGACGGTGTCCTGGACGGCGGGCAGCGGCGGCGCGGGCCGGGTCGTGCTGGTCAAGGCCGGCGCGGCGGTGGATGCCGAACCCGCGGACGGCACGGACAGCGGATACACGGACAGCGCGGCCTTCGGTGGCGGCACGCAGATCGGCAGCGGCAACTACGTGGTGTACAAGAGCAGCGGCACGAGCGTGAATCTGACGGGCCTGACTCCGCTGACCCCCTACCATGTGGCCGTGTTCGAGTATGCCGGCAACGGCGACCTGACCGGTTACGATCAGGGCATCAACTACCTGCAGGCCTCTCCGGCCCGGAACAGTACCGGTACACCGGCGAGCGTTCAGTATTGGGACGTGAACGGTACGCCGACCGGGTCGGGCAACGCGGGTGGCGAGTGGAGCACCACGGCTAACTGGAACACCGACTCCACGGGCGGCGCGGGCGGCACACTGGCCGGGTTCGCCGGCGAAAGCGCCGTCTTCTCCGCCGGCACAGATGGCATTGGCAACCTCACGGTGACGGTGCCCGACAGCATCGCCGCCAACAACGTCACCATCGAAGAGGGCGCCATCACGTTCGATGTCGCCTCCGGCAAGACACTCACGTTCAACGCGGGCTACACCCTCTCCGGCATCAGCGGCATGACGAAGACCAACGCGGGCACACTGGCCCTGGGCGGGGTCAACCTGCTCACCGGCGGGATCACGATCAATGCCGGGACGGTCGACGCC
>CAZTAJ010000258.1:0-2973 GCA_964611575.1 uncultured Verrucomicrobiota bacterium
GAAGATCACCGGTGCGGCGAAAGATCCCTCCACGGGTGACTATCCCGAGCTGTTCAGCAAGACCGAGACCTTGACCCTGGCCGCCGGCGAAAGCAAGGAGTTCGCCCCGACGTTCGACCTGGCCGACAAATCCGGCGGCTTCGCCATCTACCGGATCGCCGACGCCAAGGACCAGACGGTATTCTATCGCCGCCTCAAGTTCACCACCGGCAACCCGCGCTGGGTCTATCCCAAGACCGAACCCCAGCCGCTCGTCACCACCGCCCAGATGGCTCCGAACTTCGGCCGCATCCTCGCCACGGCCGACATTCTCGACTTCGCCGGCGACAAGGCCAACGTGCGCGTTGACGTGGCGGTGCATGGCGCCGACGCCGCGAAACCCCTGGCCACCGGCCGCATCGAAACCTTCGCCTACGACTACGGCGAGATCATCCTCCAGGCGACCCCGGGCGCGCTGCCCGTCGGCGTCTACACGGTCAGCTTCCAGGCCGTGGACAAAAAGACCGGCCAGCCCCTCGGGCTCGAACGGAAGGTGACGCTGGAACGGAAGATCTACGAATGGGAGAACAACAAGATCGGCGTCACCGACAAAGCCTTCCACCCCTGGCCGCCGCTCAAGGTTGAAGGGGACAGGGCCTTGGCCTGGGGCCGCGAGTTCCGTTTCACCGGCCTGGGACTGCCCGCCTCCGTGCCGACCCTCCAGCCGGAGCCGACCCGCGGGCCGGCGACGCGCGACGTGCTGGCCGCCCCCGTGCGCCTAGTGGCCGAGTCCGGCGGCAAGCCGCTGGCCTGGAAGGAAGGCGCGTCCACCGTCAAGCGCGTCAGCGAGGTCGAGGTGGCCGTGGCCGGCAGCGCCGTCGCCGAAGGTCTGAAGGCGGAGGTCAACGGAACCCTGGAACTGGATGGCTTCTATAAGATCCGCCTCAAGATCACCCCGAGCGGGAGTCCGCGCCTGGACTCCGTGCGGGTCGAGATTCCCCTGCCGAGCGCCGCCGCGCTGCTCTTCAATCATTCGGCCGAGAACATGCGGAACAACAAAACCTTCGCCGATTTCGACGGACTGCCCGACGGCATTTTGTGGAACTCGAAAGACGCCGCCTGCAACATTATGGTCACCGGCAACTTCCTGCCCACCGTCTGGATCGGCGACGACGACCGAGGCGTGGCCTGGATGTGCGACAACGACCGCACCTGGGTCACCGATCTCGACAAGGCCTGCCTGGACGTGGTGAAGAAAGGCGGGGAGACGGCGTTCCGCATGCACCTGCTCAACAAGCCCGGCGCGCTGACCAAGCCCATCGAGGTCACCTTCGGCTTCCAGCCCACCCCCCTGCGGCCGCGGCCGGCAGGCGGCAGTTGGAAGAAGGAGCGCGATTACGGCTGGAGTTGGTTCGACCGGCCGCTGATCTACGACGGCTGTTTCGACCTGACCCGGCCCAAGCGCGCGGCGGAGGAGAATCCCTGGTACCGCGACGAGCAGGCCAAGAAGGACGGCAAGTGGTGGCGTTACTTTTGTTTCAACTCCGACCGCATCCCCGAGAGCGATCCGCTCTATGGCCAGATGGTCAAGGACTTCGCCCCCGAATGGTACATCAACGCCCCGCTCTCCTTCGTGCAGAACAAGTCGCACACCGACTTCATCCTCTGGGCCTATAAACAGTGGCACGATAAACTCGGACTTACCGGCGTCTATCACGACAACACCTTCACCGTCTCCTGGCCGGGCGTGATCAACGACGTCGGCTGGGTGGACGACGAGGGCCGGACGCGCGCCGGGTATTGGGTGATGGCCTATCGCGAGTTCGTGAAGCGCGAGCGGGTTTACTGGCTCTCCGTCACCACGCCCCCGGTGCTCAAGACCCACATCACCGACGCGCCCATCGCCGGCTATCTCGGCTGGGCCGACTGGTGGCTCGACGGCGAGAACGGCGGTTACCCGGACTTCACGAAAGTTGCGAACCCGGACTTTGTGGACCGTTGGTATAACCGCAAAGGCATGGCCAACCTGCGCATCACCCTCGGGCGGCAGTGGGGGACGATGCCGCAGTATCTCTATACCTGGGGACGGGATGCGACCGACGCCGTGCTCGGGCTCTTCGATCTGCGCTACGGCACGGTGATGGCCGTCACCTCTCAGAAGGGCAAGTTCAACTTTGGCTGGAACGAGACCGACTGCGAGTACATTCCCTTCTGGGATGTGCGGAAATTGGCTCAGGTGACCAAGGGCGGGCCGGATGTGCTCTATGCCATTTGGAAGCGGCCGGGCCGGACGCGGCTCATGGTCAGCAATCTGGCGGACGAAGA
The DNA here is from genome assembly GCA_964611575.1 of uncultured Verrucomicrobiota bacterium. Lineage (GTDB taxonomy): Bacteria > Verrucomicrobiota > Kiritimatiellia > CAIKKV01 > CAITUY01 > CAITUY01. The sequence continues at coordinate 2,305 of CAZTAJ010000258.1, forward strand.
TCGCAAGGTGACCGTGAAACTGGACATGGACGGGCTCGGCCTGCCCCCCAGCGCCATCGTCACCGACGAACAGACCTTTGAGGCCGTGCCCTTCAAGGACGGTGTCATCCGCGGCCTGGCGGTCAACCGTCACAACTACCGGCTGCTGCTGATCGGGCCGCCGGACGAGTTCACGCCGGTTGACCCCTCCCGTGGTCAGGCGTTACTGCCGAAGACGGTGTTGTTCCGCGATACCTTTGACACCCTGCGCGACGACTGGCAGACCGCGATCTCGCCGCTGGCAAAAGGTATGGCCGGACCGCAGAAGGAGAACTTCGCCAGCGTCGCCGGGAATTTGCGCATCCTTTCCGCTCCCTACACCTACGGGGCCGTGTACCGTGCGCTGGCGGAGGACAACGTTTCGGTGCAGGCAAAAATCCGCCAGGCGGAATTCACCGGCCACCCGGGCTACCAGCCCATGCTGGCGCTCTACTGGGGCCCCAACAAGGTCGTGCGTATCCTCACCGGCGAGGAGAACTTCAAGACCACGGCGACGGGATCAGCCGACGGCAAACACGCGTTCAGCCAAGCGGGCGAGGTGTCCGGGCTGATCAACTGGGTGAAGATCACCCTGAGGCCCGACGAGATCGTCTTCGACACCAGCCTCGACGGCTTCGCCTGGAAGCGCCT
>CAZTAJ010000259.1:0-2943 GCA_964611575.1 uncultured Verrucomicrobiota bacterium
TCCAGCCCACGCCAGAGAATCCAGTGTATTTCCGCTGGACCTTGGGCCATTTCCCTGGCGCCCAGCCGCCCTTGGAGTTCTGGGACGGCACACCGACCACTCGGGAAGTGGAATACCCCGATCGGCATGATCCGAAGAAAATGCGCAAGACGATGATTCCCGACTTCGCCGACACCAAGTCCAAGAACATCCAGTGGAAGGCCCGCGTGCCCGGTTGGGGTCTGTCGCATCCCATCGTGGTGGGCAAACGAGTCTTCGCGGTGGGGCATCCGGACTTCGTGACCTGCTGGGACCTGGAAACCGGCAAGCAAATCTGGCAGCGGCGGATGATGCCGTTGATACTGGAGGGTCTGCCGTACGAAAAGATACCGGCACGTCCGGCCCTGCCCGAGGACCAGGCGGCCAAGGCCCAGAAACTCATCGACCTGGCCAAGGCACTCTGGACGGTCACCGATGGTGGGCCGGGCATCGGGGCAAACGGCGCCATCCTGTACGGCGATGCCGCTCTGGCGCAACGGAAGGATTCTGCGGCGAAGATTTGCGCCATGGTCAAACGATGCCGCGCCGATGTGGAGGCCTTTGGCGATGCCGCCCTGTTGAGCGCCCTGGACAAGGACATCGCGTCACTGCAAGGGTTTGCCGGCATCGCGGATGACGAGGCAATGAAGGCCTATCTCACCAAGGAGAGGTTCGGGGCAACGAACTTCTGGAAGGCGGTCGGTGGGGCATTCAACCTGCAACTCCGCGATGCCTGGTACGGGTACGTCGGCTATGCCGACTCCACCCTGGCCAGCGATGGCGAGCGCATCTACGGCGTCTTCAACCAGGGGCAGGTCTACTGTCTGGATCTGGACGGCAAGTTGCTCTGGGGTTTTCGTGATCAGGTGATGCGGGACAACCGCGGCACGTTCCACCAATCGCCGACACTGTGCAAGGGCTTGCTCCTCGTCCCGGGTTACAGCAAGGGGAGCAACGGCTTCAGCACCATGCGGGCCTTCGAGGCCAAGACCGGCAAACTGCGCTGGGAAAGCCCATTCCCAGGCACCAACTACACTGTCCCGCGGGTGGTGCCCCTGGCCCGGCCCACGGGTGAGGTCGTGCCGGTCCTGATGGGCAATGGCCCCGGCTGTCCCATCCTGCGAATCGCCGACGGCAAGAAGGTGGGCGAGTTGCCCCCGTTGGATGTCGCACGCGGTCTCTTGCTGGGGGTGGTGGATGACGTCATCATGTTCTCCTCGGCCAGCGACAGAGGCGGCGGCGAAAATGGCGCCTATCGCCTGCAATGGACCGGTCCCGACAGCGTTACCGCGCAAGAACTCTTTCTCGGGAAAGACAGGAAGGACAAACCCTGGCACAACCAACATGAGTTTCCCACCGTGTTCGGCAAGTACTGGTACGCCAGATCCACCCTGTCCGACGCCACCACCGGGATGAAGGTTGGCAGTCTGACCGGGGCATTGGATTTCCCGGTCGTCGCCGGCCACTACCTGATCGGGCAGGCCGAAGGCACCGGTGCCGGTGGCCGCGGCCGCAGCGACAACAAAGCCATGGCTCGTTTCGTGGTCGTGGACGTGCAGGACCCGGCCAAACCCAAGGTGGTCAGTGACAGGAACCTGCTCGGCTTCGCCGAACCGCCCTCCGACATCTTTATCGAGCAGTACTACAAGGACTTCGATCCCTTCCAGTTCGTCGGCTGCTACGCCGGGGCCGCCTCGAACTTCTCCCGGATGGGTTGCCCGGTCGCGGTCGGCAAACGCCTGCTCATCCAGACCCCGGCCTTCCTGTACTGCATCGGGCCGGCGCTGGAGGGCGTACCGGGCGACAATCCGGCCACCGTCCAGGCGATCCGCGCGGCGAAACCGGCGGAGTTGGCGACCCATCTCGCCTCTCCCAGCGCGCTGTACCGTCACACCGCCGTCACCGCCATGATCACCGCCGGCATCGGCGGAACGAAAGATTCGTTGACACGACTGGTCAAGGAGGACCCGTACGAGCAGATCCGGGCGGGGGCGATCCTGGCGTTAAATGTCGCCGAACCCGACGCGGCGCCGGGCACGCAGGCACTGTTGCCGCTGATGACCGCCGCCTGGATCGGCGGGGGCGATGATGGTCGCCCCGAGCGGCGCGCGCTCCAACTCACGTTGGAGACACTCGGCGCGAAACAGGGGGTCCCGTTGCTGGTCGCGGCGTTCACGAAGACGCAGGATGAGCCGACGCGGCGGTCGATCATCGACTTCGCCGCTGTCGTGGGCTGGGCGGCGCCGGAACTCACCCAGCAGGCGAAGGCCTACCTGGCGTCCAATGGCCTGTTGGGCGTGCGCTACCTGCTCGGTCTCCTCAAGACCGACCCAACGGTCCGCGAGGCCGTCACACGCGCCTACCCGCAACTGGGTTTTGACATCAACCTCATGCTGGTGGACCCCCTGGGTCAGGTCCTGGAGGGCGAGGAGAAGATCGCCTTCCTGCTGCACGGTACCCGGATCAATCTGCGCGGAGACAAAGGCGCCGGTCACCGTGCGCCGTACCTGGTCCCACTGCAGGCGATGGGGCGCGGCGCTGCGTCGGCGATTCCCGAACTGGAGAAGATGGTTGCCGCCCGCGCGGACCTCGCGGCCGAGTTCGCCCCGGTGATCGAGGCGATCAAGGGCAAATGACCACCACCCCCGAAAGGAAAAGACCATGAACCACCACCCCCACCGCGGCCACGACCACCAAAGCCGGCCTCAAGGTTCAAGCTGCGATCGACAAATCGTCGTACAAGGCGGGACGAAAGGTGTCCAACCGAGAGCTGAAGGAAGTCCAAATTGAAATGATCGGACCTCACCTTGGGTGGGCATACACGATCCGCCCCAAGGCCATTAATGGATCAAGTTAATTTTGCGCGCGCCCTAACCGGAAGGAGAAACAAATGAACGCAACAACAAGAACAGCGCCCGTAGCAGT
>CAZTAJ010000260.1:0-2940 GCA_964611575.1 uncultured Verrucomicrobiota bacterium
ACATTCTGCCGCGTTCCGACGGCAAGAACTGGGACGGCATCCAGTACCACGACCCAGCCACCGGCAAGGGCGTGGTCTATCTGTTCAAGCCCAGCGCCGTGGCCGACACGATCACGATCAAACTGCGCGGGGTTGATCCGGCCAGGCGGTACCGGGTGAGTTGCGAGGACGGCACGAACCCGGCGGTAGAGAAGAACGGCGAGGAACTGGCGAACGGCCTTACCGTCACGCTGAAAGGCGCGCCGGTTTCCGAACTGGTCTGGATTGAAGAGATCAGCCCATGAGCACGGTGCCGACTGGAAGCGTGGAAACGCCCATGGACAATACCCTTACCCACGGCAGCAGACGCATGGAGAAAAGAATGAACGTCATCACCAGAATCGCGCCAGCAGCCGTGCTGATCGCACTGGGTCTGATCCTGACGGCCTGGGCGGCGGAACCGCCGCCCGTGACGTCGGACCTGTTGAAAGACAAGTTCACGGTTCCGTCGTCAGAGTGCCGGGGCTGGGGCAGATGGGAAACGCCGTGGGTGACCGCCAACAACAGTAGCACCCAGTCGGTCCAGTTGCCGAACCGTGTGACGCTGCCGGCCGGGGGCGTCATGGTCCATCCGGGCCAGGAACAGGATGTGACTGTTCGGTGGGAAAGCCCGATCACCGGCGAGGTGACAGTGGCGGGCAGAGTCAGGTGCGCCGATCCGGCGGGTGGCGACGGTGTGAGTTGGGCGATCGTCCATGTCGGGAAAGCCGGTCGCAAGATGCTCGCGCAGGGCGTCATCGACCGCGGCGGTTCCGCTGCCGCCGACGCAGGGAAGTTGGCGAGTGTACCGGTTCAACAAGGCGACTCGCTCGGCCTTGTTGTTGGACGACGGGAGAGTTACCACTACGACTCGACCGCGGTTGAGTTCACTGTCACCGAGACAGGGGGCGCCAAGCGCGTCTGGGATTTGGCCAAGGACATTGCCGCCGACATCCATGCCGGCAACCCGCACGCCGATTCGTTCGGGAACAAGGCGGTGTGGTATCTGTTGGCGCCCAGAGGAAGGCAGGGGACTGATGCCGTGGAGGACTCTCTTATGGCAGCCAGACTGAAGGTCGGCCGGCGTATCGAGTCCTGGACGGTGGCCACCGACGACACGAAGTTGACCGTTGGCGCGACGGACGAAGGACAACTCGTCATCTACGAACTGAGCAACCCGGCGGCGGGCTGGAACTGGACGGCGGAGCCGTCGGTGCTCCCGCTGGTGAAGACGGTTGGCGTGGGCACAGCAACGCGGGAGATCCGCTGGAAGTTTAAGGACGGGAAACTGGACAAGACGGACGGACAGAAGGCGACCCTCGTCTTCGGGTGCGATGAACCGGCGCTGGAGTTGGCCAGCGAATGGTGGGCGCGGCCGGGCCGGGGCCCGGTACGTCACGCGCTGCGGATCACGAATCGGTCGAACGGGCCGGTGAAAGTCGTCGATCCGCCCACGCTGCACATGGATCTGGCGGCCGGGAAGGACCTGGGCGAACTGAGCATGTGGACCTTTCACACCGGCGGCGCCACGCCCGACAAGGTGGGCGTCTACCGGAATCCGGTCCAACCGCCGTTTTCGCGGCAAATCCGTACGCACGCGGGCGGAGAGTTCATCCCGTATGCGGTATTCGATGCCGGCGGGAAACAAGGCATGTACGTCGGCATCGAATGGGGCTACTGCCGGGTCGCATGCGTCGTTCCTGAAGACTGGTCGGCCGGTACGTTCCGTGTCCGCAGCGGCGAGTTCGCCGGGTTCAGTCCGGTCGTGGAACCGGGCGAGACCTTCGCGTCGCCGCCCGGTTTCGTCGGCGCCTACAAGGGCGATGTGGACGATGCGGGCAACGGTTTGCGCCGCCACCTCTTCAACTACAGCATGCCCGAGATCGTCCGCAAGGACGCTTCATACCCCAAGGTGCAGTGGAATGCGTTTGGGGCCACTGGCGACAAGCCAGGTGGCTGGAACAGTGTGGAGTCAAAATACTACCCCATGGTTGACGCCATCGCGCCGCTCGGGTTCGAGGAGGTCATGCTCGATGTGGGTTGGTGGAAAGGCGGCACGAAGGCGCCTGAACCGATCAACGATCCGGTGGACTGGCCCTCGGGCATGGCCAAGGCGGCCGAACACGCCCACAAGGCGGGGATGCGCTTCGGGTTGTACTGGAACAAGGGCGAGGCGATGGCTACCACCGAAGGCCGGCAACGGCGCATGGCCCACATCCGCCGCTTGTACGAGGAATACAAGGCCGACATGTGGCGCTCCGACAGCACCGGCGGGCCGGTCGTGGGCCGGTCGTATGCCGAGGTCAAGGGCTTCTATGACATGCTCGATCAGTTGTACCGGGAACAGCCCCATTTTCAGTGGGAGAACTGCGACTGCGGAGGGCGTCTCAAGGATTTCGGATCCATGCAACGCAGCGTGAAGATCTTCCTCACCGACACCTACGCCGAGCACCATGTACGGCAGGCGTTCTACGACGCCGCGTTCATCTATCCGCCCGCCCAACTGATGGGCTGCGTCGGCAGCACCGACGGCCGGTTCCGTCCGCGGGGTCCAGTCGGTATGCGGTTCGCCTTCCGTTCGACCTCGCTGGGCGCACCGGAATGGTTCATTGACGCGCCGACCGGCATGAACGGCAGCGCACCCTGGACCGACGAGGAGAAGGCGGCGATCAAGGCGGCGGTCGCCGTCTACAAGACGAAGATCCGTCCGCTGGTGCGCAATGCCGACCTCTACCACATCCTGCCGCGCCCCGACGGCAAGAACTGGGACGGCATCCAGTACTTCGACCCGGCCACCGGCAAAGGCGTGATCTACCTGTTCAAGCCGTCCGCCGTGGCCGACACCATAACATTGAAACTGCGCGGCCTGGAAGCGGGCAAGCGGTACCGCGTCACGTTCGAGGACGGTTCCAACCCGGCAGT
>CAZTAJ010000261.1:0-2926 GCA_964611575.1 uncultured Verrucomicrobiota bacterium
CGCATGAAGTGGTACCAGTCCATCGGCCTGCCCAAGGCGAGCATCACCAAGTATGTCTATCCCAAGGAGGAACTGGCCCACTACGCCAGCGCCTGCGTGGACGTCATGTACGCCTTCCCGTTCGGCGTGCAGGAGCTCGAGGGCATCGCCGCCCGCGGCGACTTTGACCTGAGCCGCCACCAGCAGTTCAGCAACAAGTCCATGGAATATTTCGACGCGGATACGCAGGAGAAGTTCGTGCCGCACGTGGTCGAACCCTCCGCCGGCGTGGACCGCATCACGCTCGCCCTGCTCTGCAACGCCTACCGCGAGGAATGGCTGCCGAAGGAAGGCCAGGCCGGCGGCGTGCTCCTGGCCGAACCCGGCAAGCCGGTGCCTGAGGGCTACGAAGCCCGCACCGTCATGCGTTTCGCCCCGCGCGTCGCCCCGATCAAGGTGGCCGTGTTCCCCCTGCTCAAGAACAAGCCCGAACTGGTGCAGAAAGCGCGCGATTTGTTCACGCTCCTGCGCCGGAATTGGAACTGCTTCTACGACCAGACCGGGGCCATCGGCCGGCGCTACCGCCGCCAGGATGAGATCGGCACGCCGTTCTGCATCACCGTCGACTTCGACACGCTGACCAACGACACCGTGACCCTGCGCGAACGCGACTCGATGCAACAGGTCCGCCTCCCGATCGGTAAACTGCCGGACGAACTTGCCACACGCATGGATGCCGGGCTGCAGGAGTGAGGGACAGGCACATGGTTCAGGGTTCAGGGTTCAGGGTTCAGGGAACATGTTCCACCGTTTGGTTCACGCTTCTCTTCACGGTCGTGACCGCCGGCTTCGCTCAACCCACCCCGGATCCCGGCCCTATCACCCATGAACCATCCTCCTTCGCCAAGGCTTCGGAGGACACGTTAACCATTAACCCTTCCGCCTCCAACCCTCCACCTGCCACCTCCCACCTATCACCTCCCACCTCTTCCTCTGCCCGCCTGCCGCCGGCGACCGAGTTGATGCAGGGGTTGATGAAGCGGCTGCCGTCCCAGTCCATCCTGCTTACGGGAGATTTGATCACGACGTCGCCGGACACCCATGACGCAGCGCGGCTCGGGACCGGCATCCTGCTCTGCTATCCGACCCTGGCCCAGTACACGATCATGGACGCCTTCGGCCGCGACCGGGAGCAACTAACCATCCGCAGAGACGGCGGGGGCGCCACCCTCAGCTACCAAGCCGGCAACCCGCCCACGAATGCACCGGCGCCCGCCCTGGGAACCCCGATTGCCGGCACAGCCCTGACGTGGATGGACCTGACGTTGTCGTTCCTATGGTGGCCGGATGGCAAGACCATTGGGATCGCCGAGGTTCGCGGCCAACCGTGCTATGTGGTGGACGCGCACGCGCCAGCCGGGCAGACCGCCCCTTACGCCAGCGTCCGCATGTGGGTCGACACCCGGGCCTCGATGATGCTGCAGGCCGAGGGCTACGACACCCTCGGCGAACCAATCCGCCGCATCTCGGTCAAGAGCTTCAAGAAGATCAACGACGAATGGATGATCAAAGATCTCGAAATCGGCGAACTCAAGATCGACCGCCGCACGATCCTGCGCATTCGCGACGCCGAAACGGTGGCGAACGACAAAGCACCGTAACCCACCGCCCACCAGGCTGATCGGGACACTCGGGGTTCGGGAAATGGAGGGCACAGTGATCACGGAATACTTGGAGGATCTTGAACGCCGGCTTGACCCCGACGTGGAACGAAAGCTGTTCACGGAATGGCAGTCCTTCACGGATGGCGCATCTGCCGAGCCGATCTTCTCCCCTCGGCGCCAGCGTGCCAGCAGCCCGGGCCTTGCCTGGCCCGCCGTCGCAGTCAATGATGCCCTCGACGATTTTGACCTGATGGCGTTGCAGCAATTCCGCGGCTGTTCCGCTGTCCTTGAACAGGGCAATGGCGCACTGCCTTGCGTCCGGGCGAACTATGGCACCAGCATCCTGCCCTCACTCTTCGGCGTGGAACTGTTCATCATGGACAGGAGCACGAACACGCTGCCCACCTCCTTGCCCCTTCAGGGCGGCATCGAAACCGTCAAGGCGTTGATCGCCGGGGGAGTGCCGGATTTGCACCGTTCGCTGGGCGGGCGTACCCTGGAAATGGGCCGGCGTTTCGTAGAGCTTCTGTCGCGTTTCCCGAAGCTTCAGAGTCACGTGCATGTCTATCACCCCGATCTGCAGGGGCCCATGGACCTGTGCGAAGTGCTGTGGGGTAGTTCGCTGTTCATGGACATCATGGACCACCCTGACGTGGTCAAGTCGTTCCTGAGCCTGATAACAGACACCTACATCGCCTTCATGCGCGCCTGGACCGCCATCATACCGTTCGCCCGTCCCCATACGGTCCATTGGGGTATGCTGCACCGGGGACACATCATGTTGCGGGATGACTCCGCCATGAATTTCTCCCCCGCCATGTTTGAAGAGTTCATCGAGCCCTACGACCAGCGGCTGCTGGACGAGTTCGGCGGCGGCGCGATGCACTTCTGCGGACGGGGCAGCCACTATGCGCACCGCTTTCCGCACATGCGCGGCGTCCATGCGGTGGCGATGTCCCAGCCCGAGCACAACGACATGGACGTCATCTTCCGCCACACGGTGGATCGGGGCATCAAACTGATCGGGCTCAATCGGCCGGCGGCCGAGCAGGCACTGGCCAACGGCCGCGACTTGCACGGCAACGTGCACTGTTGGTGAAGCGATGGAACGGCAACGGGTTGAACCCGAAAAGAAGAGGATCTTGCCACGCGAGCCAGAATCAATGCGGTTCTGATATCTCCTATACCTCAGCGCGCTCGGCGACTGGGCGGGCGGCAGCGGGGCCCACCCGACGATTCCGAATTACATATTCTTCGGATTGAGGGCGGGTAGCGGATGGCGG
>CAZTAJ010000262.1:0-2924 GCA_964611575.1 uncultured Verrucomicrobiota bacterium
TTCCTCCTGCTTCGGAACGGTGATCCGGTACTTCGGGTCATACCGCCCGCCACGAAAGAGCGAGCGTTTCCCCTTCCCCAGGTCCACGCGCTGCGTCACCAACCGGCTGAACCAGTCATGCCCCGCGGACTCCGCCGCCCAGAGGAAGAGACGTTTGACTTTGACGGACTGGCACCCCTCAAGCAGGGTTTGCAGCACGGGCGGCCGTAGCGTGCTCAAGCCGCTCATGAGTTCAACCGCATGCGTGATCGCGTCGTTGGTAGTGGTCAGGTGGAGGACCTCCAGGATCGCCCGTTCCGGCGCGGAGATCCGGAGCGAGAAGTCGCCGTGCTTGACCTCCGAGAACCCCACCGGGTCAGATGATTCGAAGAGCCTCGGGCTGTGATACTGGATCCGTACGCCCCACGCGCGTTGCTTGAACCAGGCAGGCAGTCGCTCCCGGCGGTCACTGAATAGAGAGACGACCGACTCGTCTCCGAGCGGTAGATAGTGACCCAGCCCCTGCAGTGACAATGCCGTGCGGCCCCCCACGTAGACGCTCAGACCGAGTTGCGCCTGGAGCGCGTAAACGCCGCTGAACCAGTCTACAGCGTCACCGGTACGCAAGAAGGCTCCGCCGCCCATGGGTTGCACCCAGCCGGAAGTGGCATAACGCCGGGCCAACTGGCGAGACACGCCAAGTTCGCGTAACCACCGGCCGGTGGCCACAGTGCCCTTTGGCCACTGCTTCAGGAGGTTGTTTAGTTTGGAGTCCATTTGACTACTCAGGGTTTACATATATTGCTTCAAAACACACTATCTGCCTGTGAGTTTGAATTGCTACCAATAAGGTACACCCTCGGTTTACAAACGCAACTCCAAATACAACTCACACGCGGATGCCATCTGAGGCCCGGCGCTCACACCATGGCCGCGAGTTTCCGGAACTTCGCCTTGTCCCCATCCGTCGCCGTGCCTGCGGCGAACTTGGTCGCCAAGGCGACGAGTCCTTCTGCGGGTTTCATGCGACCCCTGCCCCCCGTCAGAACCTTGGGCATGGCGCCCACCAGAGCCGCCTTGAACTGCTCCCGGTCCGGGCGGAAGTAATGCTTCAACACCACTTTAACCGTGGCGTGCCCCGTCACGCGGCGGACCGACTCGACGGGAAGCGTAAGCATGGGCATGCACTGCAGGCCGCGTGTCTCATGTTTGTTGTGTGTGAATAGAGGCCGGCGAATACCGGAACAAAACTCACCGTTCTTGGAAGTCTCTTCTTGCCTAATCAGTTACAGCGTACACCGACATGCACGCATTTTGGGATGATGACCAGGATCCGGCAACGATTCCGGCACAACGCGGGCGGGATTCACCTGTCAAGGATGCTGAATCGTTGATATCGGGCAGGACATTCAGACATCGGCAAACATAGGTGACAGAAACCAAAACGTTATGACTAAACGTTATGACTGGAACCCCGACGGGCTTACAGTAACGAACAATATGCAATAGAATCAATGGTGCGCTGGATATGGCACCCCCTAGGGGAGTCGAACCCCTCTTACCAGGATGAGAACCTGGCGTCCTAGCCGATAGACGAAGGGGGCAAGGACCTTCAAAAAAGCGGGCGTCATCATACGTACGACCCGCATAGAGTCAACTGCATTCTTTCGTTGTCCACGCCCGAAACGGGGGCCCCCAGGCGGACAAACAAGCGTCCCGCAACAGCCACCAGGACCGTTGCGGGACGCCGCCGAGTGAAGGCCCGCCCCCCCTGCTCACACGGGGTGGCGGGACGCGCCTTGAGATCAACCGATGGCCACACCCCCGGTTTCCCCTGTCCGGATCCGGGTGCATTCCACAAGGTCCAGCACGAAGGCCTTGCCGTCCCCCACCTGCCCGGTGCGCGCACCCTGGGTGATGGCATCGAGCGTGGCCTGCACAAACGCATCGTTGACCGCAATCTCCAGCTTGACCTTGCGCAGCAGACTGCCCGCCTCCTTGTGGCTCCGGTAGACTTCCGCGATGCCCTTCTGCCGGCCCCGGCCCAGTACGTTGGATACCGTGACCAGGTGAATCTCCCGCTCCGTCAGCAGTCTCAGGACCTCGTCCAACCGGTCGGGTTGTATGATGGCTATGATGTATTTCATGTGATTGTCCTTTCCTTTTCAGTTTCGATCAACGGTCAGTCGAGCATGGTGTAACCCGCCTCACGATGTTGCGTGAGATCAAGCCCGATCCGTTCGTCCTGTTCCGTCACGCGCAGTCCCATCACCATGTCGATCAACTTGACGATCACGAAGGTGACGACCAGGGAATAGACCACCGTCACCAGCACCGCCTTGATCTGGATCAGGAACAGGCCGGGGTTGCCGTAGAACAACCCGTCGGCGCCCGCGCTGTTGACCGACTTGGTCGCCCACAGCCCGGTGGCCAGGGCGCCCCAGATCCCGCCGATCCCGTGCACGCCGAAGGCATCCAGGGAATCGTCGTACCCGAACTTGACCTTCACCACGGCCACGAACAGGTAGCAGATGAGCGACACACCGACCCCGATGCCGAGCGCACCGGCCACACTCACAAAGCCGGCGGCCGGCGTAATGGCCACCAACCCGCCCACCACGCCCGTGATCACGCCCAGCACCGTGGAGCGGGCATTGAAGATCCGGTCCAGCACCGCCCAGGTCAGACCCGCCGTGGCCGCCGCCACATGCGTGACCATGAACGCGCTGCCCGCAAGCCCGTTGGCGGACAGGGCGCTGCCGGCATTGAACCCGAACCACCCGAACCACAGCAGACCCGCGCCCAGCACCGCGAACGGCAGGTTATGCGGCGGCGAAATGGCATTCGGATATCCCACCCGCTTGCCAAGCACTAGCGCGCAGACCAGGGCCGCGATGCCGGCATTGATGTGCACCACGGTGCCGCCGGCGAAGTCCAGCGCGCCC
>CAZTAJ010000263.1:0-2912 GCA_964611575.1 uncultured Verrucomicrobiota bacterium
AATCATCCCGACAAACCCAACAGCCGACTCCAGAAATACCGGCTAACCGGCGCGGAAAAAACGGTTGCTGACATCCATGCAGAAATAGGGATCTCCTTTCTCTGCCAGAAGCAGATGCGCCCGTGGAACTGGGTCTGCAGTCTGCAGTCTCCAGTCTCCGGTCTCCCTCCCATCCCCAATCCCCAATGAACCTTCGGTCTCTTGCCCCGTCCGGGCCGCTCGTTCCACCTTCACAAGCATCCCGAACCCAGGAATGGTGAACCCGTCCGAGGCCTCCCGGATCGCCATCTTGACCAGGGGCGCCAATTGCCCGTGTAACGGCCGTGTGACGGAGACCGACCCGCCGTCTGGTTTGGCGGCGACCACGTTCACGGCCATCGGATGGCGGCCGTCGCGTGAGGAGTTGGGCGCGGCCTTCCGCAGCACCTGGGGCGAGTACGACTGACACGGCCACCTCACACTTCAACATCCCGCCCCTGCGGCGTGGAACGGGTTCATGCAAGACGGCCTGAGGTTCGGACCGTCAGTACGCCTCAGGCGCGTTTCGACCGGCTGCGGTCCGGAACCGTCGACGAAAGGCACCGGGTCCTACCCCTGTTTGTTCCGCAAACAGTCGTGTGAAATGGAAGCGGTTGGCGAAGCCGCACGCCGCTGCGATCTGCTTGATGCCCAAATCGGTCGTTGCCAACAAACGGGAGGCCTCCTCGATGCGCATCCGGCGCAGTCGGTTCAAGGGGGTCACGCCGGTCGCTTTCGCGAAGAGCCGCACGGCCTGATCCGGGCCGAGTCCAACCTGGCTGGCGATCATCGCATTGGTCAACGGCTCCGCGTAACATCGCTGCATCCACTCGATCATGTGGACCACCCGTGCATCGGGCGGCGCGCGTTCCCTCAGTCGATCGAGGAAGGGCTCCACAATGTCGGAGAAACACAGGTCAAGGAGCGCGCGGAACCGGAGTAGATCCGTGGACCAGGGGCCATGCCGGGTTCCGGCCGTGGTCAGCACACGGATCAGGTGCCGGTGCCCCTCCTGTAGCGACAGTTCGATAGGGCGGGCGAACATCAGGAGCCCTTCGAGCGAAACCGGAAGCAGCGGAAGGAAGTGGGCGTACAACATATCCAGGTTGCCGTCGGACGAGAGACTCGTTTCGACATCGGCCGGAATCAATACCAGATTCCGATGCGTCAACACATGGCGGGTGGCGCCGAACCGCACGACCCCGGCACCGCGAGTGCAGTGCAACAGCCGCCAGTAGGGACTCAGCACCCCGGGATACGTCCAGTGCGCGATGCCGCGCGCCCAGGCGCGGGCGTAGAAGACGAAGGAGATCCCTTCCAGGAGGTTCTCGGGTTCGCAAGGCGGTTGCCGGGCAGTGGGAAAGTCATGGGTGTATCGCCTATTCACGGCACAACTATACGGTTTATGGATACAGCAGTGTAGTTGATTCTGCTTTGCCGGATGGGATAATGAAAAAACCAATCCAGAAATACGGTACAAAACGGCGGAGGGTGGAGGGACCCCATGAGCAGGCAATTGGCGTTGGACACGATCTGGCTGAAACCGGTGCAGCAACTGGCGCACACGGACTACAGTCTGGGCTATCATACGGAGTACTGCCGCAAGCTCACCGGCAAGCAACCAGGTGAGCCGGGGGCGATGGTCGCCTTCCACGATGCGTGGGGCATCGATTTCAACTGGTCCGTAAACGACGGGCTCCGCGGTAATTGGGGTGAACTGGGCCGCGCCACGGATATGGGGCACGCGGTCTATGCCTCGGACGGCCGCGATCAACATGCACCTGCCGTCTGTCCGTTCACGGACATGGAGGAAGTGTGGGCCTTCGACGCGATCAAGGAGTACGGGCTGGCGGATTTCGCCGCACAGGTGCGTCACTATCAGGATCACTTGTGCAAGATGCGGGCGGATTATCCCCGTCAGCTCTCGACGGGCGGCTACTACAAGAGCATTGTCTCCGGCGCCATCCAGGCTTTTGGCTGGGATATGTTCTTGATGGCGCTTTCCGAGCCGGCGAAGATGGAACCTGTTCTGGACAGCTTCTTCCGGCGCACGTCATTTCATATGGAATGCTGGGCCGCCACCGACGTGGAGGTCGTCATCCAGCACGACGACTTTGTCTGGACCGAGGGGGCCTTCATGCACCCGGACATCTATCGCAAGGTGATTATCCCACGCTACGCGGAATTATGGAAACCGCTGCGTCGGGCCGGCAAGAAAGTCCTGTTTTGCTCAGACGCTAACTTCATGGAGTTCGCGGAGGATATCGTTCTCGCCGGCGCCGACGGACTGATCTTCGAACCCGTGAACGATTTCGGCTGGATGGCGGAACGCTTCGGTCAGTCGCACTGCCTGGTCGGCAGCTATGTGGACTGCCGCGACATGACGTTCGGCCGGTGGGACAAGGTCAAGGCCGACATGGACCGCACCTTTGCCCTGGCCTGCAAATGCAAAGGCGTCATCTTCGCCACCGGCAACCACCTTCCCGGCAACATCCCGGAAGAAATGATGGAGAAGTACATCGCCTATTTCCTGACCCACCGCAGGCGTGATTCAGGCCAAGATAACTGAGTCTTCTCTCCCGCTCCCACCCATCCCAATCCCCAATGAAAGTGGGTCTGCAGTCCATGGACCTCCGCCCTCTGCCTTCTTTCTTTCCTCACCCCGCCGTCGGAATCGCATCCTTGGACGCTTTGCGACCTTGAACTTCCGCACGGTCTTTTCGGCAATCTGGATCGTTGCGTCAGCGGCGGAATTACGTTCCGTCCGGGCCGCGCTTCATCTTCAGGAACTGCCCAGCCAGGCCGCCTTCTTGCCCGGGGATCCAGCGGGGAGAGGGTGTCAGGGACGCTTCAGATCCTTGCTGGCGTAGCGCGCGCGGTACTGCGTCGGCGTG
>CAZTAJ010000264.1:0-2886 GCA_964611575.1 uncultured Verrucomicrobiota bacterium
CATGGCGTTTACCTGTTAGACCTCCGGGGGCTCTGCAAGCACGAATGTGTAATCCGCACTATTATAGGCACAGTTTACCCCCCCGAATGCAATCTGAATAGTTGCTGGATGTTCATGTTGCTTCTGGGGCCTTGTTCCTGATCATGCTCGACGGTTCCGGCGCTACAGGCAGTTCAACGTGGACCCGCGTCCACTGTCCGACTTCGCTCTCGACGCTCAGCACGCCCCCGTGCTCCTGCACGGTGGCATAACTCACGAACAGCCCCAGCCCTTTGCCGATACTGCCGGCGCCGACGGATTTGTCCTTGGTCGTGAAGAACGGTTCGAAAATGTGTTCGCGTACAGCAGCGGGAATGCCGATGCCGTGGTCCTCGACGGTCAGCCGCAGGATGCGGCGAGTGTTCAGTGTTCGGGGTTCGGTGTTCGGTCCGGCTACTGATAACGGATCACTTTTCAATATCTCTCTTACCGTGATCAGTATCCTTTTGTCATCGTCGGCCCCCGGATACTTCTCGTTCAGGGCGTCGCGGGCGTTGCTCAGCAGACCGGTCAGCACCTCCACGATCTGCCGGCGGTCGCACGAGACTGTGGGCAGGTCGGCCGGCACGTCTACCGTAAGCGTGATGTGATCGTGCGAGAGTGTGGCACGCTTCGCCGAGAGGGCCGCCTCGACGAGGTCGCTGACAGGGACGGCAACGCGCGTGGCGATGTCCCGGGTGGCAAAGGCGGACAGGCCGCGGACGATGCCGGCGATCCGCTCGGCCTCGATGACGATCTCGCCGGCGAACTCCTCCACCGCTTCGTTTGTGCCCTGCAGGCGGTCCTTGATCAATTGCGCATAGTTCATAATCCCCATGATCGGGTTGTTGATTTCGTGCCCCACGCCGAGCGCCAGAGTGCCGACCGCTGCCTGTTTCTGCTCCTTGCGCAATTGTTCGGCGAGGGCCTGCTGCTGCGCCTCCATCCGCTTACGCTCGGTAATATCCATATACGTGCCAAGTACGCCACGGATCTCACCCGTGGGGTCGCGCAGTGGCACTTTGCTCGTAATAAGCCAGATCGTATCCCCTGCAGGAGTCGTCTGGGGTTCTTCCATGAGCAGTCTGGGATGTCCGCTGGCGATGACCGTGCGGTCGTCGGCGCGATACATTTCCGCCTGATCACGCCACCCCATCTGGTAATCATCTTTCCCGACGATGTCCTGCGGATCGGCAAACCCGGCATCGCGCGCGAAGACGGCATTGCAGCCCAGATACAGAAGATTCTTGTCCTTCCAGAATACGCGCACGGGTATCGCGTTGATGATGCGGTCGAGGAAGGCTCTCTCGAAGGAGCGTTCCCGGGTGCGGTTTCTGACCTGTCGTCGGAGTGTGAAGATGATTCCGAGGGCGATGGCCGCCAGAAGCGACGCCATGACCGTCACCCACAGGACCGTCTTGGCGATCCGCCGCCATTCGAAGTCCGGCTCCAGCACGCCCAGCCACTTACGTTCAAGTTTCCAGTTGATTCCCTCGGCCAGTACGATGGCCAAGCCCTCATTCAAGGTGGCAAGCAACTTTCCGTTGCCCTTCCGCACCGCGAAAGAAAAGGTCTGAGCGAATTCCTCGTTTGGCCTCCCGACCACCTGGATACTGGCGAGACCCATGTGTTTGAGCAGAGAGATCCCCATCAGTTTCTGCGCAACCACGGCATCCGCGCGCCCGTCCGCGAGCATCTTAAACGCGCCCTCAAAACTGGGAGACGTAAGGATGCGATCGGAAAGGTGAACGCGCCGAACATACTCCTCCGCATTGTCGCCCTTCATGACGGCGACACGTTTGTCTTTCACGTCTTCCCATGTTCGGATGTCGGCCGTATCACGGCGGATGAAGAGCGCGCCGTGCATGGTGAGGTAGGGAACGGTGAAATCGTACAGGGCCTCGCGTTCCGGCGTGCGGCCAACCAAGGGCAGCACTTCCAGTTTACCGTCGGCCAGGTCCTGCTTGAGTTCGGCCCATGGCCCGGTTTTGAACACGACCTCACGACCCATTGCCTTCAGTGCCGCCCGGAGCAGTTCCACGGAGAAGCCATCCGCCTGGTTGTCCGGGGTGACGATGCAGAACGGTGGGTAGTCGGGTTCACAGCCGGATAGGACGGGAGGACTCCCCGGCTGAGGGACAGACGCGGTTTCGCCGTCCGCAATCCTCCCCACGAGTGCGGCGATCAGGATGGCCAACGTCATCGAACGCTGAACTCGGAGCGCGGCGCGAAGCGGATCGGACAAACGGTCTCCGGCCTTCCGCGTGGCGCGTCTACTCTGTTGGTTGCGTTTTGTATTCACTGTGTTCTCCGAGGCCTTTACCGATACGGCCACCTCCGCCCGGCATCCGTGCCATCGGTGTCATCCGTGGTCACAATGGGGCCTTCACCCGCGGTTATGTCTTCGTTCTTCATCGGTCATGGTTTACGGGTTTCATTTCGCGGCGACTAAGTCTGCGAGCGGGCGCAGGGCGGTTTCCGGCTCGGACAGCCGGGCCAGACTGGCCGGGGATTCGAGGTCGAAATAGTTGAGGGAATCGGGCCGGACGAATTCGCGCGCGAGGGTGGTTTTGCCGCACTGCCGCGGGCCGAGAAGCCCCACCACCTGGCTGCGTTTCAGCGCGTTTCGGACGGCTTGGACATCTGTCTTTCTCGTAATCATGGGGGTATGCTATACCATGCAGATCCGCCACGCCATGGTGGACTTACATGGTGATGGACTTTTTGCCTTCGTGGGTCATGAGCCCCCTCCCCCCGGCGGCCCCGAAGCCGGGCCGGCCCCGAAAACGCGGTCAGTGGGCAGCGGGTCCGTTTGCTTTATCAACCGGGGCGTGGCCCCTCCAATATCTCGCGCAGCTTGCGCGCGAG
>CAZTAJ010000265.1:0-2864 GCA_964611575.1 uncultured Verrucomicrobiota bacterium
CCCAGTCGTCGAAGCGGGAGCACGCCGCATAAGCCTTGGCCAGGAACTCCTCGTTGCGCGTCAACCTGGCCAACTCCAGAGAGGTCCGGGCGATCGGCACATTTTGCTGGATCATCGCGAACCAACCGCGTGCCAAACCGCTCTGGTCATCGAACGCCGCACCCAGCATGCAGGGCAGGAGTCCGTCTTCACGCTGAAACCGGAAGAAGAACTCGTGCGTGCCCAGTGCTACCTCCGGATCGATGCGCGCATACAGGAGCGATTCGAACGCGGCATTCTCCAGCCAGAGCGTATTCAGGGGCGGCGTCAGCCGCAACACGGGTTTCTCGAAGTTCGGGAACCGATACACCAGTTGCCGCAGCGCGGAGAGCGCCTCGTCCCTCCTCCGCAGGCCCTGCGCCTCATCGAAACTCACTGTGGAATCCGGTCCGTAGGCATTGTGTAGCGAGTAGGTCTTCTTGTTCATGGCGAACGGACTCCGTGGACGGAGTCCCGTCGAACCACGCGCCGGCGGGACTTGCCGTGAACGGGCCAGACGACCGTTGCGTTGGAGCGTGCCGTACTCATTTGTTGATCTCCTCGATCCAGACCAGTTCCGAAACCGGCGCGCCTTTGAGCGTCACGTCCAAACCTTTGACCAGTTCCGCGCCGGTCTTCTCCGTCGCGGGGTTCGAACCATCCTCGAACGTGACGCGATACCGGCGACTGGGTTCGACGCCGCGCAGTTTGATCGTGATCGTGTCGGCCACGGCGGACGGTTTGAACAAATAGACCACGCCTTTGCCGGTGACGGGGTCATGGTACTGGATACCGTCCCAGTTCTTGCCGTCGGGGCGCGGCAGGATGTGATAGAGGTCGGCATTGCGCACCAGGGGACGGATCCGGGTTTTGTAGGTCGCGACCGCTTGCTTGACCGCAGCCCTTTCCTCAGGCGTCCACGGTTTCCCGCCGTTGCCGCCGTTGGGTGCGTCAATGAACCATTCCGGCGCGCCCATTGAACAGGAACGGAACCAGTAGAGGACATCGCCTTCCAGTTCGCAACCGTAGTAGCACAAATGCCCCATGAGTTGGGCCGGTGGATACATGTGCGAGGCGCCGTAGAAGCACTTCCGATTATTCAGAACTGAATACGCATCGCTGTTGAAGATCTTCACGGCACGCTTCATGGCCCCGAAATCCTTGATCTGCCCGCCGCTGGAGCAGTTCTCCCACTGGAAGTTCGGCAAATCACGGTCGAGTTGGTCGAGCATCTCGTAGAAGCCCCTGACCGACTGGTAGGTGCAACCGACCACCGGCCCGGCGGTATTGTCCGACCGCCACATGTCGGCGTTGTATTCGCCAAACAAGCGCTTGATGTGCGCGATCCGCCGCTGGCGTCCAGCGGGATCCTCCATCTCCTCGCCCTTGTTCCAATACAACCCGAAACGCAGACCCGCCTGGTGCGCATAGTCGGCGGCCTTGGCCATCCCGGACGGCCAGTCCACCGGATCGGACTTCGGTTCGGGCGCGCTCCTACCACCTTCCCACCACCCAACGTCGAGCATGACCTCCTCGAAACCCAGCCAGACCATGTCGGCAATCAGGGGATGGTACTTGTGTTCGACCGAGTCCCAACTGGCCGGTTCGCCGCCCGTGGCCCAGAACGCGTTCCATTGCACCTTCGGGTAGGACGGATCATCGCGGACCACCGCCGGCATGTTATAGCGAAACAGGAATCGTCGCAGACTGTTGCCGGCATCGTCCAAGTCGCCCTGGTATGCGCCGACAAACCCGGGCGGCGCCTCCACCACCGATGCGGGCGCCAACTCGATCTGAAACCCGTCATACTCGCCGGCGCGCACCCGCACCGTGTTCCCCGTGGCCTCCACCGCGATCCGGCAGTGGCTCCATTCAACGCCGACATACACGCCATGCCGGCGGCCGGCGTCGAACACCGCATAGGGAATGAACTGCCCCTTGGGCGAGGTTTCGATCTGCCAGGTGAACGGCGCCTTGAGGTCATTGCGGTACATGCCGGGTTCGTCGCCGCGGAAACCCTCGGAATGGAACGACCAGAGGGTCAGCGGCGCGGCCTCTGCCTTGAAGGCGAGCGGCACGGGACTGGGCCGGATCCGCAGGTCCATCGTCGGCAATCCGGCAAGTTTCACCGGCCGATCCGAACGGTTGGCAATCTGCATCCGGTGATGCACCGGCCCGCGGCCCGGTCGCGCCCACCATTCGGACTGCAGTTCAAGCGCCGGTTCTTCGCAGACGAAACGCACCGTCACCTTCCGGCCCAGCGACTCATCCACCGTCGCGTCCTTGAACGTCCACTGCAGATTGACCACAGCGCCGGACTCCGCCACTGAGTCGACCAGAGGAAACACCGCCGGTTCCTGGATCCAGTTCCAACCCGCCGCCGGATTGCCCAGTTCGCTGACAATGAGTTGCCCGGCCTTCGTCGCGCCGATTGTCAACCGCGTGTCATCCGTCGCCACTGTCCATTCGCCGATCCGCTCCTCCGCATCCGCCTTGATTTCACCCGGTGGTACGCCCACGTGTTTGCTCCTTGTTTCCTGCCTCGTTTGTTCGTTTCTCCCGCATCCGCGCGCCGATCGCGCGCGTCATCCCTTACTTCACCGGATACCGTCCATGCTTTCGGATGCAGGGCGCTGATCCCCATCTCGACCATGTCGTCGAGCACCAGGAGTAGGTGCGCCCTGTTGACGGTTTGAACGGGCGTACCCATGGACGTTCGCGCGGCGGGGGTTGTCATTCCAGGATCTCCGGCGGTGGCAGCGGCAGTTTCCGCGCTTCGCGGGAGAAGACAGGGGTCTTGCCGGCCGGTGGCGGCGGCTCGACCGCGATCACGGTGTTGCCTAGCC
>CAZTAJ010000266.1:0-2822 GCA_964611575.1 uncultured Verrucomicrobiota bacterium
ATGAAGTTCGTCGCCATCAACCAATTAGTTTTCGATACGCAGAAACTAGCATGATTAAGCACCGCATGCAAGGCCCGACATCACCACAGCGGGCTCACAGCCCCCGCTATTCTTTCCGCCCCCACACCCTCTCACATCCCCTCATCCAGCAACCCCTCGATCTTCTTCATGTCCGGGTGGTCGTGGCCGGCGGCGCGGAAGAGTTTGAAGTCGTTGCGAAAGCTCTCGACCACGCGCTTGGCGCGCTCGCGTTCCTCGGCCACGTCGCCGGGGGAGGAGATGAAGATGCGGATGGTTTTCATGGGGTGAGGCTCTCCTTGAGGAGAGTTTCGGCCTCAATGGAACTGGCGACCAGATCTTTGGCGTCGGCGTTGTCGGCGATGCCATGGGTTGTGATCATGGTGATGAAGATGTTCTTGCGGGTGCCGGTCGCTTGGCGGAAGGTATCGCGCTTCTGCCGCAGGATGTCGGCGTACCGTTTGTCGATGGTGAACACGCCTTCCGAGAACTTCATCTCGCACAGGTTGATGGTGTCGTCGGCCCGATCAATGAGCAAGTCGATCTGGGCGCCGGACTCGTCGGCGGCGGCCCGATAATGCCAGGGCGCTTCCGTGGTCTGAACCCCGCTGATGCCCAAGGCGGTCTTGATCGGTTGTATGTGTTTCAGGCAAATGCCTTCAAATGCGAACCCCGACCAGGCCCGCCATTTTGGGGATTGCCGCTGTTTCATCCAGTAACCGTCTTCGGGCATGCGTTTTCCAAGGGGGGCGATCCAGGAGCAGTGGAAGAGGGAAAATTCGTCCGACAACCGATACAGTGCATCTTTCTCCTTCCGTCCGAACGGGATGCTGACCAGAATGAACCCCGATTCCGCGAGTTCGTCCAGCCGCCGGGTCGCGCCTCCCCCCGATGGCAGGCCGGTCGCCGCCAGCAGTTCGTTACGGGGCAGCCCCTCGCGCTTCGCCGCCAGCGCTTTCACGATGGCCAGGTGCTCTTCCGGATGGTCGAACAGCGAGGCGTAAAGACGGCTGAACTCGTCCCGCAGCTCTCCCTGGGACGCGAAACATACCCGGTCAACGATCTGGAATGCCGACAAGCCCGGTTCGGCCATCTTCAGATAGTACGGCACACCGCCAAAGGCCATATACAGCTCAATCACCTGATACGGGGTCAGCGCGACGCCCCGCGACGCGAGGAAGGCCGCCGTCTCCCCGAGCGTGAAGGGCAGCAGGCGGATTCGCCGGGTGATCCGGTTGTGGAGTCCGCCCTTGGCATCGACGAGATGCCGGACCATCCACGAAGCGGCGGAACCGCAGACCACAAGCAGCAGGTCGTTTCGGCGCGATGCCCAACTGTTCCAAAAATGCTCCAGCGCCGGACAAAACTTCGACCGCCGCGTATCCAGCCAGGGCAGTTCGTCCAGAAACACCACATGCTTGCTGCCTGCAATCGGTGGTGGTAGCGCTTCAATATGCCGCGCAAGCTGCTCGAATGCCTCCCGCCAGGACGCGGGTGGACGCAGCTTCTCGTTAAGGCCCTTGGCGATGCCCAGCGCCGTCGCGAAACTGTCGAGCTGGTCGGCCAGCGTCGCGCCGTGCATGCCGGTCAACTCGAAACGGATGGCACTTCCGAAAAACTCCCGCACCAGAAACGTCTTCCCCACGCGGCGGCGACCGTAGATGGCCACGAACTCGGCCTCGGGGGATGTCAGCGCCTGCGCCAGCTTCCGGATCTCCGGAACACGACCAACCAGGGATCGTGCTGCGGTTTTCAGTGTGCTCAGCTTCTCATTCATGGCCATAACATACCCAGATCATCGCGTTCTGGCCAGATATAAATATCTATATCTGGCCAGAACATGCCCGCAACAGCCACTTTTGGCCATTTATGGAACCCATAACCACCGGCAGCGGGTGCGCCTTGTCCGCCGTAGCCTTGGCAAAGGCGGAAGCCCCCGCTCTACGGTTCCCTCGGGACAGCAGGGCCTGCGGACCTGCTGCGACCCATCAGGGGGACCGCTGTTTTGCACAAGTCGCGTTCCTCGGCCACATCGCCGGGACTACTGATGAAGATGCCGATGGTTTTCATGGACTATCGGACGCCTCCTTCAACGCCTTCCGGCGGGCTTGGGCCAACTGGAATTCCATCCAGTCGACTTGCCCGGTATCGAGGGCGGCGCGGTACCGGTCGAAGGCGCGGGGGATGTCTTTGCGGGCTTCGGCCTGGAGACCGAGGGCGACGGCGAGGGTGAGGGTTTCGGGGCGCTTGTCGGCGACGGAGGCGAGCAGGGCCTCGGGGTCGGTGTTCCCGAGCAGGGCGTCGGCGATCTGACGGTACCAGGGGTTGGCGATGCGGTCGCGGAAGGCTTCGAGCGCCTGCTTCTCGGCTGCGCGGTCACCGGTCAGCCCCGCCAACTGGCCGCGCAATAGCCCCATACCAAGGGTGTTGGCGCTCTCGCGCCGGGGGGCCTCGAAGTACCCATCGACCATCCATATGGCGGCAGGCCAGTCGCCCTCGGCCAAGGCTTTGAAGGCCTGTTCCAGATGTTTGAATCGCATCGTTGGTGCGGTCGCCCCGGATGACGCGGGTGAGGTTCTTTGTCGCATCTCGTTGAGGATGGCATCGGCAATCGAGACCGGACCGACGTTTGCCGGCCCGGATGCCCTGGAGAGGGGGCGTTGTCCGCATTCGTGCCACAAGCTGGCGGCGAGCAGCATGCCGAGCAGGGCGTCATCGGGCGACACTGCCCTCAGGCCGTCGTTCAGCAGCGTCGCCGCCTGGTCCGTGCGTCCGTCGCGCGCGGCTTCCGTGCCCGCCACCCA
>CAZTAJ010000267.1:0-2799 GCA_964611575.1 uncultured Verrucomicrobiota bacterium
CCCCAACGCCAGTTTGAAAGTAGTACCAAAACTGCCGGTGAGTTTGGCCCCACCTTGAGCTTGTGTTCTTCCTGATCTTCTTGCGTGTCTTCTTGCGGCTTCCCTTGTGAACGAGCTGTTCTTCCGTCTTCTTCGTCTCTTCTTCCGCTTTTCAGCCCGCTGGCGCAACGCCGTTGTCAGGGCAGACTGCACGGGTTCAACCCCCGGAGACAGTCATGGCCAAGCGGGTCTTCTCGTGTGAGTATTGCGCGCAGCCGTTCACGCCGCTGCCGAACAACAAGAACCGGCAGAAGTGTTGCAGCCGCAAGCGGTGCCAGCATCAGCGCTGGCGGGAGTACCAGCGGGGGTGGTACAAGGCGCGCTATGCTGAGGATGTGAAGTTCCAGACGGCGGCGAAGGGACGGATGGAACGCCATCGGCGACGAACGCGGGCGCCACCCGCGGTTGCCCCTGCCGCGGCATTCGTATCCGGCGAGCGCCTGGAGCGCGTGACCCAGGCGGTACTGGGCCTGGCGGTGCAGCTCGGCGAGGATGACGATCCGGTGCGTGCGGCGGCGCTGGTGACGGTCTGGGCGGATCGCGGCGCCCGGCTGGGGGTCAGCCTCGCATCCGGCCCGTGAGTTATTGTGCGTGTTACTCGATACTCGCTTTCCCTCGCAGGAGGTCTGTTACTCGATACACTGAACATGTTGCATCAGCTTGTCAGTCAGATGGTTGCATGCCCATGCCGGCACGTTACTCGATACGCTGAAAAAACGCTGTTTCGGGAGGGCATGGTATCCAGCAACCGACCGTGGCATGAGGTCGCGGTACGGCTGCTATGGAGACACAACCATGAGTGTGATCAAGATGCCGGTGGTTCCGGCACGGGTGCGACAGGTGCCGGAGTCGTTCAGCTGGGTGGATCATCGGCTGGTGCGGGAGAACCACATCAACGGGCGGTCGCACGCGGCGCTGGCGCTGTATCTGTTCCTGGTGACGGTGGCGGATGCGCAAGGGTTGTCGTACTGGTCGGAGAACGCGCTCTCGCGGCGGCTGCGCCTGGAAGTCCCGCGGCTGCGTGAAGCGCGGGCGGAACTGGAAGCCGCCGGCCTGGTGGCCTACGAGTCCCCGGTGTGGCAGGTGTTGGCACTGCCTGCCTGTGCGGCGCACGCAGACAGGCCGGGAGGTGCGTTATGAACCGGGCAGACTGGCTGACGGTGCGCACGCTGCACCAGCAGGGACTGTCGATCCGGGCCATCGCCCGGCGGCTGGGCCTGCACCGCCGCAGCGTGCGCGAGGTGCTGCAGAGGGGAGACGCGAGGCCGCCGCGCCACTCGCCGCCGCGGCCCTCGATGCTGGATGAACACCGGGCATGGATCCAGACGCAGCTCGCGCTGCATCCCGACCTGCCGGCGCAGCGGATCTTTTCCCTGCTCAAGAGCGAGCGCGGCTTTGAGGGCGGCTCTTCGATCGTGCGGGAGTTCGTCGCCGACCTGCGCCCGCGCCGGCGGCAGGCGCACTTCACGCTGCGCTTCGCCCCCGGGGAGTGTGCCCAGGCCGACTGGGGGTTCTGGAAGAGTGTCGAGGTCGAAGGTACCCCTCGGCGGCTCTCCTTCTTCGTCATGGTCCTGGCGCACAGCCGCATGCTCTACGCGGAACTCTCGTACGCCGAGGCGATGGAACACTGGCTCGCCTGCCATCGCCACGCGTTCGAGTTCTTTGGCGGCGTCCCGGAGAAGGTGCGCGTCGACCGCTGCAAGACCGCCGTGGCCGGCCTGGAACCGGACGGCACGCCGCGGATCACCGCCGAGTATGCCGCCTTCGCCCATCATTACGGGTTCGCGGTCGATCCCTGCAACGCCTATTGCCCCAACGAAAAGGGGCGTGTCGAGTCGGGCGTCGGCTACCTCAAGACCGGCTTCTTCGCCGGCCGCGAGCCGAGTTCGCTGCCCGCCATGCAGGCCGCGCTTCGCGACTGGCTGGTGAACGAAGCCAACCGCCGCATTCACGGTGCCACCGGCCGGCGGCCCGACGAGGACTTCGAGGCCGGGGAGAGGAAGCACCTCAAGCCGTTGCCGGTATCGCCGGCCGACTGCGGGGTCGAACAGCAGGCCATGGCCGACAGCCGCTTCCGCGTCACCGTCGACACCAACCGCTACTCCGTCCCCGCCGCCTTCGCCGCCCGCCGGGTCATCCTGCGCAAGTACCACGACCGCATCGTCATCCTGGCCCCGGGCGAGCGCCGGCTCCTGGCCGATCACCCGCGCGGCTACGGCCGCAAGCAGGACCGGCTGATCCCCGAGCACGAGCGCGATCTCATTCTTGCCACCCGTCACGCTAACGACAAGCGGATGCTGGAGACATTCCTCGCGCTGGGCACCGTCGCCGAACGCTACCTCGAGGGCCTGCAGGAACGTCGCCCCAACTGGCGCAACCACGTCCGGCGCATCAACGCCCTCGCCGCCATCCACGGTCGCGACGAGACCGCCCGCGGCCTTGCCGATGCCATCGAACACGGAGCCTTCGCCGCCGACTACGTCCTCTCCATCCTCACCTTCCGGGCTCGCCGGCAGCCTGAACCCGGACCACTTCATGTCACCCGCCGCCAGGACCTCCTCGACCTGACCCTGCCCGAACCCGATCTGGACGTCTACAACACGGAAAACACACCATGAATCTCAACGAGACTCTCTCTTCCCTGTGCCTCACTTGGATCCGCGCCAACGTCGATGCGGAACTCGCCGACGCCGCCCGCAAACAACGCTCCCACCAGGAGTTCCTCGAACGCATCCTCGCCGGAGAGCGCGAGCAGCGCCT
>CAZTAJ010000268.1:0-2727 GCA_964611575.1 uncultured Verrucomicrobiota bacterium
ACACCGTCTTCCACAAGGTCTTGCCGGTGACCGCGTCCATGCAGACGATCACGTCATCGGCATGCAGCAGGAATTTCTCCTTCACACCAGGGCCCACCTCGGTCTTCCAATCCGCGGCGATCTTCTCCAGGTCCACCCGGGCGTTCGCCGACTTCCCATACCGGCCCTCGATGCCCGACACCGTGCCGGCCGGCTGGATGTAGTTGACGTACACCTTACCATCGGCCGACACCACGGGACTGGCGCCGCCACCAACCGTGCGGCACATCAGCAAACCCGGCAGGTACTGACAACCATTGCCCTGCCCGCAGGGCATCAGTTCCTCGCTTTTCCAGACTAGGCGGAAGTCCTTCGGGTCGGTCGCCAGCGTCAACCCGCACGGCGTTGCGGCGAAGGAACTCAATGATCCGTGGTAGAACGCCCAATCCTTGCCCTTGGTGAAGGCATTGGCCGCCTGAAGTTCCTTTTCCGTCTTGATCCAACCGGTCACACCGCCGGTGCGTTTGCCGTCCGGGCTCTTCCAGGTGCCCGTGATGGTCCCCCCGGTGATCTTGGCGTCCACCGCATACTGGTGGATCACCGCATCGGCCGCCCCCTGATTCTGGGTCTTGTCGGGCTTCCGCCAGCCAACCTCGCCCTTCACCGCATCGGCGGTGAAGACCAGTTCGCCGGCCTTGATACGGACGCTCGTCGAATCGGGAATCATCAGTTTGCCGTCGCGGATGCCGCCGCGCAGGGCATGAGGCGGCCCTCCCGCCAGCAC
Source organism: uncultured Verrucomicrobiota bacterium (assembly GCA_964611575.1). Lineage (GTDB taxonomy): Bacteria > Verrucomicrobiota > Kiritimatiellia > CAIKKV01 > CAITUY01 > CAITUY01. The sequence continues at coordinate 764 of CAZTAJ010000268.1, forward strand.
CACTTCGACCATCTTGTAGTCGCCCGGCGGCGGAATGATGGTCTGGTCCTCGGCCGCGCGGCACGGCACCGCCAAGACCGTCATCCAGACCGCGATGGCCCCGCTCAGGGCAATGGCAGCAGGTTTGAACACACGTTTCATATCCGACTCCTTTGTTCTGGCCCCGTGGGGCCGATCTTGACTCTGCGTTTTTCGGGGCTTGCCACCCGCGCGATCGGCACCGTGCCGATCGTGGCCGCATTACATTTCCCCGGCACGGGTGGAATGCCCGTGCCGGGGGTTCGGATGCGACAAGCCCCAACCGCCGGCCGGGACCTTCCAGAGGATGTTCTTGGACTTCTGATCGGCGAATTGCCAGATCTTGGTCTTCCTGGCTTTCCCGGACTTGTCAGTGATTTCCACCTCCACCTGTTCCGGCGTGCCCTCCCACCATTCCAGGGGCGGCTGGGCGCCGGGGAAATGCCCCAGGGTCCAGCGGAAATACACCGGGTTCTCGGGCGTCGGCAGAACATCCGCCGCCCCCCAGGCCGGACCGGGTTTAGCGACCGGCGTGACCGCCGGCGACTCAACGGCGACCGCCAGGGGCAACCCGGCAGAGGCCAGGGTAGCGACGAGGCAGAGCGAGTGGATCGTTACTTGTGAACGGATCATTGTTTCCATTGGTCTTCCTCATCCTTACTGTTCTGCACCGGAGACAGCCGCGAGGTTCTTGAAGCGAATAGTGTAGTTCCACCCCCTCAGCACGGTAAACCCTTTATCCAGCCAAAAGGTTATTGATTTATGGCCACGAATGATTTGACGATCACGACCCCGCCGGCGTAGTCTGTCACCGCTGTGACCATGAAGATCATCATCCCGCGCACCGTCGCCATCCTCGCGACCCTGACGTCCACCTACAGTCGGACAATGGCAGTGGCCGCGTTCCGCCGGATTCGCGAGGCCGGCTACCGGCCGGTCCTGACGCCGGAAGTGGTTCCCAACCTCGCGCCCCCAAACCTGGCCGGCTACATGGGATTCATCCTGCCGAAGCACATGGAACACCTCCGGGCGCTCCGCGTGCCGCTGGTCAACATCTCCCAGGCCCACGGGGAGGTGGATTGTCCCAGTGTGTTCCCCGACAACCGGGCCGCCGGACGCCTCGCCGCCCGGCACCTGATTGAGCGCGGTTTCCGCACGATCTACTTCGTCCACCACGGCAATCTCCACTATTCGGCGTTGCGCGCCGAGGGCGCGCGCGCGATGACCGCCAAAGCCGGGCGCAGGCTCATCGAGATCAATAGCGACGACTTCGACTCCTCCTGGGATGAATTGTCCCTGCCGGCAGGCGTCGTGACCGCGGACGCCTCCCCGGCATTTAACGTCCTCGAAATCGCCGTCGCCCGTGGTATTCACGTGCCAGAACAACTTGCCGTCATCGGCATCACCAATGACGAGATTGTCTGCGACACCGCCATCATCCCGGTCTCCAGCGTGGACCTCGACCCGGCGGCCATCGGCGACCGCGCCGCCTTGTTGATGGTGCGCCAACTGGCGGGCCGGCGACCGCCGCGCCGACCTGTGCTCATTCCGCCGAAAGGCGTCATCACGCGGGCGTCATCGGACTCGCTGGCAACGGCGGACCCGTTCATTATGGAACTGGTGCGGTTCGCCCGCGGCCGGTTGCCCAACGGGGTTTGGGTGAAGGACCTGGCCCGCCACGCGCATGTCTCGCAGAGGCACCTGAACCGGCTGTTTCGCGAACGGACCGGGCACACGCCGGTCACCATGTTGCAGTGTCTGGCCTTGGCCCGCGCCAAACAACTGTTGGCCGAGAGTGACATGGCCATCGCCCAAGTGGCCAACGAATGCGGCTACGATAATCTGGCCTATTTCACCGCGTTCTTCCGCAATCGAGCCGGCACCACCCCGGCCGTCTACCGCGAGGCCGTTCGCAAGAGCCCTGCGGAACACAGGGACGGTCCTAG
>CAZTAJ010000269.1:0-2723 GCA_964611575.1 uncultured Verrucomicrobiota bacterium
ACGACCCAAATCACGCGAGGAGTGGCACCTAACGACACGGTCAGTCCCTGATCCATCAGTTCCCGTCCAGTTCTGGCCATGCCCGAGTCGCCTGCCGGCAGGTTGAGATCGGCCGGATCCAGCGGCCCGACCTTGGACAGGATCGGAAGATCACGCAGGAATTTGAGGTAATGCTGGTTGTGACGGAGGGTGTCGGCGTAGAAGTCCCTCTCCGCCGGCAACCAGTCGCCCGTGTACCCGGTCAGGACATAGCGGGCGGTCGGGGACAGGTCGCGCAGTCGCAGATTGGCGCGTGTTTCCTGGCATGCCGGACGACGAACGAGCTTGACCACGCCGAACCCTTGTGTCGGCAGGTCGTATTGGTACGCAGCCCATCCCTTGGCAGCGGCATCTGTGATCGCCATGCAACGGCATTTCTCAGGATCCTGCCCCAGCAGCGATTTCTGGTAGGCCGGTTCGAGGCCGGCCAGGCGCTCCATTGCCGCCAGGAACTCCTGGGGAGGTTTTCCGGTCTTCTGGAAGAGGTTGTCGGTCCAGATGTTCTTGCTGATGTCGGTGTTGTTGAACACCAGAGGCCCACCGGCATCGCCGTACACGACATTCCCTTCGATCGCCAGACCGACGCCGCCGTTGTCGAGATAGAATCCGAAACTGCACTTCTCGCCCTCATCCAGGGTGCTCGAACCCCGGCGGAACGGATTACACCGGGTATCGTGGATCAGGTTTCCCCGGATCTTCGTTTCGGCGCCATGTTGGTAGCAGACATACATTCCGGCCCCATCGCAGGTCACCTTCATGGCATTGTAGATGTGGTTGAACTCGACGGTGTTGTTGCGGGTGAAGGCGGCTTGTCCCGGCACATCGCCCGCCCACTGCAATCCGGAATAGGCCGTGTCGTGAATGAGGTTGTGGGCGATGACCGAGTTCTGCATCATGTAGATGGAGATGCCGGCACTCCCGAAGTACTGTTGCCCGATGTCAAAGATGTGATTGTTGGCGATCCGAAAGCCCTTGTAGTCACCAGGCAGGGGCATGGGATTCCAGGGGCGCTGGCCGATGGGATTCTGGCGAATCTCGCTGACGCCGATGCCACCCGCGCCGGTATCGTGAATCGCGTTGCCTTCGATGACGATGTCGGCCGTGCCCCGGCGCAGGCACAGCCCCATGCCGCCGACATGGGCGATGGCGCCATCGGTGAACCGGCAGGAACGGGCATGCGTGAACTCGACCCCGGCCTCCATATACCCATGTTCCAGACGATCCCGTGGGCCGCTGTCGATGGTGCTGCAGAACAGGCCCATGTAGCCCCATTCCGGCAAGGGCCAATCGGCATGTTGGACCTGGAGTCCGGAAAAGTTGAGGTTGCGGATCGGTTTCTCGCGAGTTCCGACTACGGCCAGGAGGGTCTTCTGGACCCAGGGGGCAATCACCGGATCCCGGGCCAGATCCTCGCCCGGTCGCGGCCAGTAGGAGAGCGTGCCCGTAGAACGGTCGAGATACCACTCGCCGGGCTGATCCAGGAATTCTCTGGCGTTCTCCAGATAGCAGGCCGCCCAGCCGCCGGTGGGCTTGCTGATGCGTCCGTCGAATCCATGACCCTTGTTCCAGCGGTTCGGCAGGGACAAAGTGAAGGTCTGTTCGGCCTCGTTGATCGAGGCGAGGCGCTTTCGTCCCATGTCATTGTTGTTGATGTGGGCCAGCTCGATGTCGCCGGCATTGGCATAGTTGGCGATGCGAAACGGCTGCCGGTATCCGCTGAGTTTCACGGTGACGGGCTTGTCCTCATCCCATTCTCCCGGCATTTCACCGCCGTGTACATGGTAGTTGCCGCCCTTCCACGAACCCAGCGATGAGGTCTCGATGCGACACCAGGGTTCGATCGCATCCACATTGGGATGCCTGGCCCGGATGGCCCGTGTCCCCTTCACCACGAGTTGCCGGAAATACCATCCGCCAGCCTTGACCTCGGGGATCTCCGCCGTCCAGATTTCGTTCGCGCCCTTCTTCCACCCCGTGATGCGCCGGCCGCCGCTCAGGACGACCTTCTCGTCTGAGGCCGCGGCATAGGTGATCGCGAACTTCTCGGTGCCCGAGTCCTCCGCGCCAAAGGTCAGCGTCTCGGTCAACGGATACGTCCCGCCCCCGATCTGGACCAGGATATCCTTGGTCATCCCAGCGGCGATCCTGGCGCGTATAGCGTCCCGCGCCTTGGCGAGGCTGGCAAACGGCGCCTCCTGGGTGCCGGGATTGGTGTCCTTGCCGGTTACGGCGACGTGGAAATCCGCCTTTGCGAGGTCCACCGGCCGTTCCTGAGCCAGACAGGTCGTTGCCAGGCCCAGGGTGACGAGCATTGGTACTGACGTTGTTCTGAGGATTGCGTTCACCTGGTTCTCCTTGCGGCGGTTGCCGCCGTGGTTAGAGTTGCTGTTCCTGGGGTTTCCTTGCTGCTGGTCCGTGTCGTGGACCGCAATGCCGGTCTGCATGTTCCTGCCTCCTCAGTACTGGACCGTCACGGCCACTGTGCCGGCCAGGCCCTTCAGGGTAATGGTCTCTTTGTCGGCATCAAACTGTTTCCAGTCCTTGCCATCGATCGTGACACCCTTCATCGCCACCTTCGTCGGATGGCGGAAACGCAGGACCACTTCTTTCGGCGCTTTGCGGGCAGGCATCTCGACGGTCGCGTTGATCTTGCCGTTGTCCACGTCCGAGACGATCTCGTAGGC
>CAZTAJ010000270.1:0-2672 GCA_964611575.1 uncultured Verrucomicrobiota bacterium
GGTTGATGTTGGTTTTATCTCAGCGTTCATTTGTTTCTCCTTGCGGCTATTGCCGCGGTTGGGGTTGCTGTTCATGACGTTTCTGGTTTGGTTGATCATGGGTTCTTCCGTTCGGGTTGCCTTCTCGATGGTCATTTCTCGCCGATGCAGATGAGCATTCCCGGCGAATGCAGGTAGATGCGGCTGCCGATGGCGGTGAGGCCCGAGGTGTCCACCGCGAAGTTGAACCCGATGCCTTGGTAGTTGCCATGCCCGCCACTCACATTGGCGGTGGGATAGAGTTCAGCGGCCTTGGGGAAGTGCTTGGCGCTGATGTCGGGGGTGAAGCCGGGGATGGCCAGGGTGTTTTCACCGACCTTCTTCGGCGCGGTGGGGTCGCTGATATCCCAAACCCGCGTCACAAGCGTTCCGACGATCATCCCGCCACCTTGTGAACCGGCGCCGCCCGCACTCAGGAGATAGCGACCAGCGATCGAGGAGATGCCCAAACGTTCCCGCTCCATGTCTTTGAGGTTCTTGCCCGTGGCCGGATCGCAGTAACTTCTCCCGGCCACCAGCAGGCGGTCACTGAGGGCGAAGGGGCCGTGACCGCTGCCGCCCTGACAGGCATAGCCAGGGGCGATCACGACCTTGCCGTCAGCGCCCAGACTCAACGGCCAGGCGTTGATCGGCGGCGCTTTGCAGTCACCGCCCCAACCCTTGAACAGGGTACCGTTCAGCGAAGCGATGAATCCCGAGCCCCAGTCATCATTCTTGTTGTCGTTGCCGGCGGCGGTCTTCGGCAGTTGACCCAGCGAGACGCCCGTCTCGGGATCGATGAGATTGCCGCTATTGTGCACCAGCAACGACTTGCCGCCGGGCAGGCGCATCAGATGGGGAGACATGTGATTGCCGTGAGTATTGCCCCGACCCCAGATCGAGTTGGCCCCGTGCATGACCTGATTGTCCAGCGTCTCCCAGCGCACCACGCCGGTGCGCTTGTCGATTCCCAGGATGGAGGTCAACGCGCCCTTCCCCTGCCGCTTCCCGGCCGCCGGCACCAGCACCAGATCCTTCCACAGACAGGGCGAGGCGCAGTGGCTGACCGAACCCGGATTGAGTTCGAGATCGCGCCAGGCCCACAACCGTTTGCCGGTCGCCAGTTCATACGCCGCCACCTGGCCAAAACCCAGGGTGACCGCCACGATCTCGCCATCCGACACCGGCGAGGCCATCACATCGCTGATTGAACCTTGCCAGTTGTTGTAGAGGGAGGTCCGACAGATGTTCGCCACCTGCCTCCAGAAAGCCGGCGCGGCGTGGTAAGTTCCCCCTTTGGTCTTGGTGACTGTTTCCCAGTCCCCGTCCACATAGAACTTGAGTTGTTCCAGGGTCTGGTCCAGGGCCTTGGCCGCCTCGGGGAAATCGGCGCCCAGATCGCTCTTCCAACCAGCGAGGGTCTCGACTGCATGCTTGAGCAGCGGCAGACGGCTCGCCATGTTGGTCGCGTTCATCCTCGTGTCCTTGCCCAGGGTCACCATGGCCGAGAGGCGTGACCAGGCCAGCCCCCGTTCGAACAGCAGTTGCAGTTTCGCCGCCTTGGCCGGATCAGGCGCCGCTCCGGCCGGTTGGCCGACCTCGCCCCGTTCCGGCAGCGTCATCAACTTCAGTTCATCCTGCCACAGGATCTTGCCGGTATCCGCGTCATAGCACACGACATGATGCGGCGAATAGACGCCGACGATACGCTTGCCCACCACCAAAGGCTGGGCATCGGTCCAGCCGGGGATGGGCACGGTCCAGCGGATGTTCTGACTCTTGCCATCCACCGTGTGCGACCAGGTGGTCGGAGGCGTCGCGCCCGGGAACCAGTTGTTGCCCTGGCCGGCGAAGCCGACCGGATCGGTGGGCGAGGCCTTCCAGTCGGCATGGCCGAAGGGGACCTTGGCCGATGGTTCTGCCGCAAATAGGCCTCCTACCGCGGCCAGGATGGCGATGCTCAATGTTGTCGTACTGATCCGGTGCTGCATGCTGTCTCCTTCTTGCCTAGGTTCATTTGCTTGTTTGCCGCAGACGTCGCAAGGCGTCTTCGGCACTGGTGACCAGTGCACGGGCCTTCCAGCGCTTCAGGGCTGCTTCGATCAGCGGCACCGCGGGCCGGCCCGCCTCGCCCATGGCAGCCAGCCCATGACAGGCCCGAACGGCCATTAGTACGTCATTGCCCTCGAGTATCCCGGAGTAGATTCGGAGCGCTTCCTTGTCGCCCAGTGAACTGATGGCTGCAATGGCGTTGCTCACGACCGGTGCGTCGGGGTAGACGCCCAGATAGGCAACAACCCGCGACTTGGCATCCGGAAGCTGATCGAAGGGGAACTTGCCGTCCGGATGCAGCAGAAGCAAGGCCTGCGTGGCGGATGCCTGCACAGCGTCAACCTTGGAACCGGCAAGTTCGATCAGCCGGGGCGACAAGACCAGGGCCGGTTCGCCGCGAGCGCCGGCGGCGTCCAGGGCCGCCAGCACGACAACGACATCCGCGTCACGCAATCCGCGACCGATGGCCTGCTCAAGGCCGGCGGCGTCCTTGCGACCGCCCAACTCTCTGGCCGCCTGCATGGCCGAGAGGCGGGCGACCACCTCGGGACGATCCATGGCCGCGGCGATCAGCGGCACCGCCTCATGGCCGAGCGCCGGCA
>CAZTAJ010000271.1:0-2545 GCA_964611575.1 uncultured Verrucomicrobiota bacterium
GAACGAACGGACGGCGACGGCGACCGCTGGTACGAACTGGATGCGGTGGCTGACGCCGGCGCGCGCCATCGCCTGATGCAGGCGATTCACGACGACACCGACCCCCGGCTGCTGGGCCAATGGCTGGCGCGGCAGGCCGGAATCCCGCTTGACGATCGGGTTCCCTCCGCTGCCGAACGCGCGCGGGAATTGGCCCACGCCCGGGAGGCCCTTGCCCTCACCGGCCGTTTCCTGACCCGATGGCTTGGACGCCGCGACCCGCACTAACCATAGAGCAACGGGACGCTCATTCGGTGCTCATTGGGTCCGGGCATGCTTGCGCCCATGACTCATTCGCCCTTTGCCGGCGGTCTTGCGTTATATCGTGATGGACGACATGCACCGATCCGGGGAGCGCGAGATCCTCGATGCCTGGCGTCGCCGGTGGCCCCTCACCACCACGGAACTGGGCGCCGGGTTGAAGGACTTCGCGGTTGTCTCGCTCGGTTCGCTGCCGCCGTGACTTCCAGCGTGACCCCAGGGGAATTATGAAGACAAACCGAATGGCCGCAATCGTCGCTCTCGTGTTGGCCCTCGCGGCAGCCACCGCATGGACGTGGAAGCTCCATGCCTTTCCGCAAGCAGGCATCGATGACGCCAACATCTTCTTCAGTTACGCAGAGAACCTTGCGTCGGGGAATGGGGTCACTTATGCGCGGAACGGCGAACCGGTTGAAGGGTTCACATCCATGCTTTGGATGCTCATGTGCGCTGCCCTGTTCGTCTTCGGCTTGAACGAAGCCGGAGTCTTGGCCTTGAGCTTCATGGTTCTTGTCGTGACCCAGCTTCTGTTTCTCCGAGCCATACGGAATGCCGGGCCGCCAACAGAAGGCAGCGCCCGATTTCCACAACTGGTCTACACCGCTCTGATCCTCTGCTCTCCCAGTTACATCACGTGGATGACAATCACCCTGATGGATACGTGCCTATGGGGCCTTATCGTGGCGGTCATGACCTTTTTCCTGGTCTCGCCGCCACGATCCACATTGACGACACTCATTGCGGTGGTGACGTTCATGATGGCGCCTGTTGCGCGACCGGAGGCGCTTCTTGTCGTGCCTGTCTTCATCGGGCTTCTTTGGCTACGGTGCAGGGCCACTGGTGGCGAGTACGCAACGCGAATGGGCCTGTTCTTCGCGGTTTCCTTCGTGGCCGCATCCGTCGCGTTGACCGTATTCCGCATTCACTATTTCGGATACCCATTCCCGAACACCTACTACGCAAAGGTCTCTCCTTCGCTGGCGTACAATCTCCAGGAAGGGAAGAACTATCTGCATCGATTCATCCTGAGCGGCACGGTCGTCGGGGTGTTTTGTCTTGTTCTGCTTTGCCGTGCCGCATCATGGATTGGCCGGCTCCTCGATAGGGTTCGACACGCCTCATTCAGATCGCTATTTGAGCCGCCCATTTCGGCGGGAACGGCCGTTTCCTTCGGCGCTTTGACGCTGCTGGCCGTGCCCGTGCTTACTGGAGGCGACCACTTCAACATGTTTCGTTTTTGTCAACCCGCGCTTCCGTTGATCTATCTCGCCGCCATCCTGTCCGCAACCGAACTGTCGGCCTGTTCGACAACAGGCCATTTGTTCGCTCCGCGGTGGTGGAGAACGAACTCGCTGAGGGGGGTGACCGTCGGTGTGGTCATGGCCTACTGGCTGTTCGCGTTTTCCTCGGAGTTCTCATGGAGATCCATGCGGTGGGGTTCCCCGATTGAACATGAGTTCCGAATCGCCGAAGACGGAATGGCCACCGGCAGGCGTCTCAACCGCCTCTTTCTGGCCGCCAAACGATTGCCAAGCGTCGGTGTTGTAACGGCAGGCGGCATTGCCCGAACGTATGCCGGGCAGATTGTCGATCTCATGGGGTTGAACAACAGTCTCATTGCCCACTTCAGAGGCGATCGCAAAGGCTTCAAGAGCCATGCCGCATTTGAAATAGGCGCATTCTTCCACGTCGAACCGGATATCCTGCTTGCCTCTCCGCCCATCCCGCCTGCGACCAACAACTGTTACAGCGTTGGGTTCAAGGGCCTTTTTGACGATCCGCAATTCACAGGCCGATGGCGTTACGGGATACTGTCCCAAACGAAGGATGCGGAGTATTCGCAATGTGCTTTTGTCAAGAGTGCCTTTCTCGAAGAAATGCCGGCGGATTCCGGCGTTGAGTTTCGCGACACGATGATTTGGTCAAACCAGTGGATCGAGGTTCCTGTTTTGCGGGGGCGGCGGAATTGAACCCCACTCACGCCTTTCTGTCATGAAAGGAAGACGAGGGTTCTTGCCAAGGTGGCATACCTGCGTGAAGTGGTGCGGGGATGGGGCCGGCGCCACGACGATGCCCCTTCAAGAGCAGGGCGTACCGCGCCTCCGGAACAGCCCCGCCGCCACCAGGGCCGTGAACGGCGCGACGGTGACGAGGCCGAAGCTGCCCACAAGGATATTGAGGACTTCGGCAGCCACCATGGGGGTGTTGAGAATGCGGTCGAGCGGCAGACCCCGGCTGATGAAGA
>CAZTAJ010000272.1:0-2538 GCA_964611575.1 uncultured Verrucomicrobiota bacterium
CATCTACCACTTTTTCGACCATCCCGAAAAACTCGAAGCGGTCAAGGCCGAGCGGCTGGAGGGAGTGGAGCGGCGCTTTGCCTACCTGATGACTTTGGCGCCCGAGGATCGTCCGGACTTCCTGTGCGTGGGCGGCTCCGGCACGCTCGTGTTCCAGACGCCGGCCTTTTTCCGCGAACACGCGCTGCCGGCGGTGAAACGCGCCATTGAACTGGCGACGGCCGCGGGGATTCCGACGCACGTGCATTCGTGCGGCCCCGAGAAGGAATTGGTGCGCATCCTGACCGAGGAAACGAGCCTGACGGTCATTGACCCCCTCGAGATTCCCCCGATGGGCGACTGCAACCTGGCCGAGTTGAAGCGAGCGTACGGCGACAAGATTGTTCTCAAGGGAAACTTGCACACCACGGAAGTCATGCTGCGCGGTACGGTCGCCGACGTCGTCGCGGCCAGTCGCAAGGCCATTGACGACGCGGCGGCGGGCGGGCGGTTCATCCTGTCCACCGGCGACCAATGTGGAAGGGATACGCCGGATCGGAATCTGGCGGCCATGGTTGAAACCGCACGGACATACGGCCTATACGCTTGAATTGAAGGCGCATGAAACAGCCGGTCATCCGGTCGACCCAAACACTAAAATCTGAACGTGAAGCCAGTTCGGTCCCGGCAGCAGACCCCTGCTGCCGGGCTCCCTCGAAACCCGACACCAAGCACCAAAAGGCCCCAACCCATGCGTGGAAACCTGAACTACATCAAACAAACCGGCATGCCGCGCTTCCGCGGCTTCAACCTGCTGCAGAAGTTCCGCTACGACAACGGCGGCGGGAGCGCATGTTCTTGCGGGGAAAACGGCATGAACAAGACCGCAATGAACGGTAGACGAAACCTGGCACACGGCGCACTGGCGCTGGCGACCGCCATGGCGGCCGGCTTCCTCCATGCCGCCCCGGACGTCCCCGCCGCGCCCGCCGCCTTTGCACGGGTCGGCAAGACGAGCGCGACGCCGGAACATGACAACGGACACTTCCGCTCGTTCGGCTGGGGTGCCTCGACCGCCTTCTGCGGACTCCGCGACGCCAACCTGCCGGGGGCGCCGTTCGTCGGCAAGGATGCCGCCTGGTGGCTGACCTACAACAAGGAGGCGCTGTTCATCGCCTGCCTGGTCTCGGTGAAACCGCAGGGGGAGAACTACATCGCCAGGACGACGGCCAAGGACGATCCGGCCATCTTCGAGGACGATCATCTGGTCATCCAGGTGGCGCTCGACCCGAAAGTGGGCGAGTCCGGCGTGCCGTATTTGCGCCTGGCCGTCAACCCCAACGGCGCGTTATGGGCGTCCACCATCGAGGCGCTGCCGGGGCAGAACCACCCCGTCGACACCACGAAGATCGCCCTCGGCAACCACGTGGGCCCGCACCATATCCCGGGCAACTGGTGGATTGTGCGACTGCGCATCCCGCTGGACATGCTGGGGGTGACCAGCCTCGACGGCAAGACCGCCAAAGTGCATCTCGCCTGGGCCAGCAAGCCGCTCTATCTCAGTTGGGGCGGGGTGAAGGCCGACCAGTGGGCCACCATGCCGGAGGTGCTCTTCGATCCGAACCCCGTCAACAGTTTCCGCCTGAACGGCACGGATCCCTTCCTCCTCAGCACCGGCGGGGGCCTGAATCTGGGCCTGGACTGCAACATCTTCGCCGGGACGGACCAGACCCCGCTCACGTTCGGCCTCACAATGCGCAACGAAGCCGGCGGCGGCGTCACCTGGGAAAAAAGCCTGGAGGATCGGAAATCCGCCGGGAAGGCGGTGCAGTTCAGCCTCCGGGAACAGGTCAAGGGGGTCGCCGCCTCGAACAACTGGTTGACCCTGGAAGGCTTCGCCACCGCGCCGGGCGGCACGGCGCAGTTGTGCTTCCGCAACAGCCTCCCATTCAGCCCACGGAACCCGGAGGTGGACGCGGCGCTCAAGCAGTGGTCGGCGGTTCACGCCTACGCGTTGAAAGCCGCCGCCAACTTTAATTTCGTCTACGATCCTTACTCCGACCGACTGGACGCGCTGGCCTCCACGAAACTCAATCCCCAACTCTATGCCGGGACCGAGTTGGAGAAGGCCAACGCCATCGTCGCGGCGGACCGGCTGAGAGTGACCGTGCTCGATGCCACCGGCAAGGAGTTGGTCCGCGGCGAGGGGCCGGTACGCGACGGAGCGGGCCATACCCCGCTCCAGTTGCCGACGCCGTTGCCCGAAGGCGACTACCGGGTCCGAATGGAACTCCTGAAAGGCGCCGTGGTAATCGACCAGGGCGAGAGGCCTCTCACGCGGAAGAAGTTTGCCTGGGAGAAGAGCGAGATTGGCCGTGAGAAGGTGATCATCCCGCCGTGGGAGCCTGTTGGGCTTCAGGGTTCAGGGTTCAGGGGGCCGCGGGCCATAACGGTATGGGGGCGCGAGTACCGGCTGCAGAACAACGGCCTGCCCGCCGCGATCCTCTCGCAGGGCGAGGATGTGCTGGGCGGCCCCATGCGGCTGACGGGCGTGGTTGA
>CAZTAJ010000273.1:0-2518 GCA_964611575.1 uncultured Verrucomicrobiota bacterium
GGCGCTTGCCGTGCGCGTAGGCGTTGAACATCTGGGGATCGAGCCCGATCTCCAAGGCTGTTCCCCGGATCGATTTCCCGGCCTTCTTCAGGTACTCCTGCAGGGCGCATGTCGTCATTTCAGTCCTCCTCCTCATGTGTGGTGTTGATGTTGCTCGCTATATAAGGCACAAGAATCAACTGGCTCTGTTGTCGCTGGAGGCGGTTTTGTGCGTAACAGTCCTGTGCGCAAGGGGTAATGGCGAAATGGACGTCGAAATCGCCAACAGACGAAAAGACCGGAAATGCGGTCAGGGGCTTAATTCATGCGGCTTTGGTGAGTGCAGGCTGCTGCCAGGAGCAGAACTGAGGCGAGACGGTTAAGGTTTTGCCGCCGTCCGCTCCAACCACGCCGCCGTCAGGACTGCATCGTGGGCCGCCCTGCAATGTGGAAGCGCTCAGGTCGCCGGCGTCCGCTCTTGCGATGTCGGCCTTGGATGCCGGGGAAGCCGCCGTCATCCAACTTGCGCTGGAGCGGGACATTGCCTGGGTCTGTATCGACGAGTGGAAGGGCCGCCGGGCCGCACTGGCCGCTGGGTTGCGAGTGACCGGTGTCTTGGGACTCCTCGGCCAGGCCAAGAAGCATGGCATCCTGTCCGCCGTCAAACCCTTCATCCAAAAGGCCCGTGCCGAAGGCATCCGCTACGACGCACTCCTCGTCGCGCACTTCCTGGAAGCCGTTGGGGAATAGTGCCGGGGGCCATCTCTCCCTCCGGTCTGCAGTCTGAAGTCTCCAGTCTGCGGTCTCCGGTCTCCCCCCAATCCCCAATGAACCTTCGGTCTCTTGCCACGTCCGGGCCGCGCTTCATCTTCAGGAACTTGCCCAGACAGGCCGCCTTCTTGCCCGGGGATCCAGCAGGGAGAGGGCGTTAACGCCCAATGGCTGCACGGCGTGCCCGCCGCGCGGTTCGGGGAACGGATGTGAGTCTGGTCCGGCAACAACCGCTCGGCCTCCGGATAAGTTCTTACAAAGTTCTTCCATCATCGCGATCCCCTGGCGGTGCTATAGTCTTCCCTCATGACGCGTGCAAACACAAACAAGGGGACTTTTTGTATGACAAGACTTATGCGCTGTCGCATTCGCGGGCTACGTGCTGCCGGCTGGGGTGCCGACGAGAAGGCGGTAAAGTAGCACATGGTCGGGCTCGACTATGTGCGGTTCGAACCGGTCAAGTAAGCGAAGAAACAAGAACCACGAGAATGGAAACCTACAATAATTTGCGCCCGATGGCGCCTCCAAAAACGAAGTTCTTAACCCCCCGTGCTGTCGCCCATGCGGAGTCCCTCTGAAAAGCAATTTCCTATCAGTTAATGGAGGAACCATGATCCTTCGACCCCGTCGTTTCATCGGGCTGCTCTGCTCAATTGCCATCACGGCCGCCGTTGCCGCCGACAACGAAAAGCCGCCGCAGATCCCGTGGGATCTGAACACGCTCTTCAGGGCGCCGCCATTCCAGCCCGCCGCCGATTTCGACACGAACGGCGTCCGCGGCCTCTTCTTCGACGGCCTGCCGTGGAAAGGCAAACCCACCCGGGTATTCGCATTTATCGGCATGCCCGACCACAAGGCCGGTGAAAAAGTCCCCGCGATGGTTCTGATTCATGGCGGCGGCGGCACGGCCTTCGCCAAGTGGGTGAAATTCTGGAACAGTCGCGGATACGCCGCCATCGCGATGGACACCTGCGGCAGCGTCCCCCGGGGCAAGTTCGGCGACTGGGAGCGCCACGAAAACGGCGGCCCCGGCACTGCGCCGGGCGGCTCGGGCCGCTTTGCCCAGATCGATGATCCGATCGAGGACCAGTGGACCTATCACGCCGTCGCCGACGCGATTCTCGCCCACTCGTTGCTGCGTTCGCTGCCGGACGTGGACCAGGACCGGATCGGTCTCACCGGCATTTCGTGGGGCGGCTTTGTCACATGCATCGTCGCCGGCCTGGACGACCGGTTTCGATTTGCCGCACCGGTCTATGGTTGCGGATTCATTGGCGACAACTCCACGTGGCTCCCCGAATTTTTGAAGATGGGCAAGGAAAAGGCCGCCAAATGGCTGCGCTACTGGGATCCTTCCCAGTATCTGCCCCGCGCGAAAATACCCTTCCTGTGGCTGACCGGTTCCAACGACTTCGCCTATCCCATCCGCCCCATGACCGGCCTCTTCCGCCGATATCGTCACCGGCCCCTCGGTCTTGTTTAGGACTTGCCGCCCGCAAGCCAATCACGGCCTTTGTCTGTCAACCGGTACTTCTGTAGCCTGCTGGTGGGCTTGTCCGGAATCGCGTATTCGATAAAGCCCCTGTCCAAGAGATCTTTGATGGTCCGCTTGAAGGCACCCGTTTTGCTTTCCAACCTGAGTATTTCAGCCAGTTCGTTCGCTGAAAGGGGTCGGACACAAAGAGATTGCAGAATGAGTTCTGACTGGGCCTTTGACTGGGCCTTTGACTGGGCCTTTGACTGGGCCCCTGACTGGGCCCCTGACTCT
>CAZTAJ010000274.1:0-2499 GCA_964611575.1 uncultured Verrucomicrobiota bacterium
GGTTGTGACGACACGGCCATGGATGCATGGACCTTGCGGCGTATGCGGATGATCATGGCTGCCACTCCGCCAATCACGAGTACCGCCACGGCAACGGGGCCCAGGTCGAGCCAGGCGCGTTCGACGTAGTACGTCCACGGCCGGTTCCAGCCGGTGAGGACCGTTTCGCGGCCGAGTGCGAATCTCAGGTAGATGCGGCTCATGATCCCAAACAGCGCGTACCACCAGCCCGAGACGACCGCGGCGAGGAGGAGGATGCCCGTCAGATTCCGCCGGCCCTCGCGGCCCGGAAACACGCGCGGGGTCAACAGCAGGACGGCGGCGACGGTGAACAGGGCCGATTCCTTCGACAGCAGCGCGGCGCCGAGCAGGACGCCGGCGGTCAGGACGCGTTCATGGCTCAAGGCCAGCAGGGTCAGCAGGCTGAAGCACACGACGAGGTGATCGCGCTTGACCCACACATCGAAGAACACGGCGCCGGGCAGGCAGGCCAGCACGGCGCACGACAGCAGGGCGGTCGGCGTGCCGAACAGGCGGCGGTTGAGCAGGAACAGGAGGCCCAGGTTGAGCGCCTGGACGGCGAGTGACAGGCCCTCGCACCGTTCCGCAAATCCCGCCCGCAAAGGGTCCAGCCACGCCATGAGGAGGGGAAAGAGCGGCGGATGCGCCCAGAACGCGTTCGAGAAGGCATCGTGGCTGGAGGTCACGAAGGCGCGGACCGAGCACAGGTCCATGGCCTCATCCCAGATCAGCAGGTGCCCGATGCCGCGCGTGCGGAGGGCCACGAAAACGCCGAGAATTCCCAGCCACGCCAGCCAGGGGAGGAGAGTGTTGCCAAGGTGGATCGGTCGGTGTTCGGGGCGCATCCCATGCGGGACAGGGTTCAGGGTTCGGGGTTCAGGTTGGGGCATGTGGCACGTCGGCATCTTGTATGTCCTGAACCCTGAACCCTGGTCCACCAGGCGCACCCTCCACCTGGAAACGCGCTAGACCGTCTTTGTCCCGCCCAGTTCCGGCGGCGCGTCCTTCCAGCGATAGAGGATTTCGCCCGCCCGGCGGACCAGGAGGGTGCCCTGTTCCTCGCGTCCTTCGTAGTCCTCGAACTTGACCCGCTTGGGATCCAGATACCCCAGATTGGCTTTGCGGCAGACGGCTTCGGGGATGCCGGTGGCGAGAATGACCTCGACGCGGGGCCGCTCCACGCCGTTCTCGTAGGTGCCGATGCCCTTCACGTGCGTCGAGTGGGCGACGACCCCCCAGGGATAGTGGCGGTAACGGTCCCATTGTTTCAGGAAGAAGTCGCGCGTGTGATAGCCGATCTCCTCCAGGATGTGGCCGTGAACGGACGAGATTTCCGTGATGTGCGGCGCGTAAATGATGACCTTGCCGCCGTCGGCCACGACGGGCTCGATCTTGTACATGCATTTGCCGCCCGTCCAGAGATCGTCGTACATCTCCGGCGCGCAGGACAGCACGGTGTGGAAGGGCTTGTCGCGATACTCGATGTGCAGGTCGCGCGACAGGTCGGCGGCGGCCGACCAGGCGTCCTCGGGCGTGCCCGCGAACAGGCCCGCCAGGTCGTGATGCCTCACCACCATGCACAGCGCCCGGCGTTCGACCTGCAGCATCGCGGCGGCGCGATCCACGACACGCCGGACGGGCGTCCACTTGTTTCCGATGATGACCGGGTTGGTGATGACGGCGCCGAGCCAGTGGAAGAAGTCGATGATCTCCTGGCCCGCGATGCCCGGGAAAAGATACTTGTTGCCGCCCGAGAACCCCACGACCTCGTGCGGGAACACAGGGCCGATGATGACCAGCAGGTCGTAGTCCAACACCATGCGGTTGCAGGTGACGGACACATCCATCTCGAACCGTCCGTCGGTGATCTCGCGGATCTCGGCCCGCGAAAACCGGCCGGCTTCGAACAGGTGGGCCGGGTTCTTCCATTCGTGATTGAAGAAGCGGGCCTTCGGGTAGCGCGCGCCGTGTTCGGCGGCGGTGATCCCGACGCGCTTGTAGATCTGGTCCGGCGTCAGCAACGGATGCGTGCCGAGGGCGACGAGGAAATCCAGGCTCTTCACGCGATCGGCCAGCAACCCGTAGAGCACCCGGAACATCACGTCCATCGGGCAGGTTCGCGAGTGGTCCGGAATCACAAACAACACGCGCTTGCCGTCCGGCTTCCAGGCGGCGGCAGCCTGCGCGCACACCTCATGGACGTCCGCCTCGGTCAGTGTTCGTTCCGGGGCGGTCTTGCCGATCACAGTCGTCTTCGTCATCGTGGTCATGTCCCTTCAGGAGGAGGGCGGTTGCGTTCCTTCCCGCGCAGGCGTCGCCAGAAACACCACAGGGTGAACAGCAGGCGCGAGCGGACCGGGATTCCCGGGGACGGCCGTCGCGGGGCCGCCGCTACTGCCGGGCGGCGAACGTAGTCTCGATCGCTCAAACTCACAAGACATCATGGTACGACGTCCACGGCCGGCGGGCAAGTCTGCC
>CAZTAJ010000275.1:0-2487 GCA_964611575.1 uncultured Verrucomicrobiota bacterium
TGTTGGCCTGGGCCATCTTGTGTGTTTCATCGCGTTTCTTGATCGCATTGCCCTGTTCGCCAAAGGCATCCAGCACTTCGGTGGCCAGCGCGCGCTGCATGGGCACGCCCTTGCGCGCCTGTGCAAAGCCGATGATCCAGCGCA
This sequence comes from uncultured Verrucomicrobiota bacterium, assembly GCA_964611575.1. Lineage (GTDB taxonomy): Bacteria > Verrucomicrobiota > Kiritimatiellia > CAIKKV01 > CAITUY01 > CAITUY01. The sequence continues at coordinate 145 of CAZTAJ010000275.1, forward strand.
ACGCCAACGCATTCTGGCGATCCGGCGACACTTCCACCGGAACCTGATACGTCGCGCCGCCCACCCGTCGCGATTTGACTTCCACGCGAGGTTTCACCGTGTCGATTGCCCGGATCACAACCTCAAGAGGATCACCCTCGGGGTGCTTCTCCTTGATGAAATCCAGCGTGTCGTAGACGATCTTCGTCGCCACCGACTTCTTGCCGCGCTCCATCAGCATGCTGATGAGCCGACCGACCAGTTCACTGTTGTACTTCGGGTCAACCCCGATCGTACGCCGTACTGCTCTGCGTCTGCGTCCCATGGTTGCGCGCCGTCCTATGCCTGCTTAGGCGTTTTGACACCGTACTTCGAACGGCTCCGATGCCGCCCGTCCACCCCCAGCGTGTCCAGCGTCCCACGCACAATGTGGTAGCGGACACCCGGCAAATCCTTTACACGGCCGCCACGCACGAGCACCACGCTGTGCTCCTGCAGGTTGTGGCCTTCACCCGGTATATACGCGGTCACTTCCTCGCCGTTGGTGAGGCGCACGCGCGCCACCTTGCGAAGCGCCGAGTTGGGCTTCTTGGGCGTCTGGGTCTTCACGATCAGACACACCCCCCGCCGCTGCGGGCAATTCTGAAGCGCGGGCGACTTGCTCTTCGCGTTGATCTTCTTCCGCCCGTATTTGACTAGTTGGTTGATCGTCGGCATTCGTCTTGTCCCCTTGACGCGCAAAGCGTTGAAATGTGCCAGAGTCTGCAAACCCTTGTCAAGCTTAACCCATCAACTCGCTTAATTTCTTCTCGGCTTCGCTTTCCGGACGCAGTTCCTCTTCGGGAATCGGCTCCGCCAGCGCCACCAGTTTGATGTTCCGCACCATCGGGAAACCCGTCCCGCCCGGGATGAGATGCCCCATGATGACATTCTCCTTGAACCCGTAGAGCGCATCCACGCGGCCCAGCGTCGCCGCCTCGGTCAGCACCCGGGTCGTATCCTGGAAAGACGCCGCCGAGATGAAACTCTCCGTTTCAAGGGCGGCCTTCGTGATGCCGAGCAGGGCCGGCTGCGCCTCCGCCGGCCGCTTGCCCTCGGCCGCGGCCTTGATGTTCATCTCCTGGAAGGTCTGCTTTTCCACTTGCTCGCCCCACAGGAAGTCCGTGTCACCCGGGTCGGTGATGCGTACTTTCTTCAGCATCTGGCGCACGATGACCTCGATGTGCTTGTCGCTGATCTCGACGCCCTGCAGCCGGTAGACCTGCTGCACTTCATTGAGCAGATACTCCTGCAATTCCTGCGGACCGCAAATTTCCAGAATTTCCTGCGGAACCACCGGGCCCTCAGTCAACTGCTGCCCCTTCTGGACATAGTCTCCCTTGTAGACGACGATATGCTTGCCCATCGGGATCAGATGCTGTTCTTCGTCCCCGGTCACCGTATCGCGAATGATCAGGCAGCGCCGTCCTCGCTGGTTCGGACCGAAATCGACGATGCCATCGATCTTGGCGATCTCCGCCGCATCCTTAGGCCGCCGCGCCTCGAAAAGCTCGGCTACGCGAGGTAGACCGCCCGTGATATCCTTGGTCTTCGACTCCTTGCGCGGAGTCTTGGCCAGCACATCGCCCGCCGCTACACGCTTGCCGTCCTTGACCATGACGTGCGCGCCCGCCGGAATGTTGTAGGCCGTGGTCGCCTCGGCCGAGGAATCGTGGCGGATGACGATCTGCGGATGCAAATCTTCCTTGTGCTCGAGCACGACGGTTCCCATGAGCCCCGTCGACTGGTCGACGTCCTTCTTCACCGTGACGTTCTCGATGAACCCACGGAAATGAACCGTGCCGGGCTTCTCCGCCAGGATCGGAACACTGTACGGATCCCATTCGATGAAACTCTGGCCCTTCTTCACGCGCCCGCCATCGGCCACGGAAATGATCGCGCCGATCGCCAGCGAATGGCGCTCGACCTCCCGGCCAGTCTCGTCCAACACGCAGGCGAACCCGTTCTTGTTCAGTACAACGTGGCTTCCCTGGTCATTGGTCACCAGGCGCAGGTTCGCATACTGCACGGTCCCGTCATGCTTGGAGATGACGTGCGGCTGCTTGAACACTGAACTCGCCGTACCACCGATGTGGAAGGTCCGCATGGTGAGCTGCGTGCCGGGTTCCCCGATGGACTGCGCCGCAATGATGCCGACGGCCTGACCGATATCGACCAGCCGGCCGGTCGCCAGATCGCGACCGTAGCACTTGGCGCACAAGCCGCGGCGGGATTCGCACGTCAGCACACTGCGGATGCGGGCCTTCTCCACATCCGCATCCACCACCCGTTCGGCGGCCGCTTCGTCGATCAACTGGCCGGCGG
>CAZTAJ010000276.1:0-2442 GCA_964611575.1 uncultured Verrucomicrobiota bacterium
CGCACTCGTCACCGTACAGCGCCTCCGAGCACGTCGCCTCGTGCAAGCCAGGGCACACCACAACCCCAAGCACGAAAAGCACCAACAAGACGCTGTTCAACAACCGGTTCATGAGTGACGTCGCTGCACAGCATAGCGTTCAATCGCCAACCGGTCAATGCCATGACATCGCCATGACCCTCGCCTGACCCTCGCCATGACCCTCGCGGCCGTGCGGGGGAGTCCGCTCGGGATCGAATCCATCCTCAAACGCCTGAAGGCCGTCAAGGGGCTGAAACACGTTTCGCTCGCCGCCGGAACAACCGGCAGGGTCTTTCCTGAAGGACGATGACGTCCCCTTTTTCCTTCATATTGTTTTTGACTTGCAGAGTGTTACGTTTGTGCGATAAGTATGATTTCAGCGTTGTATGGGGCAAGGACAACAAAAGCAAGGAGGCTGGGAGATGCAGGGACCACGTGTGTTGAGAGCGGCCATACTGGCAGGAGTGTGGGTCGTGGCCGGAGTTGTGTTGGCCGGGCGGCCGCTGGCGGTTGACGACGCGGATCCGGTGGACCGCGGGCAATTCGAGTCCGAGGCCGGCGCTTCCTATGAATACGACTCCGACTGCAAGCACTGGGATTTCCCCTTCGGTCTGACCTATGGTCTCGTACCGGGCGTCGAGGTCGGTGTCGGGTTCGGAGGGCAGTTGGAGGAACGGACGGAGTTTCATGTGGAGGACGGCAGGGACAAGTGCATCCGTGAGCACGGCATCGGCGATTTGGTTGTCGGCGCGAAATGGCAGGTCATGGAGTCCTGCCCGCTCGGCGCGCGTCATGCCCTGGCCGGGTCCGCCAAGTTCCCGACAGCGGACGAAGACAAAGGGTTTGGCAGCGGTGAAACGGATGGCGATCTCACCTGGATCGCCTCGCGCTCTCTGGGCGAGCCAGCGGGGGTGCATCTCAATCTCGGGTACTCGTGGATCGGCGGTCCGGATGACGATGTGCTGCACTATGGATTGGCCCTGGACTACCAGCTTATGGATTCGGTTCAGTGGGTCGGCGAGGTGTTTGCCGAACGGGAGCGGGCTGACGGCGCGGACACCGCCGCCCAGTTCAATACGGGCTTCCGGTGGAGTCCCCGCGAAAGTCTGACGCTGGACATCGCCGGCGGCTCGAAAATCAGCGGCGAGGCGCCGGACTTCATCGGGACGGCGGGAGTGACCTGGGCCTTCGGATTCGAGAGCGACCATCGTCCCTGAGAGGAACTGAACATGCATATGGCAGACGCTTTGATTTCTCCCGCCGTGGGCGGGACGATGTGGGCGGTGTCGGGGGGGCTGATCGCCTTTTGCGCCCGAAAAGTGAAGCACACCTCTCGGGACGGTCTGGTTCCCATGATGGGTGTCCTCGGGGCGTTCATTTTCGCGTCGCAAATGATCAACTTCTCGATCCCCGGAACGGGGTCGAGCGGGCATCTCGGCGGGGGATTGATCCTGGCGATCCTGCTTGGGCCCCCCGCGGCGTTCCTGGTCATTGCCTCGGTGTTGACCGTGCAGGCGCTCTTCTTCGCGGATGGCGGTCTGCTGGCCCTGGGGTGCAACATCTTCAACCTCGGGTTCTTCCCGGCGTTCATTGCCTATCCGTTGATCTACCGGATCATGGCCAGGGATCAACACGGGACATCGCGTGCCTGGGTGGCGGCGCTCGTTGCCGCTGTCGCGGGACTGCAACTGGGGGCGTTCTGCGTCGTGCTGGAAACCAAGGCGTCCGGCATCTCGGAACTGCCCTTCGGCACGTTTGTCCTCATGATGCTGCCCGTTCACCTGGCCATCGGCGTGGTGGAAGGACTGGCAACCGCGGCGGTGGTCTCGTTCGTTGCCAAGGCGCGCCCGGAAGCGCTTCCAACGGCATCGGCCTCCGGTGCGTCGGTCAGTCTGCGTCCCGTATTGATCGGACTGGCAATCGCCGCGGTCGTCACGGGCGGCGTGGCAAGTTGGTTCGCCTCCACGCATCCGGATGGATTGGAATGGTCCATGGCCAAGGTGAGTGGCAAGGAGGAACTTGAAAGCCCTGAAGCCGGTATCCACGAGGGTCTGGCGAAGGTCCAGGAGAAGACCGCCTTCCTTCCCGACTACGGATTCAAGTCCGCCGAGGCCGTGCCGGAAACCGCCGCGCTGGCGGAACACGCCGCCTCACCCGAAGCGGAACCCTGGCCGGCGGTCAACGCCGGAACTTCCGTATCGGGACTCGTGGGAGGGCTGATGACCCTTGTGTTGGCCTGCCTAATGGGACTGGCGCTCAAAGCCCGCCCGATCCCGTCCACGCCTGGAGACCGTTGAGTCGGCCGGTCTCACGACGGCCGCGATCGCCCATCCCGATCGGGAAGACCGATCCCCAGGGACTTGATCTTGCGAAAAAGCGTGCTCTTGTGAAGCCCCAACTCACGGGCGGCCGCCAGTCGGT
>CAZTAJ010000277.1:0-2394 GCA_964611575.1 uncultured Verrucomicrobiota bacterium
GCCCAGTTCAGATCCGTCTTGGCGTGCGCCTGCCGGAAGGCCGTGATCCGCGCCACGGCGTCGCGCTCATCCTGTTCGAGTTGCCCTGAGAGCCGGGCGAACTCGGCCAACAACGCCTGCGCCGGCGGCGGTTTGGCGGCCAGGATCGCATCGGCGATGGTCATGGCCTGTTTGGCCGCCTCGCGGTCCCTGGATTGGTGCGCCACAAACCGGGCGGCCACCAGCATGTAGTTGCGAACCGTGGTCAGGTTGGCGGCCCGCGGATAATCCTTCTCCAGGGTGCGCCCCATGGCCAAAGCCTCGCGCAGTACCTCGACCTTCTTTTCCGTCTCGGCCACCGCGGTTGGCCGCCGCAGAAAGTGGCACCAGCCGAGTTTGCTGGGCGTTACCAGCGCCTCCGAAGGGGGAATGAACACGCGTCGCCGCAAGGCCTCGAGTTTGTCCGCCGGCACGCCGTTCTCCGCCGGGGCGGGGGCGGGGAATACCGCCGGTTCGTCCAACAGAAACTCGCCTGACCGATAATACCGGGTCCGCATCGTGATGTCGTAGGTGTTGGCGACATACGGCGCAATCCACCGGAGGGCCATAACGAGGCTATCCGTGTGGCCTTGAAATCCGTCCCTGTAATTCATGTAGATTACCCGGCCGGAAGCATCGAGGAGCCAGTAGGCGGGGACGAGTCTCAGGTCGATCCGCTCGATCAGCGGATCCTTGCGCCCCAACCCCGAAAACGACTGCGGCCAGAATATCTTCTGGTCCTTGACGACCTTCTCCATCTCGGACCGCTCGGTCCCCAGGCAGATCCCGAGGAACTCGGCGCCGTTGGCACTGAGCACCGGGAACGTCGTCCCATAATGGCTGTCCAACTTGTGGTTAACCGATGCGGCCAAATCCGCGATGTCCTTGTCTTCCTCCGCCCAGAAGTGGAGCATGGTCACCCGTCCCAGGACGTCGCGCGGGAGCGACCACGTCGAGCCGTCCTGCATCTTGAACTGCGCTTTGAAGGGCAGGTAGTGGAGCGGGCGCCGCTCCATCGTATTGAGCACGGCCCGCACGTCGGCACGATCCTTATGGTCGCGCTCCAACTGATCCACCAGTGTTTGCTGCCAGGCCTTGACCCTGCGCTCGCCCTGGGCGTCCCCGGGCGGCACGTTGATCATCTTGCTCATCTCAACCCCCAGCATCAACGCATCGGCGACCACCGCCGGATCCGTGTAGCGGCCGAGGAACTGGCCAATCACCTCCTGCTGCTGCACCGGATCTTCTTCCAGCTTCACCATCTGCCGCCGGGTGAAGAGCAGGTCCGCCATCATCCGGGTCTTCAACGGCGCAAACTTGTCCGCCAACTGCCGCTGGGCAATCGCCACCAACTGCTGGTCCACTTCCTCCGACGGCGCCAGTTTCGCCAGCCCGCGCGCGGCGGCCAGCGTGTAGTCACGGACGAGGTAGAGGTTGGTCGCCCCGGGATGCTGGCGTTCCGCCCAGCCGCCCTCGCGCAGGATGCTCTGGTAGCGGCGGATCTTGTCGTTCTCGGAGATCTCCGGGTCCTGCACGTCTTCGGGGATGTACTGGGCCCGCAGCCGGGTGAAGACCTCCGTTGGAACGGTCGAAGGTGGGGATGTCGGCGCGTCCTGCGCGAGGACGGGCAGGCTCCCCACAACCCACGCAAGCAGGGCGACAGCAACGGATTGGCGAAACTTGGTCATAACCTGCTCATCGTTGATAGGCGGGCCTATCCTATGTTCACTGGCAGCACGACGGTCTGTTCTCAAGGGTCACTTCGGTTTGTCTTAATCAGCTTAATGCCGCGCCGTCCGAACTCGCTGGCGTAACCCCATATCTGAATGATCCCGTGCCGATTTAGCAGGACTGACCGAGCCACGGTGTACACGTCCAGTTCCCGGGCCAATGGATCGTGCCACCCCCGGCCGCTAAACACGTGGATCCAGTCCTTCATGTCCGGCCGGGTCTTGAGATACTCCATCACCTTCGCCTTGTCCTCATCCAGGTTGATCGCCACGACTTCCATGTCTGGTCCCGGGATCACATCGTGGTGCGCGTCTTTCTCGCCCATGGGCTTGATCAAGGGTGGACAGGCCACGGACCAGAAATGCAGCGCCACGAGTTTCTTCTTCTCGGACGGCAACCGCAACACGCCCCCATTCAACAACGGCAATTGTGCCGTCAGCGGTTTGTCCGCCAAGGCCAGGCGCTGGTCGGGCAGTCGGATGACACGGGGGTCGTAGGCGGTCTCTCGGGCGTCCACATTGATCACGCAGAAATCGCGCATGAACCCGCGCATTTTCGGGTGCGGTGCCGGGTATTGCTCCGGCAGTGCATTGGACCAGGCTAATCGGGTCGGTTCCTCGCCGCACTCCACCAGCAGCAGGATGG
>CAZTAJ010000278.1:0-2382 GCA_964611575.1 uncultured Verrucomicrobiota bacterium
GTGAAGATCAACTGCTACGTTCTGACCGGTATGCTGGCCGCGCTGGCCGGCATGTTGCTGATGGCGCAACTCAATGTGGGGCAGCCGGAAATCGGAACCGGCTGGGAGCTGGACGTGATTGCCAGCGTGGTGATCGGCGGGGTAAGCCTGTTCGGCGGCGTCGGCACCGTGGCCGGGACGTTCCTGGGATTGATCATCATGCAGGTGGTGCGCAGTGGATTGGTGGTCAGCGGCGTGAATACGCACTGGCAGACCGTGGCCGTAGGCGTCATCATGATCGCCGCGGTCGGGGTGGATTTGCTGAGGAGGCGGGCGAAGAAGGCGTGAGGGCAGAGGGTGGGGAAAGTGAACAGTGAACAGTAAACAGTGAGGAGAGTGGTATGAAAAGGTTCGGAATGATGGCGATGGGTGCGTTGGTTGTTGCGGTGATGTTGGCTGGGTGCGGCAAGAGCGAGAAGCAGGGGGACTCGACATCGCCGGCCAAGGCGAACAAACTCTACTGGGTTCAGCCGCTGAAAGGGCATCCGGTCCACCAGATGACGCAGATTGCGTTCAGGGAGGGGTGCCGGAAACTCGGTTATGAGTGCGTCGTGGTGGGCACGGACGGGGCTGACATTGCCGGGACCATTGCCCTGGCGGAGCAGATGCTGGCCCGGGGCGACGCCAAAGGCATGGCGATCTGGACGGGAAACCCCGCCTTCAATCCCTTGATCGCCAAGGCCGGGAAGGCCGGGGTGCCGGTAATTCTCCCGCACTTTCCGATTCCTGAGGGGTCCGTGCCGGGCGCTACGGGAATCATCGGCTGCGATCCGGTGGCATACGCGCAGGCGGCGGCTGAGGAAATCGGCAAGGCGATTGGAGGGAAAGGCACCGTGGCGATCACGCAGGGGAGTTTCAACACGACAGAGAACATGGTGTCCGAGGAGTTTGCCAAGACCATGAAGGAGAAGTATCCTGAGGTAAAGGTGCTGAGCCCCGAGGAGGAAGGATTTGAGCCATCCAGGTCCATCGCCAAGGCGGTGTCCATTCTCCAGGCGCATCCGGATATCACGGCGGCGCTTTCGACCACGGGCGGCGGACCGCAAACGTGGGCTGGCGCCCAGAAGCAAACGGGTCGAAAGATCGTGGCCGTCGGCATGGACTACACGCGCGTCAATCTGGATCTCGTCAAGAACGGTGAGGTATACGCTGTGGTCGGCCAGCCGTTGTGGGGGGAGTCGTTCGGTGCTGCGGAACTGCTCGACAAGGCCGCGCGCGGCGAGAAGATCCCGTGGTGGACCAAGCTTGAGGCGCCGTTCATCACCAAGGACAAGCTGGCGCCGTATTCCGAGTTGCTGGACAAGGTGGAAGCGGCGATTGGGAAGTGAATTCAGGAGTCAGGGGACAGGAGGCAGGAGTCAGCGTACGGCCGCAAGACGTTCAAATGAACCTCTCCTGAAACCTGAAGCCGCTATCCTGTAGGCCGTTGCTATGAATTCGAGGACTCGCAAGTGAACACTCAGACTGAGATCGCTCTGCAAATGCGTCACATCGGCAAGGAATTCCCGGGGGTTCGGGCCTTGAACGACGTGAGTCTCTGCGTGCGGCGGGGGACGATTCACGCCTTGCTCGGCGAGAACGGCGCGGGAAAGTCCACGCTGATGAAGATCCTCGACGGGATCTATCCCGCAGGCTCGTTCACGGGCGAGATCGAACTGGCGGGCAAGCCGGTCCAGTTCCGCTCGCCGCACGATGCGCGGGTCAAGGGGATCGGTTACGTGCCGCAGGAAATCCAGGTGCTCGAAAACCTGAGCGTGGCCGAGAACATCTTTGTCGGGAACTGGACCGAGGGGCGTCAGGCGGTGGTGGGCTTCCGCCGGCTCTACGAACGTGCGCAGCAGTTGTTGGACAATTACCGGATCAGCCTCGATGCGAAAGCCGCCGTGCTGACGCTCAACGCCAGCCAGCGTCAACTGGTCATGATCGCCCGCGCCCTGGCACTGAACCCGGCCGTCCTGATCCTCGATGAATCCACGGCCAGCCTGACGATGGAAGAGACGCGGCTGCTCTTCGATGTTCTGCGGCATCTGCGGGAGACCGGCGTCACCAGTCTGTTCATCACGCATCGCCTGGCGGAAGTCCACGAACTGGCTGATTGCGCCACGGTCTTGCGCGACGGCGCGTTGGTGGCCGAGTTCGAACGCGCCCAATTTGACGAGAACGCAATCGTTTCCGCCATGGTAGGCCGGACACTGACGAGCTTCTATCCGAGCCGGCAGGCATTCGCCGGATCCGAGGAGGTGCTGCGGGTGGAGAATCTGACCGTGCCGCATCCGCACCTGGCCGGGAAGTCGGTGGTAGAGAACGTGAGTTTCTCCCTGCGCCGGGGCGAGATTCTCGGAC
>CAZTAJ010000279.1:0-2364 GCA_964611575.1 uncultured Verrucomicrobiota bacterium
TCACTCCGCCAACCTCGCCCGCACCTTCTCCTGCGGCGGCGGTAGGTCCGGGTTGAGCATGGCTTCGCCCGGCATGCCCACGCCGCGCGCGAAAATAGGGCTTGCGGTACGGCAAGAGAATCCGTACTCTTTCCCGTATGAAGACCACCATCGATCTCGATGAGAGGAAGCTCGCCGGAGTAATGCGGCTGACAGGGGTCCGCTCGCGAAAGGCCGCCGTCGATTACGCGCTCGCCTGCACGGAGCGCATCGAGCGGTTGCGGCAACTGTTCGAGAAAGCGCTCCCGGACGAGGAGTACAGGGGCGCCTTGGACCCGGCGTACGATCTGATGGCCGTGCGCAAGAGAGACAGGGCGGTCCCGCATGTGGCTCATTGACTCCAGCAAGTTCATCGCCTGGATCCGGGAGGGGAAGAGCCCGACACGGATCCTGCGCCCGTTCGTTCTTGCCGACCAGGTCGTGACGTGCGGCGTCATACGCCTCGAGGTGGTGCGAGGCACCATCAAGCCGGCGGTGCGCATGGAGTTGACCGCGTTGTTCGATGCCATTCCGGAGATTCCCCTGTCGCCGTCTCTTTGGCGAAGGATCGCCGACCTGGCATGGGATCTCGACCGGCGCGGCATGGTGCTGCCGGCCACCGATCTGATCATCGGAGGCTGTGCACTGCAAGCGGCAGCCAGTGTCGTCACCGTCGATTCTCATTTCGCTTCCATCCCCGGACTGAATGTGCGCTCGGACCTGCCCGACCTGGGATATGATGGGACCGACGCGCCTGAAGAGGTTCAGCAAGGCCGCAAAGGTGTCGCTCGACCGCCGTCTCGCGGTTAACAACGGGATTGGCGGACTTCCAGTACGCCGTGGATGTCTATAAGGATCACAGTATGTATTGAGGGTTGCCGAACCACCCCGCATAGGAGCCCTTCGGGCGCGGTGCGGTAGTGGCGTGAGCGTTCACATTGAAAACGTCTGCCCTGTTACATCGGGTGCGGCCAGGGACGGATCTTGGCCCGTTCCGCGGCGGCGGGCAGGGCCCGGGCGGCGGCCGGCCAGACAGGGTGGCCATCGTCGCCAAATGGGATCGTGCGCCCCATGTCCAGGACGCGGAAGTGCTGGTAACCGAGTGACTCGATTTCGCGGGCGTCCAGGAGTCCCTCCCAGCTTCGATCACGGTGGCCGTAGAGGCCCTCGGCGTAGATCACGTTACCGCCGGCGAAGTCAACACACACGGCGCCGTAGACTTGCAGGGCGCGGGCGATGGTCCGGCCCGCAGGGGACAGGGACAGCCGTCTTAGGTCGAGATGGGGGTCGAGTTGCAGGACGGCTCCCTCGGGCAAGCCGCCGGGGACTGACCCGTCAGTCCAGCAGGCTGGCGGGTAAACAAACTGCTGTAAGGCGACGGCACTGGAACCGAATGCCAGTTTGTGGTCGATCCGCTCTGCGGCGAGTTCTGCTTGAAGGATCAGCCCGGCGATGGCCGGGACGCCTGCGGCGCGGCTGGGGCCATAGAGGTGGATACTCTCGCGGTCTCGCACGTCGAACCAGGCGCGGTCGAACACGCCGGAACCATCGAGCGGGTAGACCATGCCGGTTTTGGATTCCCATTGACCATCGGGGCGGCGCTGGGCGCCCCACATATCCCAGGCCAGACAACGATGCCAGTCGACGATGGCCAGATGCTGGTCGCCAGCGGGATCCTGGCCGGCTTCATCGGGGATGGGGACGTCGATGCCGAACCCCGGCCCGTGGCCCAAAGGGAAGTCTTCCGGGAGGTGGGTTCGGGCGGCGGCCGTACCCTCCCGGCGGAACGGGCCGTTCCAGTGAATGCGTCGGTGTACCTGATAGCAGGGCGTTTTTGCGGTGGCCTCAAAGACAGGGATGGTGAAGGACGTATGGTTGATCCAGAAACCCTCCGGGCGCATCTGCGCAACTAGATCGACCTTGGCTTGGCTCTCCGGGTCGATCGGCGCGTGAGCCGGAATGGGTATATTCCAGTAGCTTTGGTCGGAGAAGAATCGTCGCATATGGGGTTGTTCCTTGTTCGCCGGCTGTTTTGCTGCCGATGGGGTGATTGAAGGCAGACGAGCGCAATGGGGTCCTGTAATTAGATGGCCGCTTATTTTGCTACCGGCGAGGAATCGGCGGGTCCATGCAGAGCCGGAGCACCCGAGATAATTCACAGGGTGATGCAGGTTTAGAGATTCGCGCCGTTCTGCTCGATCACGTTCTTGTACCAGTAGCCCGAATCCTTTAGGGTTCGTTTCAGCGTCTGGTAGTCCAGATGGACCAACCCAAAGCGCTGCTTGCTCCCCTGGCTCCACTCAAAGTTGTCGACAAGCGTCCAGTGGAAATATCCTTTGATCGGGA
>CAZTAJ010000280.1:0-2362 GCA_964611575.1 uncultured Verrucomicrobiota bacterium
CCTAAAACAACCGTCTACAACCGTCCCAAAAGGGGCTTAAGTAAGTGCCATTCGCCCATGAAGGCTGTGCTTCACAACGTGCTGTGTTCTCTTTTGGCAGATGCCATCCGCGGCCGACCGGCACGTATCACGCCGGGTTTGTCCCCACGTGAATGGGATCGGCTCATGGCGGTGGCCCTGCAACACGATATTCTCGCACTTCTTTATCCTACCGCCGCCGGATTGCCGCCGGGAACCATTCCTAACGACCGGCTCGTGCGGTGGCGCCATCACGCTCTGCAGGCGGGGATCCAGGAGGCGCGGCGGTTCCACGAGGCGTTGGCTATTACCGACGCCTTTGACCGCCACGCCCTGCCCTGCGTGGCCTTCAAAGGTATGGTCCTGCGGGCCCTGTATCCGCAACCCGATCTGCGCACGATGGGCGACATCGATCTGCTCATTCGTCCACATGATCTGCCCGCCGCGGAAGTCCTGCTGCTGGAGCGGGGACTTCAACCCATGGGTGCCAATGCACCTCACTACTCCTGGCGATTCGGGCCGAGTCTGATCATTGAACTACATACCGCCTTATTCCGGCATTCCCCCGCATCCCTTGAGGAGTCCTTCCTGGCGGGAGCCGTCGCGCGACAGGCGGACAGCCGGACCTATTTTGTCCCGCCCCCGGAAGACGCCGCGGTCTACCAGGTCCTACATATGGCCAAGCATTTCCTTCACTTGGGATTCGGTCTCCGGGAACTGGCCGATTTCACCCTGCAAATGGAGAGGGGCCTCTCGATCCCGGGGCTTTTGGAACGGCTCGATGTTTGCGGGACCGGCAGGTTCGGCCGGGCCGTCCTGCTCGCCGCACGACAAGAACTGGGCCACAGTCTGCCGGAAGAAACCACCTCGGCCTGGAACATTCCCCGAGAAGCCGTGGACCGTCTGTCGGAAGCCATACTGAGCGCCGGAACACACGGTATGACCAACGCCGAGAACTCGTTGTCACTGGCGGCCGGAAGCCGGGTTGATGGCAGCGTGCCGGATTCCGGCCCGCCCGCACGATGGCGTTTTCTGGGATGGCTGTTGTTCCCATCAACCCCCGACCTCCACCCGCGTTACGCCTACGTCACATCGCACAGATATCTGCTTCCAGTGGCATGGATCCACCGCCTTGTGCGGACAGCGATCCTGACTCCCGCCGTCGCCTTTACATCTCTCCGTTTTGGGTTGCGGTATCTCCTCAAAGGGAGCCGACTCCAGCAGTTACAGGCTGACCTTGGTCTGCTTCATCCGTGATCCACACCCGCCGCGGCATGCACCTGCCGCGCCACCTCACACACATACGGCGCCACCTCCGTGAAGCCGCCGGTTTCCGCCTGCAACCGACCGGGACAGACCGAACAATAGGGCCGGTGCTCGCAGTGTCTGCATTCCGTCGCGCCGGGAATGTGATCCGTTTCAACCGTCAGCCGGCGCCAAGCCGGCGCAAACCCGTCCCGGAAGGGTTGGGTGAAGGGATGATCCATCAGGGCGCAGGGCAGCATGCGGCCGTCCCAGGCGATCCAGAATGAACACCGGCCTCCGGCGCAAAACATCGGGGGCAACGCTTCGTATGAACCGCCTTTGGCGGCCGTTTCCCGCGGAATGGCCCCGGACAGGAGTGACACCGTGACGCCATCGCCAGCCGGCCCCGCCCGTACGGAATCGCAGTCCATTTCTTTTCCGCGCCTCGCGGCCACCGCCTCGGGCGACAACCGACTTTCAGAAGGCCGGGTGCAGGCGCCGCGGACGGAAGGACTCAACATCACGTTAATCTCAATCTCCCGTTTGCCCACCAGTTCCTGGGACAGCGACTGCAGGGCCTCCATATCATCGGCATTATCGCGGCTGATCGTGGCCCGAAGCTCGGTTCGGACGCCGGCCGCCACGAGACGCCGCACGCCAGCTACCGCCCTGGCAAATGCGGAAGGATCGCCACAGACGCGGCCATACGTTTCCGGCGAGGCGCCATACAACGTCACCACCATCTTGGAGGGCGGACGTTTCGAAAAAGCGGCCGCTTCCCGATCTCCCACCAACGTCGCGTTCGTGAACAACGTCATGAAGAACCCCATCCGGCTCAGGGGATCATACAGCTCCCAGAAATCGGGTCGGACCAAGGGTTCGCCGCCGGTCAGGAGCAGGAACAGGGTCCCTTCCTCAAAGGCCTGGCGGGCGACATCGAGCCACGCGGCGGCGCCGAGTTCACCCGCGGAGACGGACGGATCCGCCCCGTCTCGCCGTACATAGCACATTTGGCACGACAGGTTGCAGCGGGCCGTCAGTTCCAGTGTGCCGATAAGGGGAACGCGCCGCTGCGCGGCGACCTCACGCATCCGGTTCG
>CAZTAJ010000281.1:0-2362 GCA_964611575.1 uncultured Verrucomicrobiota bacterium
CGGCGATGGCCATCATCACCGGCGCGCGGCCCCCGCCGCCGGGCAGATCCAGTCCGCCCCATTGCGTGATGCGCAGCGTCGGGTCCGCCTTCATCTGGGCGAGCAGTTTAGCCGTCGTGGGCTCGGCCGGAGTGTTCGGTGAATAGTAGTTCTTGATGCTGATTTCCACCGGCTTCGTCGGGGCGGCGACTCCGGGGCGGGCGGCAACCAGGCAAAGGACAAGGGCTGGGATCAGTGCCAAGGGTTGCAGAATCCGGGAACGTAACGGGAACACCCTCATCGATTTGTCTCCTTGCCGGCGGTGGCGCCCCACACGCGGTCCAGCCACCGCCAGGCGCGGCGGTCGAACTCCGCCGACCAGTCGTGGGCGTGGCCGTCGATGGCGACGATCTCCTTCGCCGTAGTGCCGAGCCGGTTGTAGACCGCCCAGATACTGAAGGGCGGCGAGACCGGATCGATCAACCCGGCGTTCATCAGCACCGGGCAATGGATGTCCGGCGCGTAGTGCATCGGATCGTAGTAGGCGAAGCACTGGGCTTCCGGCGTGTCGGGCATGGGGGGCGCCGCCGCCAGATCCATGCCGTCGACCTTGGCCGCGTTGCAACTCGACACCCACGCCAGATGCGGCTGGTTGGGGGAATTGGCGATGCACGACACCACGGCCTTGATGCGCGGATCAAGTCCGGCCACCACGACGCGCAGCCGCCCGCCCTGGCTGCCGCCGACCACCACCAGCCGCTTCGGGTCGACATCCGGCCGCGAGAGCAGGTAGTTGACCGCCTGCAGGCAGCGCAGGTGAACGTTGTAGTAATAGTAGGCGGAAACCGGCTCGTAAGCAGTGTTGTCGTAGTAGCCGGGAAGTCTCGGGTACTCCTTGAGATCCACGTCTTGACCGTGAATCTGGATGTCCAGCGCCGCGTACCCGTGGCGGGCATGCTCCAGCGGCCGCGGCCGCGCCGCAAAGCCGGCGCCGGGCAGCACGAGCATGGCTGGGAACGGGCCCTTGCCAGCGGGCCCGGCAGCAGAGCCTTCGGCACGCTGCTGGGCAGGTTTCGCCAGCCATCCGTACACGCGTCCGCCGTCCGGACCGGCGAAGTCAACCTTGCATGATTCGACCTGCTCCGCACGGTGGCCGTCGGGATCGTAGTCCGGCGGCAGGCAGGCGTTCGTGACGTTATAGTCGTTGATCTCCTTCGGCCCGAAGACCTGCATCGGGCCTTCCGTGGCATCGAGCGGGATCTGCGCCAGCTTTGCTTTCGCGTCATCCCAGAACGCCGTGAAATCCGCTGGCCGCGTATCGGCCACGACCATGGATTCGGCCTTCCACCCGAATGTGCACACGCCACGCACCGGTCGCTTCGCGAGCGGTTCTTTGGCATCGTTGGTCAGCCCGGTATCCAGTTCGACCTTGAGGTCGTAGAACCCTGGATGCAGTCCGGCGGTGGCGAGCCGGATCGCGAACCGGTTTCCGGGCAGTGCCTCGGCAACCCCCTCCCGGAAAGGCTTGGCGACCATGTTGCGGTGAAGCGTCCACCGCAGCGCCACGGACCTCAGCCCCGCCTGGCACCGCAGGTCGATGGTGTCGCCCGCCGTATAGAGCAGGTTATCGCTCTGCGGACTGTGGAACGAGAGATAGGGCGTTTGCGGCGGCGAACAAACGTCACCCCAGGGACAGGCAAGATTAAGATTCATAGCAGATACTTCCAATGTGCCGAGTTGGAGAATCCCCCCAACTACAGCCAACATGCCAAATGGCGTTCTCCAATGAACATCTATCATGTCACTTGGTCCGTCAACGTCCCACCCACACTATCAGGCGACTATTATTGCGTCTTGACCGCTATGAGACCTTTCTTTTACCGGTTTGTGCTGTTGTCCGGGTAACCGGATAGCGCGCTGTCACGGCATCTGCGGTGGGGAGCATTTGTCTCCGTACGGAATGGCGAGATTCAGATTCGTGGCGTTTCCTTTGGTTGTCGTAGCAGCAGAAGGCATACGGCCAGCGCCCGGCCGTTGCGCACTCTCCCGAGAAACGACTTCATCGTACGTTGCCCTCTGCTGATTTGACGAGAAGATCGAGATAGGCGCGGTAGTTGTCCCAGGAGACGTCGGCGGGAACGGAGTGATCGACGCCCGGCACGAACCCGCCTTCACGGATCACCGGGGCGAGGCGGTCGAGTTCGGCTTTCACGGCTTCCGGCCCCTTGGCGACGATGCGTTTGTCGAATCCGCCACCGATGCGCAGGTCGCGCCCGAATTGCGCTCGCAACGCCACCGGATCCATGCCCGCCGCGACTTCGCAGGGCACGGTGCTGTTCACGCCGACGGCCAGCATGTCGGGCAACAACAGCCGGCAGTCGCC
>CAZTAJ010000282.1:0-2300 GCA_964611575.1 uncultured Verrucomicrobiota bacterium
CCAACCCCAACCCCGAAAGGACCAAACCACCATGAAACCCCACCCACTCGCCCTTACCAGAATACTGGCCCTCTGCCTGGCCGTTCCGGCCGTTTTCGCTGCCGAGACGCCGGCGGCCTCGCCAGCCGCGAAACCGAAACCCGGGCCGGCCTGGGGGGCGGCGGACGTTCAGCCCACGCCAGAGAATCCGGTGTACTTCCGTTGGTGCCAGGGGTACTTCCCCGGTGCCAAGCCGCCCCTGGAATGGTGGGAGGGCACGCCGGAACAGGTGGAGGTGGAAATCACTGACAAGTCCGGGAAAGCCAGGAAGACCAAGATCTGGCAATTCGCCGATCAGAAGTCCAAGAACATCCTCTGGAAGGTCCCGGCCGGCGGTTGGGGCTTGTCGCATCCGATCGTCGTAGGGACGAAGGTGTTCTCGGTGGGCGTGCCGGATGTCATCACCTGCAACGATCTAGCCACCGGCAAGCAACTCTGGCAGAAGCGGGCCATGCCCCTGCTGATGGATGGCGTGCCGGAGGAGAAGGCGGCGGCGGCGCAGAAGGTGTTCGACCTGGTCCGGGCCTTGTGGCTGATCGGACATGCGGATCACGGCGCCAACCCCGATTGCATTGGTCTGGGCGGCGGCAACAACGCCCCCGAAGACGCGAAGTTTCTCAAGGGAGGCTTGGAGGGCGAAGATCTCAAACGCCTGCTGGCGCGCAAACGCGAGAGCGTGGCCAAGGTCATCCGGATGGTCCAGGCCCATCGGGGCGAGGTGGCGGGGGTGGGCGAGGCCGATCTGGTCGCGGCCCTGGATGCCGACTTGGCCCAACTCGAAGTCTTGGGCAAGATGGATGATGCGGCCTTTGCGAAGGAACTGGCGACCCGGAAGAACTACGGCGACCACCTGCGGACCGCGTGCATGAAGAAATATCAGGTCCCATTCACGACCGAGTGGAGCGGCTATGTCGGCGTCGCCGATTCGACCCTGGCCAGCGACGGCCGGCACATCTACGGCACCTTCGATCAGGGGCAGACCTTCTGTTACGACCTGGAGGGCAACCTGAAATGGGGTGTACGCGAGAAGGGAGGGTGGGACACTCGCGGCACCTTCCACAGTTCCCCCACGTTGTGCGAAGGCGTGCTGGTGGTCAAGAAGCGGACGTTCAATAAGAAGACCGGGTTGTTCTGGATCGGGTTGGATGCCGCGACGGGCAAGCAACTCTGGGAGGCCAATATGGGCATCTCCAACTACATGATCCCGAAACTCATGCGGTTGACCGGCGTCGATGGCGTTCCCGTGGTCGTACTCATCGGTGACATGGCCATGGAGGGGGGGCCCGATAGCGTTGCGATCCATCCGGACCTCAAGGGTCAGGCCATCGTGCGGGTCCGCGATGGCCGGATTCTGGGCTATCTGCCGAACTTCGACACCGGCCGGGGCGCACTCATGACGGTCCATGGCGATTTGGTGACCGCCTATGCCTATGACGACAGAGGCGGGAAGCCTTCCATGGCCATGCGCGTCCGCATGACCGGCCCCGACACCGCGGCGGGCGAGGTGGTCTGGTCGCACACGGGCAAGGAGCCGAGGATCCTGAGATTCAACGGCTTTCCCACCCAGTTGGGGGATTTCCTGCGCAATGGATATGCTGACGATCAGCAGTTGATCTGCGATGTCCGCGATGGTTCGAGGGTCGCCAGCCTGGGAAAGGTGCGATGGTCCGACGATGCCGCCGGTGTCGTGGCCGGCCGGCATCTGATCTACTGGGAGAATAGCGGCGGCCCCGTTGGTGGCGGCGCGGTGGCCCGAATGCTCCGTTTCCACATCTTCGACCTGAGCGATCCCAAGAACCCCAAGCCCGTGGCCAACAACAACCTGATCGGGTTCAAGGACCCGCCGGCGGATCTGGTGGTGCGCACCTACCTCAAGGAGTTCGATCCCTACGGCTTCATGGGGTGCTACAAAGGCACGGCCGCTTATTGCGCCATGATGGGTGGCCCGGTCGCGGTCGGCAACAAACTGCTCATCCAAACCTCGGCGTTCCTGTACTGCATCGGCGAAAAATGAACGGCGAGAATGGAGGAAACCATGATCGACCACAAGAGAAACCCCATGAACAACAACCCTAACCGCGGCAGTAGCCGCAAGGAGAAACGAATGAACGTGATCACGAAAACAACATTAGTCGCCGTACTCGTCACCCTGGGTTTGGCCCTGGCGGCGCCGGTCGGCGCGGCCGAGACCGAACTGGTCGGGGCGCAGACGCCGTGGCGCGTGTTCCTGCGGGTGGGCCCCTATGTGGCCCGCAAGGACG
>CAZTAJ010000283.1:0-2280 GCA_964611575.1 uncultured Verrucomicrobiota bacterium
CATCCACGTTGGCCGGAAGCCCCTTGAATCCGATGGCCGATCCGCCAATCACGTACCCGGCGCCGTGGTAGGGAATCCACTGCGCGAACTGCCGGTGATGGCACTGCTGGCTGGTGGGCTCGAACAGGTGGTCACTGCGGATCAAGGGTACCGCGCGGCGCATGGATTCCAGGTCATCACGTCGGCCGCCCGAGGCGCAGGAGTCAATCCGCAACTGCGGATGACGTTCTCGCAGGGAGTCCCAGTACTTCAGATACCCCTGGACGTACAGGTTCTCCGTCATGCCCTGGCGGTCAGGCGCGTCGTTTTTCCGCCAGTTGCTCAGGGGGTCCATGTTGAAGTCCTGCCGGTAGAAATCGATCCCCTGCTCGGTGAGTGTACGATCCACATGATCAATGAGCCAGCGCACGGCGTCCGGGTTGCCGAGGTTCAGCAGGTTGCCGAGCAACCACTCGGGATGATTCTTGCCCAGATACGATCCGCGATCTCCGACGCGTTCCGGCTCGAACCACAGGATGGTCTTCACTCCCTTGGCGCGGGCATGGTCGCTGATCGTGCGCAGACCGTTGGGAAAGCGCGCCTTGTCCGGCTCCCACGTGCCCGTCCTGGTCCATTCCCCGCCACACGGATACCAGCCGGCATCCATCCACCAGTAGTCCAACTTCATGCCTTCCTCAAGGTATCGATCCACGAAATGCTTCTGGTTCTCCTCGGTGGCCTGGGTCATCTCCTTGAACTGGTGGGAACTGCACGCCACGATCTGCGGCGGCGGCAACTTGCCGTCCGCAGTTCGCGGCAGGTTGTGCGCCAGCATCCAGCGCCGCCACAGATTCTGGGCGCGCACCAGATCCGTTCCCTCCCAGAACAGCAACGCCACGAGCGGCGTGCGGATCTCCTCGCCCGGTTTCAGGACCAGGCGTGTCAGTTCCTGTCCGGCGACCACGCGCAGGCTAGCGTTTTCGTCACGGACAAACGTCGACGCCCATTGCCCCGGCCAGCCGATGGCGATGAAGACGCCGCCCCCTGGCATCTGGAGGTTGTAGTATGGCCAGGCGCCGTTCGTCGGCCGGCCGCCGGCGCTTGCGAACCGCTTCGTGGCCTTCGACCCGAGCGGCTCGCTATACGGCGCGAAACTGTCCGCCGTGCACCTGTCGCCCCTGTTGCCGTGCAGGACGAACTCCCCTGCGGCGCTTCGCGTGAAGGCCGAATCCAACCCCTGGATGTTCTCCAGGATCGACGTGTCGTTCGTGCCGGTGTTCTTGAAGTAGACCGTCCACTCGATCGCGGGGAAGTCGTCGTATTCAACGGCCACCCACCGCACTTCCAACCCGGTTGCCGGTTCGGTCCACGACCGCACGATCCGGGTGCCGTATGAACCGGTCTTCTCCTTCGCGGTCTTCGCCGGCCACTGCGCCAGAAGGGAATCGGAGGGGAGCCCGCGATAGACGAAGGAAAACGGCAGGCGGCTTGTCCGTTCCGCCGGTTTCGTGGTGGCGATGTCCTGGCGTTCCTCGCGCAGAGGCATCTCGCCAAGCCACAGTTCCTTGCCATCGGCCATCGTCACCTTGGCATCGGCCCAGTTCGACTGGTCATGGGCGATGCCGTCACCGGCGTCGCCGACGTTCAGGACAAACTCGGTCGCACCGGCCAGGTCCACGGTCACCGGGACACCCTCCACCTTGCCACGCAGGGTATCGGACCGGAACACGACCTTGTCGCCAACGGTCACCGAGAAGACCACGCTTCCCCTGACACTATCCTTGACGTCCGGCGCATTGTTGGCATCCACGCCCACGACGGCGGAGAACGTCTTGCCCGGTCCCGGCAGGCGTACCACCACGCGGCTCACGGCGTGACAGTACAGCCCGCGGCTGTACTCCTTCGTGCCGATCGCCATGGGTTTGCCGCTCTTGGTATTCAACTGCACGGGATCGTTGTTGGCCAGAACCACCAGACCCGGTTCAGCCGCCTTCGTCTCGGCCGGCTTCGGTGGCGGGGATTTCCATTCCACCTCCAACACATGCTCCCTGACCCACTCGCGCTTCACCACTGTTGCTTCCTTTCCTGCTGACTCAGCAGAGAGCGCCGCCGTCGCCGCCCAAACGGTCGCCAGGGCGGCCAGACCTGTCCGGCCGGCGATTGTCATCCAGTGATTCCTGTTTCGCATCTGATCTTCTCCTTACTTACGGTTTCTGGTTTCCAACCGGCCCGGTTCCCTGCCGCTGGTACACGATCACCCCTGCGCCGGGTTTGTCCTTGATCCCGATCGTCAGGCCTTTG
>CAZTAJ010000284.1:0-2276 GCA_964611575.1 uncultured Verrucomicrobiota bacterium
AAATGCACCCCTTCATCCAGTACGCCGTGATGGGCGATGACGTTGGCCGTGTACCCCGACGCGAACAGGCGCTTCAGGTGCGGACGGATGGACAGCACCTGCCTGGCCAGGTCCGAGCCGTTCATCTCAGGCATGACCACGTCCGTCAGCAACAGGTGGATCTCGGCGGTGTGCTCTCTGGCCAGGCGGATGGCTTCGCCCGGCGTGTCCGCCGCCAATACCGTATACCCCTGCCGTTCAAGCATGACGGTAGCCATTTTCAAGGTGGTCGGCTCATCTTCCACCAACAGGATGGTCTCATGACCACGCCGGACCGGTCTTGATCCGTTTTCCATCCGGATCTTCTCGACCTCGCCCGCATGCCGGGGCAAGTAGATCTGGAAGGTCGTTCCCCGCCCCGGTTCGCTGTAGACGCTGATGAAGCCGTTGTTCTGTTTGACGATGCCGTAGACGGTGGCCAGGCCGAGCCCCGTACCCTTGCCCGTCTCCTTGGTCGTGAAGAACGGTTCGAAAAGATGCGACTGGGTAGCCTTGTCCATGCCGCATCCGTTGTCGCTCACGGCGAGCTGCACATAGTCGCCGGGGAGCGACTCCGCGTGGGTGGCGCAGTAGCCCTCATCGAGGGTACGGTTCCCCGTCTCGATGGTCATCTTGCCGATGCCGGTGATCGCATCCCGGGCATTGACGCACAAGTTGGCCAGAACCTGGTCGATCTGCGACGGGTCTACCTTGGCCGGCCAGAGATCCGCCGCCGGCCGCCAGACGAGCTGGATATCCTCACCAATGAGCCGCTGCAGCATCTTGAGCATGCCCGACACGGTCTCGTTCAGGTCGAGCACCCTGGGGGCTATGGTCTGCTTGCGGCCAAAGCCCAGCAGTTTCCGGGTGAGTTCGGCAGAGTGCTGCGCGGCCCTGCGGATTTCCTCCAGGCTGTCACGGAGCGGGTGGGCCGGATCCACCTCATCCAACGCCATTTCGGCGTGGCCGAGGATGACCCCCAGCATGTTGTTGAAGTCGTGGGCCACCCCGCCCGCCAGGCGACCCACCGACTCCATCTTCTGCGCCTGCCGCAACTGCGCCTCCAGTTTTTCCCGTTCCGCATCCGCCCGCTTGCGTTCAGTGACATCAATGGTATAGCCGGCCAGATAGCCGGGTTTCCCATCCACAAAGATCGGGAACTTGATGGTCGAATATGACCGGCCGTTGAGTTCTTCCTCCACGGTGAGGGTCTTGCCTTCCTGCAGAATCCTCATGTCATCCGTAACCATGCTTTTCGCGAGTTCGGAGGGGAAGAGGTCATCCATGGTCTTGCCGATCATGTCCGCAACGGGTCGTCCCAGCATCGTCTCAAAGTTGGCGCTCAGTCGCACTGCCCGCATGGTCGCGTCCTTGAAGAAGACGTAGATCGGGCTGTTGTCCATGAACCGCCTGAAGATCTCCTCGCTCTCCCGCAGCGCCTCCTCGGCCTTCTTCCGCACAGCAATTTCCTGTTCGAGCCGCTCCGCCTCTTCCTTGATGATCAGGCGCGTGTATCCGAGTTCTGAGAGGACCAGGGCCATCTCCCCGAGGAACGTCGTCACGCTGCGCAGTTTCTCCTCCGGGACCACGGGCACCTCACTGAGCGCCCGCAGGTACTCCTGCTCGTCGAACCCGAAAAGCCTGGCCTGCCGCCTGAAGCGATCGAGATCGGGCGGCTCGAGCAGCAGTTGCCCGGTGGCCAGGCTGGCGATGTGCTTCCCCTTGACGATGATGGGGAACGCGCAGTCCACGAGACCATTGTCGCACTCCTCGACCACCAGTTTCCCTGGTTGGTCGAGTTGATCCAGGAGGTGCCGGTTGCTTTTCGTACAGTTGTCGGCGGAGACCGGGTTTCCCCGGTGAAGTTGGGTGCAGATGTCCCTCCAGCCTGTGCCGATCAATACGTTCAGGCCGGGGTGGTCGAGAAAGCCGATGGTGAACCCGGTGGCTTCGGTGAACCGCGCGAAGATCCTGCGAAGCTCATTCAGATCGATGAGATCGCAGATGCCGTATTTTCCGTCGACCAAGTTCGCCCGGTCTTCCGCATTCATCCCAAAACCCTCATGCTCGCGTCTTTCGGCCCGAGTCGTTGGTAGAGTCCAGTGAACTCCGAGCGGTGACGACTTCAACTTGTTACTATACCGCCATCGGCGGACTCGGTCCAACCGTTTCATCAGGGAACGGCGAACAGCGAGCAAGCCCGGCGGCAGATCGCCAGGCAACGCACGGTTTGTGTAACCAATAATGCACGGCCCCGA
>CAZTAJ010000285.1:0-2243 GCA_964611575.1 uncultured Verrucomicrobiota bacterium
CGAGGGCGTGCAGTTCCTCTCGAAACCGTTCACGCGCGACGACCTCGCGCGCAAGCTGCGCGAGATATTGGAGGGGCCACGCCCCGGTTGATAAAGCATGCGGTGTGTGAATCTGGAACTCAGGAAAACAGGAAGAATGCCCATCGGATTGCCGACTCAGGGAGTTCTGCGTCAGATCCTGCGTCAAACCACGGTCGTGGATCGTCTGGTAGGCGGCAGGGGAATGCGCACCTCGATTGTCGTGCCGGCACGACGAGCGGACACGACTTGGATGGTGCCGCCCATGTAGGTCGCTCGCTCGCGCATGCTTAGCAGACCAAGCCCATCTGTTTCTCTTTGTCTGGCGGATCGATGATCCGGGTCGAACCCGATCCCATCGTCAGTGATCCCCAGGTGGACAAAGCCGGTCTGCCGCCTCAGGCGCACGCTGACGTGGCGGGCACGGGCATGTGTTTCAACGTTTCGCAGAGCTTCCTGGAAAATGCGATAGAGCGTCAGCTCAGTGTCGGCGGGAAGCCGCTCGACGCATGGCGGACAGGTCAACTTGATGGACACGCCCGTCCGCTCCGCGAACTCCGTGCTGGTGGCGCGGAGAACCGGCACCAGTCCCAACTCATCCAACACACCGGCCCGCAGTCCACGTGAGATACGTTCCACTGCTTCGGCCGCCTGGCCAAGCATCTCCCGGAGTTGTATCGCCTTCCGTTTCGATGGCAGGTCGTGCGGCGAAATCCCTGCGCCCAATGCTTGGCAGCGTATGAGGACGGCGCAAAGAAGCTGGGTAATGCCGTTGTGCAGTTCGAGGGCCACGCGCCCGCGCTCGGACTCCTGCGCCTGCACCACGCGGTGCGTCAAGGCCCGCAGCAGTTCCTCGCTCCGCCGGACGTCGGTCATGTCTGTCACCACCATGCCGATGGTCGCGGGGGGGCGTCCCTTTCCCGCTACGGCGCGAATGGATATGTGCACCGGTATCTGCGAGCCGTTGCCGGCCTGCAGCCGCACCTGGACTTTGGAGCCTGATCTTCCGGCCCGTTTCAGGAACGGTCGGAGTGTTGCCCGGTCCGCAGTCAGAAGAAAGCGATTGAAGGAACTCCCCATCACGCCCTCCAGAGGAAGGGCGACCATCCTCGCGAAGCATTGATTGGCATAGAGAATCACCGCATCCGTCGTCAGCGTCAGGGTGCCTTCATTCATGGATTCGATGAGCATGCGGTAGGCGTGCTCCGAGCCCTGCAGTGTGAACACTTGCGGACCCTGTTTGCCTGCCACTACCACCGCATCCACTTCGCCGACGCGGATCGCGCGGAGTGTTTCCTCCGCTTCATGCAGCCGGGCTCGAAGCCCTGCGAGTTCGCCGTTTTGTGGACTGCTGAGATGGCGACGGGACACTCTCATGCTCCGGCCTTGCCTTTCGAACCCACATCCAACCCGACAAACAGGCCTGTGGTGTTCGACATGTTGCCGATGAATCGGCGCATCGGCCGGGGCAATGCTTTGATGAGCGTCGGGGTCGCGACGATCTGGTTTTCGCGTGCCAGTTCGGGTTGCTGATAGATGTCGATCACTTCCAACCTGTAGTGATCCTTCAATTCGGCTTCGCACAGTTGACGGACGCGCAGGACGGCGTGGCGCGAGCGGTCTGTGGCCCCCGCCACGAACAGTCGCAACACGTATCTGCCCGTGAACCGGGTGGCCCTGGACTTCTCCAAGGCCTGAGTCGCGCGGCGTTTGCTATTTGTTTTCACGGGCGTTTGTTTGGGTTAATCAGCCGCGCGCAAATCCAATCCGACGAGCACGCGAGCGGTATCGGAAAGGTTGCCAAGGATCGTTCGCACGGGCTTCGGCAACCTGCGCACCACGGTGGGAACAGCCAGGATTTGGTCGCCTTTGGCAAGGTGGGGCTGCTTCACCAAGTCAATCACCGTGATGCGATAACAGCCTTTGAGTTGGTTTTCGCAAATCTGTTTCAGGTTCGATAACGCCGTCAGCGATGTGGGTGTCTGCCCCATCACGTAAAGGCGCAGTTGCCAGAGTTTGGCGGACCGGTGCGAAGGCGCCGTGGCACGTCGTTTCACCGGTGCGGGTTTCATCAAGTCCTTCTCCCCGGTCTGGGTCTGCCCTGTGCGATGGCCGCCACCTTGATATCCGCCTGACGCAAAATACTGGAGGCCATCCGCTCGGTGCCGAGCACGGAAGTTCGCGTGCCGACCTGTTCGGCAATGCGCCGCAGTTCCAGTGCTTCG
>CAZTAJ010000286.1:0-2232 GCA_964611575.1 uncultured Verrucomicrobiota bacterium
CTCTCGATTGGGATCCCCGAGAAGAAGCAGCGCGCGTCATCGAGGCGCTGTATCAGCCGAATGACGTGCTGTTCATCGGGTTGCGTGATTGCCGGCCTGCTTTGGGGCGCGATATCCGGCCAGCAGCCGAGTGGCTCACCGTCTTTCGCAACGCTCCGCCCGGCGTCGACGCGCCGCACATCATCCCGAATCCCCTCACCGGCCAACCGGGGCCCACGGCCAGCGGGGACGGTCAGACGCTGCGTGGTGACGCCTGCATTTCACAGTACCGGTTCGCGGTAGTGGAGTTCGATGCCCTACCCCGCGAGGATCAACTCGCCTTCTGGTGGGCCGTCCGGTTGCCGGTCGTTGTCCTGGTTGATAGCGGCGGCAAGTCCGTGCATGGGTGGGTGCGCGTGCGCGATGTGGCCTGCGCGGCGGAGTGGGGCCGTTCGATCGAGCAACATCTCTTTCGCGATCTGCTGCAGCCGCTGGGGGTTGACCCGGCCTGCAAAAACGAATCGAGGCTCAGCCGTCTTCCGGGCCACCACCGGAAGGAAACCGGCCGCTGGCAGCGGTTGTTGTACTTGGCGCCCGAGGGGAAGGCGGTGGGGACATGAATGCGGTTGTGACAAGTGATCCGATGGGACAATTTCAGGAATTCGAGCGGCAGGTGGGGTTCTCGGTTGGATCGGGCGCCGGGGAACCGCCGCGCGACCTTTCGCAAATCGAGACCCTGCTGGCCGAATCGTCCCGGCGCCTGCGGTCCGGCGACACCGCCGGTTTCAATGCCTTGCTCGAAACGATGCGCCTGGAGCTCGCACCGCCCAAAGCCCTGAAGGTCGTCGACGCGGCGGACTGGATCGAAACCGAGCCGCCGCCGCTGGATCCGATCATCGAAGACATGTTCGAAACGACGGACAAGGTGGCGCTGATTGGCGCCTCGAAGCTCCGCAAGAGCTTCCTGACGCTCCAGATTGCCTTGCACCTGGCCGCCGGCCTCGATCTCCTGGCGTGGAAGGTGCCGAAACGCCGAAAGGTCCTCCTGGTGCAGTTGGAGATGAAGGCAGGACACTTCCACCGGCGCGTCCGAAAGATGGCCTGCACCCTGGGCATCACGCGCGCCGTCATCGACAACAACCTGCAGATCATCAACGGTCGCGGGGTCACAATCAACATGGATGCCGTTGCCGCCTACGCCAAGGAGTTCGGCGCCCAGGTCATCATCTTCGATCCCCTCTACAAGCTCCTGTTGGGTGATGAGAACAGCGCCGAGGACATGAAGCCTGTACTGGCTGCTTTCGACCGGTTGGCGGAAGCGACCGGGGCCGCCGTCATGTACGTTCACCATGACGCCAAAGGCAACCCGGCCGACCGCAATGTCCGGGACCGCGGCGCAGGGTCCGGCGTGCTGGCCCGCGATTACGACTGTTGCATCACGATGACCGCACACAGGGATGACCTGGACGCGGTCGTAATCGAGGTCTTGCAGCGTAACTACAAGCCGCAGATGCCCTTCACCATCGGTTGGTGCGAGGGTTCATTCCGGGTGGCCGAATTGGCTGCCGTAGCCGCCAAAGGCGGAACGCGGCCGAATCCGGCCGCCGCCAAGTCTGGGGAGGAGTACTGCGATGAGGCTGCGAAGTTGTTCGGGCCGCCTGTGTCCATGTCCGAGTTTCTTGTTCTTTTGCGGGCGAAGTTGAATCTGACGCAGGACAAGGCCAGGTCGGTGAAGGATGCTGTTGTTCGCACCGGGACACTCAAGCAGACCAGTCGGCGGTATGAGCGCGGCGGGCCGATCTACATTGGCAAGGCGGAGGACATCGACAAGTTGGAGGAGCGGTTGCGCCAACCCGAATTGCCTGTGAACCCGGAGCCGGCACCGGCCGCCAGTAAGTCTGGTGAGTCTGGTGAGTCCAACGGCAACAGGACTAAGAAGACTAACCGGACCAGGCGCCAACGTAAGTAGTTTAGTCTTGTCGTGCGCCTTATTATAGGCGCGACCAGACTTAACTTACTTGGCGCCACACGCAGGTCGTGCAAAACGCGGTTTCAAGTGGCAATGGCGGTGTGCAGGATGGGCGGGGGCATCGAGGTTGCGGGGATGACGAGTGGTGCAGCCGGTTGTCTGCGTAGTGAGGGAGAGGCTGACCATTCCGCGGTTGGCGACATGCGGCAACTGCCGGCACCAGCATTGCTGAACCGGCGCGGCAGTCCGCCGGGCACATGCAGAATGCCCGGCAAAGGCGCTGG
>CAZTAJ010000287.1:0-2211 GCA_964611575.1 uncultured Verrucomicrobiota bacterium
GCTCAAGCAGGGCGACCGCAGTTACGACAGCCTGGTCCAGCCCTGGCACGCGGTGCTCAGCTTTGTTAATTGGCCGATCGGCGCGACGCCGGAAAACCCCGGCAAAGTTCTGCCCCACGCCATCTTCGACTCCAACAAGGGCTACACCGTCTTCCGCAACCGCTGGCAGGACGGTGAGGACATCGTCATCACCAGTTTGCTGGGCTATGGTCCCGCCGACGCCTACACGCCGGCCGGCGGACCGATCCTGGCGTTCGCCTACGGGCAGAAACTGACACTGGGGAACCTGGCGGCCAAGGCCGGGAAGTTCACGCCCACGCCGGCGGGGGGCGTGACCGTTGCCGATGACGGGGCGGGCATCCTCGGGTTCGATGCCTCGGGCGCTTCCGGTGCGGATGCCTTGCTGGTGGCGGTGGGTGCGGGGCTCAAGGGCGGCGCCAACGCCACGCTGTATGAGGTCGAGGCCGGCGGCAGCCAGGTGCAGATCCTGGCTTTCGCCAAGGGCAAGACCGTGCCCGCGCCGACAGCCGCCGGCGCGGTCATCACCATTGGTGGTCAGAAGATCACGGTCGCCAAGGACGGCCTGACGTTTGCCGTCACCACCAAACCGGCCGTGCCCGCCGTGGGCAAACCGCCCGTCCTGTCGCCGAACAAGAACGTGCCGAAGCCGGCCGCCGCCGAGGGCGAGCAAGGCGAATGAAGCAAAGGCCGACGAAATGGCCACAACACCTCAACCACATCGAATCGGCATATCCCTGTATCGGAGAAAAATGAGGGTACCTCCGAAAACAGCTTTTTCTTGTAGGCCACGTCACCTGACGTGGCGGTTTTCCTCACAGTTTCGCCGCGTGAGGTCACGCGGCCTACAATAATTGTGAGTTACCGGAGGTACCCATGACATGAACACCAACCCCAACCCCGAAAGGACCAGACCATCATGAAACACCACCCACTCGCCCTCACCGGAATGCTGGCGCTCTGCCTGGCCGTTCCGGCCGCTTTTGCCGCCGAAACGCCGCCGGCCACGCCGGCCACCGGCCCGACAGCGGCCCCGACCGATCGCTACTGGGGCTTGGAGTTCACCGACATGTTCCGGAAGGGGACCGCGCCGCTGAACTTCTATGCCCGCGAGCGCGACGGGGTCTGGAAGTCGCTGGTGGGTAGTTCGCGCGACAAAAGAAAGGACCGGGGCAAGACGTTCAACAAGAGTTGGTATTGCGGCGACTTCTCGGGCGCGCCGATCCGCGACAATACGATGAAAGGCATCGTGAAGGTTCACATGACGCCCGACGTATGGATACCGACGGACCACAAGAGTTTTCCCCTGGTGCTGGAGGTGGATGCCAAGATCGAGGGCAAACAGATGACCGGCACGTGGAAACTAGTGTCGGCCGACAGCAAGGGCATCGATCCCGAGTCGATCGGCAAGGGCGGCGCGATTAAGGGCGAAGGGAATCCGGGCGAGAGCCCGGTCCTGCCGCCGACGTTCACGCTGCGCTGCAACATGCAGGGCGCGATGGTGGGCGGTGATCCGGCGGTGGGTAACCGGTGCCTGATCGTGCTGTTGGGCGTGGATGGCGGCAAACTCGTTTCGACCGTTGCCGGTACGCTGGACGACGGCGGGCGGACCTACGGCGGAGTCATTGATCCCCAGGTCTTCCAGACCGAAGGCAACACCCTCTCCGTGCACCCCGATCTCATCCAGGGACGCGTGAGCGTTCCCGCCAGGACCGTGGACGCCCAGGACTGCCTCTACGTGTTCGATTTCCAGGGTAGCATGTTCGCCTCCTTGGTGGTCGGGACCTATACCGTGACCGCCAAGGTCAGCGGCAAGCCGGATGTGACGATCGTCGGCAGTTTCGACGGCAGCATCGACAAGGGGCTGCCCAAGGCGGGGCCTGTTGCCAAACCGATCCATGCCGACCTGAAGGATTTTGTGCCGGTCCAGCCCGGCGAGCATCCCCGCTTGCTGTTCCGCAAGGCCGACGTGCCGGCGTTGCGCACGAAGGCCGAAACGCCGGAGGGCAAGGCCATCATCGCCCGCCTGCGCCATGTATTGGGCGGCAACGGCGAGACCTTCCCGGAGAAGGTCTCCCCGGCCACGAAGGGCTACCCCGGGGGGAGCTATCAGACTCTGGGCATCTCCGAACAGGGCTACTTAACCATCAGCCATGCCGCGGGCTACGGAATGCTCTACCAACTCACCGGCGA
>CAZTAJ010000288.1:0-2199 GCA_964611575.1 uncultured Verrucomicrobiota bacterium
CTACTTCCCCTCCCCCGCGAGCGTCAGGCCGATCGCCTTGCGCAGCCGCGCCATGGCGTCGGGCGAGAGCCCCCGGTACGTGACCCAGCCCGCCGCCTCCGCCAGGATCGTCCCGCCATGGACGGTGACCTCGGCCTTGAGATCCACATGCGGCTTGAGCAGTTCCCGGATCTCCGCCCGCGTGGCACCGAGCTTCTGCGCCAGCAGCCGCAGGCATTCGGCATCCTGTTGCCCGTCGCGGAAGCTCTTCATCTTCAGCGAGCCGTAGAACCCGTTGTAGCCCCACTTCGCCTGCGCCGGATAGAACACGCTCCCATCCGATGCCGCCTCGGCGCTCTCCCACGCGGCATCGGGCCCGTACGCCATCCACGGCAGCAGCCCGTCCCGTCCGTTCAGCCAACTGTCAACCACCCAGCAGCGCTCGAAAACGGGGGACCCCGACACATTCCCGGCCCCGCCGTATTCCCACGCCTTGCGCGCCTCACCCGGCTTCCTTGACTCGTAGCTGCGCATGAATTCGCGGATGACCGTTGGGTATTCCATGCTGTTCCGCTGCGTGAAGACCATGGTGTCCAGCCGGTCGAGCATGCCGCGCGCCTCCTCGGCGCGCGAGACATCGGCGCGGTAGTCCACCATCACCGGCGCGGCGTCGCGGAACCCCTCGCGGAACAGGTCGCCGAAGAGCTGCAGCGCCAGGAAGTCGTCCCGGTACATCGGCTCATCGAGCAGCCAGAAGGTCTGGTCGGGGTTGAACTTGTACTTGTTGTTCAGGAACGGCTGGAAGGCTGTCCGCGTATAGCCCTTGAGCTTGAAGTGCGCGGCCATCTGCCTGCACACCGCCACCACGCCGTCCTTGTAGTCCTGGCTGAAGTCGTTACGGATATCCACGCGCATTGCCGTCTGGTCGAACGTGAAGTTTCCGGCCAGCGTGCATGGCCAGTTCTCGAAGAGGTTCAGGAACAGCGCCGCCACCGGCACCCCGGCACGCGGATTCTTTTCGAAGGCGCTGCCGGTCAGCAGCGGTCCGAAGGCCTGGTCGAACTTCTCGAACGACACCACGCGCAAGTCCTTGCCCTGGCCGCGGACTTCCATGCCCATCCCCGGCACTGACCAGCTCGCGCTCTGGGAATAGGGCACGATGTTGATGTTCAGCCGGTTGCGGTGCGCCAGCCGGTGCAGGTTGAGCGCGCCTTCCCAGTCCTTGGCCGGCGGATACTGATACCCGTTCATGTCGCAGATGTAGTTCAGTTCATCCGGCAACTGGTAGTTCAGCACGGTCAGATCCACCGGCAGCGCGATGTCGCCGCCCTCCGCGCCCTGGATGCGCAGTTCGCCGCGATACCGCCCGGGCCCGGTCTTGTGCGGCACCCACACGTCCACATACAGGGCCTGCACCTTCTGGTCCGCCACGCCGTTGGCCGCGTTGGGGATCGACAGGGTGTTGTCGGCTATCGGCACCAGCGCGTCGGGATACCACATGCCCGCCTTGTCCTTGAGGTTCCACTGCCAGAAGATCTCGACGTTCCCCGCCGCGATCCCGCCTTCCGCCGCGCCCTCGCCGCCAAGTCTGGCCATCCACGCCTTGTATTCCCCTTCATCTTTGGCGCGTATGGCCTTCATCTCGTCCATGAACCCCTTGATGTCGGACTGCTGCTTAGCCTTGAGCGCGTTGTAGCGGTTGATGGTCTCGTACACCCTCGCCGCCCGCGCGGCATCCTTCTTCTCCAGCGCCTCCATGGCCGCCATGAAGCGCTCGGGCTCCCTGGCGCTCATCCGGACATGGCGGTCGAGTTCGGCGGACTCCGAATCGAGGGTCAGGTCGGAACAACTCACCCGCAGGCCCGCCATCGGCTTGCCGGTCAGGTTCTCGATCGCCAGTTGGAACGCGGCGAAGTCGTTGCGGCCGGCGGTGAGCGTCACACACTGCCGCTTGCCGTCCCACGCCTCGTTGCCATTCCGGTACACGCCCGCAGCCTTTCCGCCCGTATACTGCCCCTCGCTCATGGCATTGCCGGTGAGCGGGTTGATCTTCTCGCCCGAGGCGCAGGCCCACACGCGCAAGGCCGCGTTGCCGGCGGGCGTACCGTCGGCCTTGGCCGGTTCGACGGCTGCGATCGCGAACTTACGCGCCTCGCGCGTTTTGCCGCCAAAGATCGCCGGCGCGGATTCGTTCCCGTACCGGTCGTACGCCACCACGGC
>CAZTAJ010000289.1:0-2184 GCA_964611575.1 uncultured Verrucomicrobiota bacterium
ACATTCTGCCGCGTTCCGACGGCAAGAACTGGGACGGCATCCAGTACCACGACCCTGCCACCGGCAAGGGCGTGGTCTATCTGTTTAAGCCCAGCGCCGTGGCCGACACCATAACATTGAAACTGCGCGGCGTGGAAGCGGGCAAGCGGTACCGCGTCACGTTCGAGGACGGTTCCAACCCGGCAGTGGAGAAGACCGGCGAGGAATTCGCCAAAGGTTTGGAAGTCACCCTCAAAGGCGTGCCGGTTTCCGAACTGGTATGGATCGAGGAGATTGGCAAATGAAAAAGCATGCCGCCATGAACGAATTGAAGCAAGGAACCGAACCGCACCCTGTCAGTGGGTTTAACAATATAGTGACCGGAGGTGCCTCTATGGAAAATCTCGTTGCCAAGTCCGACTATGAGGCTGCCGCCGCCGCTTCGCGCGATGGGCGCATGGGGTGGTGGCGCGAGGCCCGTTTCGGGATGTTCATCCACTACGGGATCTATTCGTTGCTGGAACGGTGCGAGCAGGTCCAGATCCATGAATGCCTGCCGGCCGCCGAATACGAGGCGCTGGCGGGCCGGTTCCGGCCCAAGTTGGGTTGCGCTCGCGAGTGGATTGCGTTGGCTCGGCGGGCCGGCATGAAGTACGCCGTGCTGACCACCAAGCATCACGACGGCTTCTGCCTGTGGAACACGGCCCAGACCGGCTACAACAGTTTCGCCGCCAGCGGACGCGATCTGGTCGCCGAGTTCGTCGAGGCGTGCCGGGCGGAGGGATTGCGGGTCGGCTTTTATCATTCGCTCTTGGACATCCACCATCCCGACAGTGCGCGGGCCGCGTTTGAGCCAGCAGCACGGGGGCGGTTCCTGGAGTTCACGCAGGCGTCGCTGCGAGAGTTGATGACCCGGTACGGCCGCGTGGACTGTCTCTGGTACGACGTACCACTGCCGTTCCGCACTCACGAGGGTTGGGACTCGCTGGCCATGAATCAGATGGTGCGCCGCCTGCAACCGGGGATCATCATCAACGACCGGTCCCGGTTGCCGGAGGACCACGACACTCCCGAGGGGACCGTCCATCACAAACCGACACCGGGACGGGATTGGGAAGCGTGCATGACGATGAACGGCATCTGGGGTGCGATGCAGGGCGCGGCGGCCGACACCGTCCGTGCCCGCGATATCGTGCGGATGCTGGGCATCGTCGCGGCGGGCCGCGGCAATCTGCTGCTCAACATCGGACCGACCGCCGACGGGAGCGTGCCGCCCGAGGCGGTGGCGCCGCTGGAGGCGACGGGCCGCTGGTTGTCGCGCAACGGCGTGGCCGCCTACGGTCCACTCGATGCCGGCTCCGGCCTGTGGCGGAACAGTTCCACCGGCGTGATCACCGCCAAGGGTTCCAAGGCCTACTTCTGGTGTCACTGGAACGGACCCGAGCAGGGTTTTGGCGGTCTGAGCACCAAGTTGCACACGGTGCGTCTGCTTGATGGCACGCCCATCGACTTCACCCAGGATGCGCACCACGTCCGCCTGCGCGGCTGTCCGCCCAGTGGAACCGACCCCGATGCGGACGTGACCATCTATGAGTTGGAGTTCGAGGCGCCGCCGGTCTTTGCATTCCGACCGCTATTGCCACAGTTGCACCACTCGGCCTGACTATGCCTCAACTCGAAGACGCCCAACACCTGGAGAGAAGAACGATCTTCCTGACAACGACAACCGCAAGGAGAACCAGATGAACGCAATGATCAGAACAACGTCAGCCGCAGGGCTCATCACACTGGGTCTGACCCTGGCGGCGGGAGCGGCTGAGCCGCTGAAGCCGGCACCTGTGTCTGACCTCGACAAACTGGTCGGCCAGCCGGCCGACCTGTCGCCCTGGGCCTACGCCTGGCGGGCGGACCGCCAGGTCCAGGAAAAGCCTGAGGCGTATTTCATCCCGCGTCGGCTGGCCCGTCTGGACACCATCTACCGGCCACACGTAGGCCGGCCCAAAGGCACCGCCGGATGGCGCGGACAGGAGTTGGGCATCAAGACGCGGCTGCCCGCGCCCAAGGGCTCACTTCACTCGGCCTTGATGTGGGAGACCCGGGTGCCCTTCTCCCGGATCGAACTGCGCTGGCCGGCCGACGGCGGGCCCATCCCGCCGGCCGAGGCGGTCGAGGTCCGCATCTACTCGGGCCATCACTGGTGGTGGG
>CAZTAJ010000290.1:0-2156 GCA_964611575.1 uncultured Verrucomicrobiota bacterium
CGGCGACGTGGGGGTTTCCACGTCCGGCGTGATGACCGTGACCTCCGGAGCGATCAGCAGCGGAAAGATTGCAGATGGCACGATCTCGAATGTTGATGTGGCCGCCGGCGCCGCGATTGACCGCAGCAAGTTGAACCTTGGCGGAATCAGTGTCACCAACACATTCCTGACGGCCAACTCGACGGTCACGAACGTCATGACGATGTTGAATGGCGTCATTACGGCGTGGACCACGAACGGTACCAGCGTGGTGCACTGAGGGAAGCGACTGGGGATTGGAGATTGGTTGATTCGGAAGAGCGCCGCTGGGGACAGCGGCCACTACAGCGAAGAAGGAGTTAAGAGTTATGAGCCGATTGAGCGAGATCAGTGCGTCCCCCACCCTGCGGGAGTTCGCCCAGGGTGCGGCGCAGAGTGCGATTATGCCGGTGGCGGACTTTCTGGCACCGACGGTTGAGGTAGCCACGAGTGTGGGCCGGTTCAAGTGCTACACGGAGAAGAACCGGTTTCATATTCCGGATACCCTGCGGACGTTGGGCGGCCGAGCGGCGGAACTGCGGTTCGAAGTGACGGACGCGACGTTCAACTGCGAGCCGCATGCCCTGGACTACCCGGTCGACAACCTTGAGCAACTGGAGTCGGAGGGGATGGAGAATATGTTGCGCGAGGGCGCCACGGCGGTGGCGGAAGTCGCGGCCCTCTCCCATGAGAAGGCGGTGATCGACGCGGGCCTGGCGGCCGTGGGCGCCGGCACGGCGAAGACGTGGAACGCGGCAGCCGATCCGATCGCGGACGTGGACGACGCCATCCTGTCGGTCATCAAGGCGGCCAAGTACGGGTCCCTGATGGGCGTGGGCGTGTTGTTCGGGGCGACGGCCTGGAAAGTCTTCAAGAACCAGGACAAGGTCCGCGGCCGGTTCGTGGTGGGCAACGGTCGGGGCAAGTCGGAGTTGGGCCTGGCGGTGCCGACGGAGATGTCGGCCGGTCAGATGTTCATCGGGACGCCTGACGTGCGGACCTCCTACATGATTTATGACGCCAATCCCGAGGGGAAGGCGGAGAGCGTCAACTTCCTGTTGGACACGGCGGTCCTGATCTTCGCCCGCAAGGCTGCGCCCAGCCGGCGCGACCCGAGCTTCATGAAGACCTTCAGGCTCATGAACCAATTCATGGTGCCGGGGTCCTACATGCGCGACGACGGCCGCGTCGAGGTGGCCAAGTTCGACTGGTCGGAGGACGTGAAGGTCACGAACTCGGCGGCCGCCGTGCGGTTGAACGTGTCGGCGACCTGATCGCGCCCGGACGGGCGGCAAGCGGGGGCGGGGATTTGGGAAGCCGGATCCCCGCCCTCTTCCTTACGGGGTGACGTGTGACGGGTTGGGTTCCTGTGACAGTGGCAACGATTCGCGAGGCGATGCCGACGGACTACGCGGTCGCCTATGCGGCGTGGCTGGACGCAAATCCGACCAAGGCGACCCGGTTGGCAAGAATCGTGGCCGCCACGGTGAGTACGTTCCGCTCCGTTGTCAGGGCGCAGGTTGGATTTGATCCCGATGCGGATGTCACGACGGTGCCGGACCAGGCACTGCACCACTCTGAAAACCTCGTGTTCTTCAAACTGGGCATGGAGATGGGCATGTCATTCGAGCCCCAGGTCTACAACCTCTACAACCAGGCGAACATCTGGTTACGGATGGTCGCCAGCGGTGCGATCAAGATCGACGTGGGCGATGGGTCGGGGCGCCCGTCCTACGAGGCGCATCCCCGGCGAGCCGCCGTGCGTTTTCTGAGTGAAAGGTCACTGGCATGAAAAAGACTCTGTGTTTCTTGATTGTGTGCATGTTGGCCGGCGGCTGCCATGCCGGGTGGATGCAGTCGGGCGGCGGCGGGATTACGATCAACACAGGCGGTGACTCGAACGTCACAACCCGGTTGGCCGCCGTCGAGGCCGCTGTGGTGGATATGCCCACCCGGGAGTTGAACGTGATGGGCGACATGGCGGCGTGGACATTCCATCCGCTCGACGGGTATCCCTGGGCTACCGCCATGAGTTCTGACGGTCGCGTGCAGGCGGTGGCGCCCGAGCATGGTTTTGTCATGCAATCCACCGACTACGGGATGTCGTGGGTCAATGTCGGCAGCAACCGCGATTGGAG
>CAZTAJ010000291.1:0-2134 GCA_964611575.1 uncultured Verrucomicrobiota bacterium
TTCTCGAACTTGTCTGCATGTTCCTGTCTCTTCAATACTGGGCCGTCACGGTCACGGTGCCGGTCAGGCCTTTCAGGGTGATGGTTTCACGGCGCCTTACTTGGGTGTCTCCTTGGACTTCAACGCATTGGTGATGTGGGCGGGCCGCGAGGCGGGATTCCAATCGTATTGCACCGCCGGGTCGCCGATGCAGCGCAGGTGGGTGGCCGATTGGATGAAGAGGCGGTTGCCCGAGGGCGTCATCGAACCCATCTTGCCGCCGAAGAAGGAGGCCGACCCGTGGTAGCATCCGGCGAACAGGAAGGGGTCGATACCACTCAGGTACTGTTCGACATAGATATCTGCGGCCGGTCCCGCCTCCTGGAGCAGGTTCCGATCACCCACGATGCGCACGGCGGCCGGATTGGTGAGGTCGGCAGTGACGATGCGCACCATCGCCTTGCGGTCGGTCATCCGTCCCTGGCCGCCCTGGCCAGTGCCATCAGGACGGGGACCGCGCCACCAGTCGTTGTTGCCGCCATCCGCGTCAAACAAGGAGAATATCGTCTTTCCGGCAACGATGGCCGTATCACCATGCGGTATGGCGGTCTCCGTAGCCTGCAGGGGTGGATCCCCGAACGGTTGGAGGAGACATTTCCCTCCTGCACGCCGATTCTGCATCAGGATGTGCTCCGGTGTTGTTGTGAGGTATTGCCACTTCACCTGGGGATTGGCCACCTCGTGAACCATCTCTACATCCACGCGATCCGTGGCTGTCGCCCGCAACCGGTAAATGACGCCGGCCATAGTAGCCTGTGAACCTTCAAATCTATGACCCGCGAACAGTACCTGGTCGCGGTGTACCAACCATTGAAAACCGTCAAGAGAATTGTGTGCCGGATCCTTGAGCGGGACGGGGATCTCGCCCAGGACGCGATCATCCTCGACTCGGCGAATCTGACGGGATTTCGGGTAAAGGACTGCGTTCACCGGTTCACCCTTCGCGGTGCGCAGGCGCACCACCCGGGCCTGAAACCAGTGCGTGCCTTCCTTGCGTTCCCAGAGGAGTTTGCCGGTTCGCGTGTCAAGGGCGCACCACATCCCGCCGGACTTGATGATGAGTACTTCGTCGCAGAGCACTGGACTCAGGTTGATTCCACCGCGTTGCGCGAGGCGCTTCGCCCACAGGAGATGACCATCCAGGTCATATGCTGCCACCTGGCCCTGGCCGTACACCACATAGACGCGCTCGCCATCACTGACCGGCGTACTCATGGCGTTGCCGATGTGACCGTACCACTCGGTCCCCACCGGCACACCGTATTTCTTCCCGATGGCCTCGACAAACGACTTGAGGACACGACTGTCGAAGTCGGCATTGGCCCGGTTGGCGATGACCGCCGCGCTGCGGTCAAAGGCCTCCAGCAGTTTCGGGTCATTGTCGGCGTCCTGGATGGTCTTGCGCCAGACCGGCAGGCGTTCGACCAATTTCGCCGTCATCGGTGCGGCGACCGCCTTGGACCAGTTGAACAATTCACTCCCATCTTGCCCCTTGAGAATCCAGGGCCAACTGAACAGTGATGGTCCATGCTGTCCCTTGAGAATCCAAAAGACCGCAGCAATATCGATCACCTGTTGAAGCCGCGCCGCCTCCTCCGGGGTTTTCCCGTCACACAAGAGCGGCAGCACGCGCGTCTGCCAGAGCACCTTGCCCGTGTGGGCATCCGCGCAGGTCAGCCAGTCCGGCTCGCCGACGGCGAAGACGCGGTCGCCCACCACGACGGGATCGGCCAGCGACCACCCGGGCAGACGCGTCTTCCACACGAGGTTCTTCGACTTCTCGTCGGTGACATCCCAGACCTTGACGGTGCCCTCCACCGGAATGTTCTTGCCGCTTGCATGCCTGGTTACCGTTCTTCCGAAGGACTCCGTCATCAGTGGCCGGTCCACCTGCGCCGGCGTCCCGTCCCAGAACTCCGCCACCGGCGTCGCGCCAGGGAAACAACCGTTGCCGTCACCGCGAAAACCCACCGGGTGCTGGGGTGAGGGATAAAAGTCCTTGTGCCCAAGCGGCACATCCTTGATAACGGCGCCGGTGGTCGGGCCGGTTTCACCAGCCATCGCGGTGCTCAGTAGCAGACTGCCAGTCAAGAGA
>CAZTAJ010000292.1:0-2131 GCA_964611575.1 uncultured Verrucomicrobiota bacterium
CAGGCCAGGCAGGCCTCGCGGAGACAGACACCGCCCACGGGAAACGGCGCATCCGATTCGATTTCCGCATCGGTGAAGAGCATTCCCAGCGCCTGCCGGACGCCGAAACCCGGAGTGAGAAATGCGCCACTATACCCGATCTCACCCAACCCGGCCAACTGCGCGGCAACGTACAGGTCCGGGGTCACGTTCGGCGCCGGCTTGCCGTCGCGGGCACTCACCCCCTCCGGCCATCGCTCCGGCGCCAGCGGCGTGCAGGGCACCGCGAGGAATCCGCGGTCCTCAATCCCCCGACAAAGCTCGTAGGTCACCGAGGGCGGAACCTGACGACTGACTCGCATCCACAGTGTCCCCTCTTCGATGCCCCGAAAATAGCTGCGGGGGATGGACCGGCCGAAGACCACGACCGATTTGGCCTGGGGGAAGATGCTCAACGGGTTCCGCTCCGGTTCAACGTCGCGGTAGCCGCTCATGTCCGCCACGCCAAACAAGTCGAGCTTCAGAGCTTCCGCCCACGTCTTCAACGTTTCCCTGGAAATATCGGCCATCTCACGCTCCTCCCTTGTCGCCGCCCTTGAGAGCGCCGACAGCCTCAAGATGCTTGTTGCACGCCTGAATGCAGCCGATCGCCCCGCAGACCGACCCCGGCCGGCCTCCGAGGCCGAATTCCTCCGCGCCGCGGGAAATCAGCCCCATGTAGCCCACCCGCTCCGCCATGGCAAACCCGAGGCGCCAGGCCTCGTACCAGGTGAACGACGTCTTCGTCACATCCATCCGCAAACCGGGGAGATCCTTGCGCACGAAGGGCGAAGCCTCGGGATTGAGGCCCCAGTGCGTCACCTTGCACTTGCCGCAATCCACCCGCCCCCACTCGAAGCGGCGGCCTTGCACCTCAAACCCCTCCGTTTCCCCGCCGAGCGCACGTCCGGGGCACAGCCGCACACAGGCCCCGCACCGGTCACAGATGGACCCCCGGAAAAGCGGATCGGGCTCCAGCACGGCATCCGTGACCAGGACGTCGAAACGCTGGCGCGGCCCGAACTCGGGCGTCAGGAAGACCTTGGACCAGCCGAACTCGCCCAGACCGGCAAGCGCCGCGCAGGCGCGCAGGTGAAGGGCCACGTGAGGAGCGAAGCGCCGGCCCGGAAGTCCGGGTTCGCGGGGCACACCCTCATCGAGCAGGGTCTGCATGCCGATCGCGTGCACGGCTTCGTGACCCGCGTCCTCCAGTAGATCGCACAGGGTCCGGTTGGCATCCTGGACCGACTGCAGCATGCCGTTGTTGTAACCGTAGATCCAGTAGGCCGACCAGTCGGTTCCCTCCTGAATCCCCTTGTAGCAGCCCTTGAGAATACGGCTGCCGAAGACAATGACAGAACGCGCTTCCGGAAAAAGCGTGCTCGGGTGCAGCTCCGGCGGTGCGCCCTCGAACCGCTCCACACTGGCGATGCCGCAGACATCGGCCCCGCCGCGAATCGCGGCGTTCTTGACCTCTTGCGCCGTCAACATGAGTGACCTCCACGGTTATCGTCCGGCCGCATCGCCCATGCCTCGCGGATGCGGAAGGGCAACGCGTACCCGGTCGGTTTCACAGCCTCAAAGTGGCTGATGCATGCCCGGCCGCAGGCCGCCGCCAGACGATTGGGCAGCCCGCGGAAGGACCGCGTCGTCGGCCCACCGCCTTTGACGCCATCGTCCTCGACCTTAAAGTGCATTTCCTCCGCACCGGCAAACTGGCGGGAGTCGCTGCAAGTGCCGTTCGGACAGACCCGGCACGCCTCGGGGTTGATCTCACCCATCGTCATCCGTATTCCGTTGACCTCGAGCGCCCGGCGCCTGTCCGCCGATATCGCGTTCATCGGGCATTGGCGCACACAATCCATGCAGCCGTCGCATACATTCGCTGCCGTTTCGGGGGGGCCGGACTCGATCTCCATGTCGGTGACCAGCAACCCGAGGGCCTGCCTGATACCGAAGCGCGGGCTCATGAACATGCCGTGATACCCGATCGTGCCCAATCCGGCGCAGACGGCCGCGAACTCGACGGATAGCCGCACCGTGTTCGGAGCGCACACCCCCGCCCGGATCGGGCGCGCGGGGATTCTCGGTGGCGACAGCGGCAGGTAAGGCA
>CAZTAJ010000293.1:0-2131 GCA_964611575.1 uncultured Verrucomicrobiota bacterium
TGCCTTACCTGCCGCTGTCGCCACCGAGAATCCCCGCGCGCCCGATCCGGGCGGGATTGTGCGCCCCGAACGCGGTGCGGCTTTCCATCGAGTTTGCGGCGGTCTGCGCCGGACTGGGCACGATCGGGTATCACGGCATGTTCATGAGCCCGCGCTTCGGCATCCGGCAGTCCCTCGGGTTGCTCGTCACCGACATGGAGATCGAGCCCGACCCCCCCGAAACGGCGTCGAATGTCTGCGACGGCTGCATGGATTGCGTGCGACAATGCCCGATGAACGCCATCGCGGCGGACCGGCGCCGCGCGATCGAGGTCAACGGAATACGGATGACGATGGGCGAGATCAACCCCGAGGCGTGCCGGGTCTGTCCGAACGGCGCCTGCGGCGACGCCCGCCAGTTCGCCGGCGCGGAAGAAATGCACTTCAAGGCCGACGACGATGGCGTCAAAGGCGGCGCGCCGCCGGCGCGGCCCTCACGCGGGTTGCCCAATCGTCTGGCGGCGGCCTGCGGCCGGGCCTGCATCAGCCACTTCGAGGCGGTGAAACCGACCGGGTATGCGTTGCCTTTCCGCATCCGCGAAGCCTGGGCGAGGCGGCCGGACGACAACAGTGGAGGTCAGTCATGTTGACGGCGCAAGAGGTCAAGAATGCCGCGATTCGCGGCGGGGCCGATGTGTGCGGCATTGCCGGCGTGGAGCGCTTCGAGGGCGCGCCGCCGGAGCTGCACCCGAACACGCTGTTCCCGGAAGCGCGTTCCGTCATTGTCTTCGGCAGCCGCATCCTCAAGGGCTGCTACAAGGGGATTCAGGAGGGAACCGACTGGTCGGCCTACTGGATCTACGGTTACAACAACGGCATGCTGCAGTCGGTCCAGGATGCCAACCGGACCCTGTGCGATCTACTGGAGGACGCGGGTCACGAAGCCGTGCACGCGATCGGCATGCAGACCCTGCTCGATGAGGGTGTGCCCCGGCAAGCCGGGCTTCCAGGCAGGCGCTTCGCCCCTCACGTGGCCCTTCACCTGCGCGCCTGCGCGGCGCTGGCCGGCCTGGGCGAATTCGGCTGGTCCAAGGTGTTCCTGACGCCCGAGTTCGGGCCGCGCCAGCGCTTCGACGTCCTAGTCACGGATGCCGTGCTGGAACCCGATCCGCTTTTCCGCGGGTCCATCTGCGACCGGTGCGGGGCCTGTGTGCGGCGGTGCCCCGGACATGCGCTCGGCGGGGAAACGGAGGGGTTTGAGGC
Source organism: uncultured Verrucomicrobiota bacterium (assembly GCA_964611575.1). Lineage (GTDB taxonomy): Bacteria > Verrucomicrobiota > Kiritimatiellia > CAIKKV01 > CAITUY01 > CAITUY01. The sequence continues at coordinate 1,243 of CAZTAJ010000293.1, forward strand.
GCAAGGCCGCCGCTTCGAGTGGGGGCGGGTGGATTGCGGAAAGTGCAAGGTGACGCACTGGGGCCTCAATCCCGAGGCTTCGCCCTTCGTGCGCAAGGATCTCCCCGGTTTGCGGATGGATGTGACGAAGACGTCGTTCACCTGGTACGAGGCCTGGCGCCTCGGGTTTGCCATGGCGGAGCGGGTGGGCTACATGGGGCTGATTTCCCGCGGCGCGGAGGAATTCGGCCTCGGAGGCCGGCCGGGGTCGGTCTGCGGGGCGATCGGCTGCATCCAGGCGTGCGACAAGCATCTCGAGGCCGTCGGCGCCCTCAAGGGCGGCGGCAAGGGAGGGGTGTGAGATGGCCGACCTTTCCAGGGAAATGTTGAAGACGTGGGCGGAGGCCCTGGAGCTCGATTTGTTCGGCGTGGCGGACACGGGCGACTACCGCGACGTTGCGCCGGAGCGGAACCCGTTGAGCATCTTCCCCCAGGCCAGATCGGTCGTGGTGTTCGGCCGGTCCATTCCCCGCAGCTACTTCCGGGGCGTGGAGGAGGGGACGTTGTGGATGCGGGTCAGCCGCCAGGTTCCGCCTTCGGTGACCTACGAGCTTTGCCGTGCGATCGAGGACCGTGGCTTCCTGGCGGTTCCCTGCACGCCTCTGGCGCCGGAGCGATGGCCGGACGGCGTGAGTGTCCGCGACGGCAAGCCGGCGCCGAACGTGACCCCGGACCTGTACGTGGCCGCGCAGTTGGCCGGGTTGGGTGAGATCGGCTACAACGGCGCGTTCCTCACCCCGCTCTTTGGCGTCCGGCAGGCGCTGGGCATGCTCTTCACCGACGCGGAAATCGAACCGGATGCGCCGTTTCCCGTGGGCGGTGTCTGTCTCCGCGAGGCCTGCCTGGCCTG
>CAZTAJ010000294.1:0-2122 GCA_964611575.1 uncultured Verrucomicrobiota bacterium
GCTACTACATCCAGAGGCTTGTGACGGGGGAGACTCGCCCGTATAGTGCGCGACATCGCCCCGGCATGAATAGTCACCACCAGCTTCCCATCTACGCCATCCGTGACGCCCTAGTTCGCTCCGCGCGCCCTGGCGGGGCGCGGCTGGTGCTGCGGGCGCCGACCGGTTCCGGCAAGTCGACGCAGGTGCCGCAGATGCTGCTCGATGCCGGACTGGTCCCGGCCGGACAACGCATTGCCCTGCTCGAACCGCGCCGGCTGGCCGCCCGCCTGCTGGCCGCCCGCGTGGCGGCCGAGCGGGACAGTCCTCTCGGGGAGGACGTGGGTTACCAGATCCGCTTTGAGGACCGTACCCGGCCTGCCACCCGCATCGTGTATGTCACGGAGGGACTCCTGCTGCGCCAGATGCTGGCCGATCCGTTGTTGCGTCGCGTCGCCGTGCTGATCTTCGACGAATTCCATGAACGCCATCTGTTCGGCGACGTGACCCTGGCCATGGCGCTGCAACTCCAGCGCACGACGCGGCCCGACCTGACGATCGTGGTGATGTCGGCCACACTGGACAGCCAGGCGCTGGAAACCTACCTGCAGCCCTGCACGGTGCTCGAAACCGAGGGGCGGATGTTTCCCGTGCGGATCGAGTACCTGGCCCGTTCGCCCGATCCCCAGCGGGTCCCGATCTGGGAGACGGCGGCTGACGAGACCGCGCGCCTGTTGCGCGAGGAGCCCGAGGGCGATGCGCTTGTGTTCATGCCCGGCGCCTATGAGATTCACCGCACCATCCAGGCATTGGGCCTGCGGCCGGACGTGCGCGGCTGCGCACTCCTGCCGCTGCACGGCGAGTTGCCCGCCCGCGATCAGGACGCGGCCGTGGCCCCGGCCAACCGCCGCAAGATCATCGTGTCGACCAATGTGGCCGAGACGTCGCTGACCATCGACGGCGTGCGGCTGGTGGTGGATGGCGGCCTGGCGCGGGTGGCGCGCTTCGATCCCTACCGCGGCATCGACACGCTGCTGATCGAGCGCATCAGCAAGTCATCGGCCGAGCAGCGCGCCGGCCGCGCCGGCCGTACCGCGCCGGGTCTCTGTGTGCGGCTCTGGACCGAGCGCGAGCAGACCGAGAAGGCGGCGCGCGACGTGCCCGAGATCCGCCGGGTCGACCTGGCCGAGACGGCGCTCCTGCTCAAGGCGGCGGGACACACCGATGTGGCCGCGTTCCCGTGGTTCGAGGCGCCTGAGTCCCGGTCGTTGAAACGGGCGCTCACCCTGCTGGACGATCTGGGCGCCGCGGACGAGACGTCCGGCGCCATCACGGAACTGGGCCGGCGGATGCTGGCGTTCCCCATGCATCCGCGTTATGCCCGCATGCTGCTGGCGGCCGCCGGGTACGGGTGTGTGCGCACGGCGGCCCTGATCGCGGCGCTCACCCAGGACCGCAGCCTGTTGGTGCGCCGCGCGGGCAACGACGCCGAGGAGCAGCGCGATCGCGCGCTGGGCGAGGAACGCACCTCGGACTTTTTCCTGCTCATGCGGGCCTGGCAGGCGGCCGAGGCGAAGGGGTACGACCTTGATCACTGCCGCGGGCTGGGCATTCACGCCGGCGCCGCGCGGCAGGTCGGCCGCCTGTTCGAGGCGTTCGCGCGCATCGCGGCCGGGCAGGGACTGGCGCTGGAGGATCGTCTGCGCTGCGATGACGGCGTACGGCGCTGCCTGCTGGCGGGGTTCGCCGACCAGGTGGGACGGCGGCTGGACGGCGGTACGCTGCGGTGCGACCTCGTGCACGGGCGGCGCGGCGTCATCGAACGGTCCAGCGTGGTACGGTCCAACGACCTGGTCGTCGCCGCTGAAGTCCGCGAGGTGGAGTCCGGCGGCGGACGGGACCTCGATGTGCTCTTGTCGCACGTGACGGCCATTGAGCCGGCCTGGCTTGCGGAACTCTTCCCCGGCGCGGTGGTCGACGAAGCGCGGGTCCGGCTCGATCCCGACACCCGGCGCGTGGTGTCGGAAACGGTGCGGCGCTATCACGACCTGGCGCTCGAAACACGGCGGGGAGGCACGCCGTCCGAGGCCGAGGCGGCCCGCCTCCTGGCCGACGAGGTGCTGGCGGGCCGGTGCGCGCTCAA
>CAZTAJ010000295.1:0-2119 GCA_964611575.1 uncultured Verrucomicrobiota bacterium
TAGCCCGACTTCCGCGGTCCGCGGCGCGGACCGCGGTCTTTTGACCTGTTCTCGGCGATCGTCTCAGAGGGAAACGCCACCGGAAACGGCCGATAGTTGAAATGTAGTGACACAAACTGTTTCGTAACTGCTTGCGGCCGTGCATGAGGCTCGTATTGTAGTGTCATGTTCATTCGAAAGACAACGCGAACCTACAAGGGGCGAGCGTACAGCAACTACCTGTTGGTCGAATCGGTGCGCACACCGCAGGGGCCCCGACAGAAGACGTTCTGCTCCTTGGGCAACCTGGATCCGCGGCCGGCAGGAGAGTGGCTCAAGTTGGCGCATCGGGTCGAACAGGCGTTGGCCGGACAGGGGGATTTGTTCGATTCCGCGGACGCCGAGGTCCGTGAGATCGTCCGCCGGGCGCGCTCCGCGGGGGCGGAAGCGCCTGCCTTGCCGGTTCCGGGCGGTGTGGAGGATCGGATCACCGTGCGGAGCGGCGCGGTGCACACCGAGAAGCATCGCGAAGCCGGTGCCGTGCATGTGGGCGTGTCCATCTGGCAGCGGCTCGGGCTTGACGACATCCTTGCCGGCGCCCGCCTGTCGCAGCACGCTCGCAACCTGAGCTGCGCCATGGCCCTGAACCGGCTGATCCGCCCCGCCAGCGAACACGCCATGCCGGACTGGATACGCCGCACGGCGCTGGACGACATTCTGGGTGCCGACTTTTCGCGTCTGGGTGACGACGCGCTCTACCGCAACCTGGACCGCCTGCATCGGAACCGGGCGACGATCGAGACCGCCCTGGCGGAGAAGGAGAAGACGCTGTTCAACCTGGAAACCAGCGTGTTCTTCTACGACCTGACCTCGACCTACTTCGAGGGCCTCGCTGAGCTGAATGCCAAGGCCAAGCGGGGCTACTCGCGGGACAAGCGGCCGGACTGCAAACAGGTGGTGATCGGCCTGGCCGTGGGCGCCGAAGGTTTTCCGAAGGCGCACGAGGTTTTTGAAGGCAATATGCAGGATCGCCGTTCGCTCGGGCCCATGCTCGACGCCATGGATGCACGGGTCGGTCTTCGGCCCGGCCAGACGGTGGTCATCGACCGCGGTATGGCGTTCGACGAGAATCTGGCCGACATCCGCGCCCGGGGACTCCACTACCTGGTGGCCACTCGCCAGGGCGAGCGCAACGCATGGCTGGAGGAGTTCGAGGACCTCGATCGCTTCGCCGAGGTGGTGCGCGAACCCTCGCCGACCAACCCCGCGCAGGAGAAGTCGCGCGTGCGTGTCTGCCGGTACGAGGCCGACGGGGTGACCTATGTGCTGTGCCTCAGCGATGGCCGCAGCGAAAAGGACCGAGCCATCCGCGAGAAGCAGGAGGCACGGCTGCTGGCCGATCTGCGCAAACTGCAGAAACGCGTCGCCGCCGGTTCGCCGGAGGACCCCGTCAAGATCGGCGAGGCCATCGGACGGCTCAAGGAGCGGTACCCACGCGTGGCGCGCTACTACCACATCGAGGCCGACCTGGCGGCCGGAGAACTCCGCTTCGAGCGGGATGAGGTGAAATATGCCCGCGCCCGTGAGTTGGACGGCGCCTGGATGCTCAAGACCGATCGCCGCGACCTGTCTGCCGACGAGGCCTGGCGGACCTACACAACGCTGACCCGCGCCGAAGCGGCTTTCCGGGCCATGAAGAGCCCCCTGGCCGAACGCCCGATCTTCCACCACCTCGAACACCGCGTCGAAACTCATATCTTCCTTTGTGTCCTGGCCTACCACCTTCTGGTTGCCGTGGAAAACACACTCTGCGAAAAGGGCTTGCACACTTCCTGGGCGACCGTGCGGGACACCCTCGCGACGCACCAGGTGTGCACGATCGTGCTGCCCGCCACCAACGGGGATGTCCTGCGCATCCGCAGGGCCTCCGCCCCGGAGCCGGAACACAGACACATCTACGATCTGCTCGCGATCGATCACGAAGTCATCCCACCCGTGCGAACCTGGACCAGAAAGGCAAAGACCTCGTAGTGACTGAAAACGGCCATTCTCAGAGAGGAACATCGCCAAAACCGCGGAAGTTGGGCTAAAGCGCGCACACCAACGCGTTGCCGCGTCGACCACGAAGTTGGTGTACGAG
>CAZTAJ010000296.1:0-2108 GCA_964611575.1 uncultured Verrucomicrobiota bacterium
CGCCGCCAAACGCCGCCCGGCGCTGGTCGTTTCGCCGGACACCACGAATCGTACCGGCCCCGATCTGGTGCTCGCCTTTCTGACCAGTCAGGTCAATGCCACCCCCCGCCCCGGCGATTACCGGCTGCTGGCATGGCAGGATGCCGGTCTTCCCAAGCCGACGATGCTGCGCATGAAGTTCGCGACGGTTGACCGTTCTGTAGTAATCAGAACGCTTGGCCATGTTACGGAAACGGACCGGCCTGCCGTCCGTGACGCGCTGATGACTTTCTTTGGAGGGGAATAGCACCCTGGTATGTTCCGATAAACTCCGCGACGACTTCAAACTCCTCCGCGCCGCCGGTCGCGACCACCCGGATATGAAGAAGATCGAGGCGCTGCTGGAGGCGGGGGAGTGAGAATGAGTGTGGGGGTATGGGAGCAAGTACGGCGGGAGCTACGAGCCCGCTGATGGCGGACGGGAGAGCAGCAGGCTCGTAACGCCTGCTGTACTGGGGGGTGGAAAGTACAGCGGGGGGCTGTCGCCGACGCGAAGGCGCTGCGCTACATCACAAAGATATGGTTTGGTTTGTAATATGCAGAATGACCGGTTATTATGTCACCCATGTATATCAAAAGGCATGCCGAAGTTGCGCTCAGGGAGATCCTGGATAGCGGCAAGGTGGGGCTGATCCTCGGGGCGCGGCAGGTCGGGAAGACCACGCTGGTGGAGCATGTTCTGGCCGGTCGCGCGGCGACGTTCCTGAATTTCGACATCGAGGTGGACAAGGCCCGGTTCTTGGCCGCCGCCGCCCTGTCGCCCAGTGACGGCCTGCGCGCGTTGGGCAATCCGTCCGTCCTGGTGATTGACGAGGCCCAGCGCCTGCCCGAGACCCCACGCATCATAAAGGGCTGGCATGACGCGAAGTTGCCGGCCACGTTCCTCCTGCTCGGGTCGTCCTCGCTGGATTTGCTCGACCAGGCGGCGGAGAGCCTCACCGGGCGTAACCGGAAGCTGGTGCTGCCGCCGCTGCTGTTCGCCGAGACGCTGGGCACGCAGAACTGGGCCGGCGCCGACGCCGCGCCTGCACACCTGTGCGAGCATTTCGCGTCGCAACTGCGGGTCTTCCTATTGCAGCGCATGGCATTCGGCAGCTATCCCGAAGTCGTGACGTGCGACCAGCCGGAGCGCCTGCTGCGCGAACTGAGTTCGGACTATCTCTGGAAGGACGTGCTGCAAGCCGGTTTGGTCAAGACGCCGGATCTCATCAAGCGCCTGCTCCTGCTGCTGGCTCATCAGGCCGGTTCGGAGGTGTCGGTGAACGAGTTGGCTACCCAGCTTCAGATGGCCCGACCGACCGTGGACCGCTACCTCGACCTTCTGGAGCAGACCTTCGTCATCTTCCGTCTGCCGTCGTTCAGCACCAACCCCCGTAAGGAGATTGCCAAGAGTCAGAAGGTCTTCTTCTGGGATACCGGCATTCGTAACGCCCTGCTAAACGCCTTCTCGACCGACGACTTTCGGCCCGACATTGGCGCGCTCTGGGAAAACTGGGTCATCGCCGAGGCGGCGAAGCGCAACGCCCTGCTCGGCTCGCCTGCCGAACTCTTCTTCTGGCGCACGCGCACGCAGGCCGAAGTGGATCTGGTCGTCAAGCAAGGCGCGGGACTAAGAGCCTTTGAGATCAAGTGGTCGCCGCAACGAGGCAGCGGCCGAGCCTTCCGCGACGCCTACGGCATCCAGGTTGAAGCCATACGTCCGGACAATCCGTTCCTGGCTGACATCTTCACGCATCCGTGAACGGCACGAAAGAGTCAGAATGTCGTTTTGGTGCCTGGAGAAAGCGAGAAAGGGTCGGCACGAAAATGACACGGGCGGTCTGGATGGATGCGTGGCAGGTCACCGGAACGCCTTTCGGCGACGACCGCACATGGAACGACGATCTGCGCAACGACTTCAATCTCCTTCGAGAAGCCGGCCACGACCACCCGGACATGAAGAAGATCGAGGCGCTGCCGGAGGAGGGGAAGTGAATGCGGCGGCGATTTGAAAATGCGGGCAGATTTGTTGTTGCGGCCGCTGACGTACATCCAGGCCGGCGTGGCGCTGCTCCTCGCCCTTTTCGCCA
>CAZTAJ010000297.1:0-2093 GCA_964611575.1 uncultured Verrucomicrobiota bacterium
CCATGGAAAGCATCAAGGAAGCCAGCCAGCAGAACGTGACCAGCATGAAACAACTCGAAATTGCGGCCCAAACCCTGAAAGACATCGGGCACCAGTTCATGGAATCAGTGGGACGCTACAAGGTGTAGGACAAGACGCGAACGCAACGGGTTCCCCATGAGCACTTCGGAACAGGAATTCCTCGATGAGTTGCGCGAGGCTTTCGCCATCGAGGCCGGAGAGCATCTCCAGACGATCGCGTCAGGCCTGATCGAGATCGAGAAGCAGAGGGATCCCGCGAAACGGCAACCCGTCATGGAATCGATCTGTCGCGCTGCCCACAGCCTGAAAGGCGCCGCGCGGTCCGTGAATCTGCCCGCGATCGGCGCCGTCTGCCAATCCGTGGAAAGTGTCTTTTCAGCCATGAAGAAGGGGGAGATGACCCCCGGAGCGGCCGATTTCGATGTTCTCCAGCGCGCAGTCGATGGGATCACCCGCCTGCTGTCCGCACCCCCAGGAGAGCCGGCGGCGGATATCGTCGCGCTCATAGGGCAGCTTGACGGCATGGCGGCGCCCGGAAAGAGGGCGGCGCCGCCCCGCCCCGCCCCGGCGACAGGGCTCCCGGAGCCGTCAGGCGGGTTCGCGATCGGGACGGGCGCCGCGCTGGCCAGGCCGGCGGCGGACACGATCAGGATCGCCTCTGCCAAACTCGATGCCATCCTCCTGCAGGCGGAAGAATTGATTTCCATTAAACTTGTGGCGGAACAGCGCATTGCCGAGCTTGCGGAGACCCTGGGCAAGCTCGACGCCTGGAAGGCGGCGTGGGAGAAGTCAGGTGCCGGCCGCAGCGGGGTGCAGTCAATGCCAGCATCAACCCCGGGGGGTGACGGGAACCTGAGCCGCCTGCGTGAACTGGGGACCCAACTCCGTGGCCTGCTGGCGGCATTGCAGGCCGACCGCCGGTCGACCGGCATGCTGGTCGATCAATTGCTGGAGAATACAAAAACCGTCCTGATGCTGCCCTTTTCGAACCTGTTCCAGGCTTTCCCGAGAATGGTGCGCGACATCTCCCGTGAACTGGGCAAGGAGGTGGACCTGGCACTCACCGGCGGGGAGATCGAGATCGACAAGCGGATCCTGGAGCGGATGAAGGACCCCCTGGTCCATCTGGTGCGCAACGGCATCGACCACGGGCTCGAGCCGCCGGAACGGCGCAGGGCTCGCGACAAGAAACCGGCAGGAACGATCACCCTGAGCGTCTCGCCGGCGGAAGGCAACCGCGTCCAGATCCTGGTGTCCGACGATGGGGCCGGCATCGATACGGCGAAACTGCGGGAGGCGGCCGTCCAACGCGGCATCCTATCGAGGACTGAGGCGGAGGCGCTGGATGATCCGGCGGCCCTGGCGCTGATGTTCAGGTCCGGAGTGTCCACCCGCACCCTGGTTACGGATCTTTCCGGCCGTGGGCTCGGCATGGCCATTGTGCAGGAGGCGGTCGCTGGCCTGGGCGGCGCGATCACCTTTAGCACCGCACAAGGCAAGGGCGCGACGTTTCGGATCAGTCTCCCCCTGACCCTGGCCACCTTCCAAGGGTTGCTCTTCCAGGAATACGGCCGCTTCCTGGTCGTCCCGGTGTCGAATGTCGAACGGGTGCTCCGGATCCGGAAGGAGGAGGTCAGGACGGTGGAGAAGCGGGAAACCATCCCGGTGGACGGAACACCCCTGGCACTGGTGCGACTAGGCGCGGCACTCGGGCTCGCGCCCTCCGGGGCCACGTCCGCGGACCGGTCCCTGCTCTCCGTGATGGTGCTCTCCTCCGGGCCGCAGCGAATGGCCTTCTCGGTAGACCAACTGCTCCATCAGCAGGAAATCCTGCTCAAGGGGCTTGGCAGGCAACTGGCCCGTGTCCGGAATATTGCCGGCGCCACGGTCCTGGGTTCCGGCCAGGTTGTGCCGGTCCTGAACGTGGCCGACCTGTTCAAGTCTGCCGTGGGGGTGGGCCTGACCACCGCCGTACCCCTGAAGCCCGAGACGAAAGCCCGGCGCAAATCCATCCTCGTGGCCGAGGATTCGATCACCTCCCGCATGCTGCTCAAGAACATTCTCGCCTCGGC
>CAZTAJ010000298.1:0-2088 GCA_964611575.1 uncultured Verrucomicrobiota bacterium
GGCACTATGACCAGAACTCGTTCACGATCTTCCGCGGCGGTTTCCTCGCCATCGATAGCGGCTCGCGGCCGGAACCCGGGAATCATCTGCCTCAGTACTTCGGCCGGAGCGTGGCGCACAACGCCATGCTGATCCGCATGGACGGCGAGGTCCTGCCGCGCTACTGGGGCGCCGCCGCCCCGGGCGAGGATGCTCTCGGCGTCGCCAACGACGGTGGCATGTGTTCGCTCACCGGAGCGGTGGTCCGGGCCTTTGTCACAACGCCCGACTACACCTATATCGCCAGCGACGCCACGACCTGCTACACCCCCGCGAAATGCCGACTCGCCACCCGTCAGTTCATCCACCTGCAGCCCGATGCCTTTGTCGTCTTCGACCGTGTGTCCGCCGTCAAGCCAGAGTTCCGCAAGACGTGGCTCCTGCACACCGTCAGCGAGCCGCGCATGGCGGATTCGACGTTTGTCGCCGAACACGGCGAAGGGCGGTTGTTCTGCCGCACGTTGCTGCCCACGGTGGCGGTGCTCGAAAAGATCGGCGGACCCGGCAAGGAATTCTGGAGTGACGGCCGGAATTGGCCGTTCCCTCCCCAGGCGACCTTCGCTCCAGGGGTGCCCCTGAGGCAAACGGAGCTGATGGGGGGGTGGCGCGTCGAGGTGGCGCCGTCCGTCCCGTCGCAGGACGACTGCTTCCTGCATCTGATCGAGGTGGGCGGCCTCGAGAAGACGAACATGGCGCCTGCCCGCCTATTGCAGGAGACAGAGTGGGCGGGAGTCGCGCTGACGCGCAACGCCACGACCTGGAGCGTGCGCTTCCGAACGCGGGGAGAGCTGGGCGCCGATATCGCGATCGAACGCGGCACGAACATGGTGGTCATCCCCCTGCCGAACACCGTCCAGGCTCAGTCTGGCCTGGCGCGAACAGGAGCGAGGCCGTGAAATGCGAAATGAGGCGTGCTGTGAATAAGAACGACACTATGGGGCCTCCGGCCTTGAATCGAAAACAAGCCGAGTTCTTTGACACCGCTCCGTCCCAACGTCGCCTCAATCCGGCGATGAAGCTCTGGCGAAGGGTCCGCGGCGATCTGTACTACCTCATGGTCAACTCCGGAATCTGGGAGGATGTCTTCGAACTGCACAAGCGCTGGATGGGGGACCTCGCGGGCAAGAAGGTCCTGGATTTCGGCTGCAACGAAGGCAACGTGCTCAGCCCCTACCTGGCGGCCAACGCGGGGCAGTATCTCGGGATCGACTTGAGCCGGAACGCCCTGGACACGTTGGATGACCGTTTCCGCAAAGCCGGCATCCACAACGCCAGGCTGCAATGCGTGGATGCCCTTTCCGGCGAATTCGCCGAAAGCGGCTTCGATATCATTTACGCTCAAGGCGTCCTGCATCATTTCAAACCGATTGGCCCCATCCTGGGCGTCCTTCGCGAGAAGCTCGCGGCCGGCGGCAGAATCGTGTCCTGCGATCCGGTTCAGACGAGCCTGCTGGCCTCCGCGGTAAGAGCGGCGTATCACCCTTTCCGGACGGATCGGGAATGGGAGTGGCCGTTCACACGGCGAACCTTCGCCGAGATCGAGACCTGCTTTCGAATCCGCGCGATCCAGGGCGTGATCGGGTACTCGAAATGGGCCATCCCCGTGGCCGTGATGCATCGGCCGACGGCGCTGCGCTGGGCGCGGAAGCTCCACGAGAAGGATTTGCGGTTGGCGACCGGCAAGCAAAGTCATTTGTGGCGTTGTCTGCAGATCGCGATGTGCCTTGAAGTGTGAGCCGGCGTTTCCCGTCGCCGCCCGCGCCGGCATCACCGCAGTGGCTTCGCGAGCAGCTCCCGATACAGAGCGGCATAGTGCTCCGCCGTGCGTTCGATGGTGAAACGGGCGGCGTTGCGGCGGCCGGCTCCGACAAGGCGGCGGACAAGATCCGGCGACTCGCGAAGCGCCTTGACGAGGGCGGCTAACGCGGCGGGGTCACCGCACGGCGCCAGCAGCGCATCCTCGCCGTCGTGCAGGTTCTCGAGAAACCCGGCCGCGCGCGTCGCCACGACCGGCACGCCGGCGGCCTGCGCCTCCAGCGCCGCCAGGCC
>CAZTAJ010000299.1:0-2080 GCA_964611575.1 uncultured Verrucomicrobiota bacterium
GGGATCAGGAGTCGCGAGCTGCAGGGAAGACGCAGGTAACGAGCGTGCCGACCTTTGACCCGGGCTGGATGGAGACTTGGCCGCCCATGACGGCGGCACGGAAGCGCATGACCTTGAGTCCAACGCCATCCTTGGATTCCCAGTCGGACGGGAGTCCCTTTCCGTTGTCGGAAATGGTCAGGCGTTGCTTGCCATCCTGAACACTCATGGTCAGGATCACCCGTGTCGCTCTGCCGTGCCGAATCGCATTGTTGGTTGCCTCGCGGGCGATCCAGAACAACTGGGTGCAGGCCTCGGGATCCTGCACAGGCGGCGCCTCTTCGTTCACGAAGCGGCACTTGACCCCCAGCATGCTGCTGGTCTCCTCGGCCATGCGCCGAAGTGCGGCCGGCAGTCCTTCGCCTTTGATGTCGAACGGCTTCAGCCCCTGGGTCATGTCGCGGGCGGTCTGCACGACCCCGCCGGTCAGCTCGGCGATTCGGGCGGCATCCGCGGCCAGTCGCTTGTTTCGTGTCAGTCCTTGCTGCAGCGCCGCGGCCAGGAGGGAGATGGCGACCAGTTGCTGGCCCAGTGAATCGTGAAGGTCGCGACCCAGTTTCTCGCGTTCCAGGCGGCTGATGGACTCCATGCGTTCGTCGGTCTTGTGGGCATCCAGCAACGTCGCCATGAAGGTCCCTGATGCCTGCATCAACGCGATGTCGGCGTCTGTCCACGCATGCGGGGCGCGAATGCCGTCCATGGCCATGGCCCCCACGACCCGGCCGCGCACGACGGTGGGAACGAAGATGATCGACAGGTTTTTTTCCACGACGCAGATCTGGCGTTCCATATCCGCCTCGGGCGGGTAGTCGTCCAATCGGTCGATGGGCACGGGGACGCCGGCGAGGAGTTGACGCGCCGTCCACGGGAACGTCGAGATGGGGAGATTGACGAAGTACTCGAGCTGCGAATGGATGCCCTCGCCATGCCACTCGTGGGTCATGGTAAAGGTCTGGTGGTCGTCCGAGAAAGCGATCAGGCAGGCGCGGTCCACCCCCACGTAACGTCCCATCAGGGCCAGGCATTCGCGAATGGCATCGTCGAGGCCGGCGGGGCCGGCGCAGGTGGCCAGCCGGGCGATGACGGCCGTCAGGGGCGGCGCAGGCCGTCGGTCGCCGTTGGGGGTGTTTGCGGGTTCGCCACGCATCGAGGTGAGGGGAGTTGCCGGGATTCGGCGAGTGCGGTTTGTCCTGGCCTCGGCCCGGTTCATGCCAGTTTCTTGAGCAGCCACGCCATGTTCTCGCCCAGGACCGTCATGGTCCGGACGCCTTCCTCGTCATGCTCGACCTCGCCCTTCTCCCGCCCGATGCCCATGTTCCAGTAGGACGAGCCGGGGACGATCATCTGCCGGATCAGGAAGAAGTGGTTGATGCTGTCGAAGGCGTGGATCGCCCCGCCGCGCCGTACCGCGACCACGGCCGCGCCAACCTTCCGCTTCAGGAAGTTGTCGTTGGCCCCGGCAACGAATCCCGCCCGGTCAATAAGGGCTTTCAGCTCCGGGGTGATGTCGGCGAAATATGTGGGTGAGGCGAAGATGATCCCGTCGGCCTCCCGCATCCTGGCAATGTACTCGTTCACCTTGTCGCCGGTCAGTGCGCATCGCCCGTCCTTGTTCTTGAAGCATTGGAAACAGGCCGTGCAGCCATGGAACACCGCGCCGCCCACCTGCACGAGTTCCGTCTCGATGTCTTCCTTGTTCAAGGCCGTGAAGACATGCTGCAGGAGGTGGACGGTGTTGCCGTCCTTGCGCGGGCTCCCGTTGAATGCGACGACGTTCATGATGGCGCTCCTCAGGTTCGAAGACGGGTTGTTCTTGATGGACCCTGTGCGCGGGACTATACAGGATTCGTTGGCGGATGGATACGGATCCCTTGAGACTCACCGACCTGCTGAAAGACAACCCCGAGATCGAGCGCTCTATTTGAGAATTGTAGCTGCCCGCGTTGAGGGCGGAATCGGTATGACTGCTAGCCGGCATAAAGCCGGCTCTGGAGTTTGGTTTTGATCTAGCGCGATCGGCGAGATTTCTCAAACAAGCAGC
>CAZTAJ010000300.1:0-1966 GCA_964611575.1 uncultured Verrucomicrobiota bacterium
CGAACCGGATGCGTGAGGTCGCCGCGCAGCGGCGCGTTCCCCTTATCGGCACACTCGAATTGACTGCCCGCTGCAACCTGTCGTGCCAAATGTGCTATGTCCGGCAAGACGGGGCGGATCCGTCTGTCTCCGCGGGTGAGCTCGGTGCCGCAGCGTGGCTCGATGTCGCCCGCCAGGCCTTTGAGGAAGGGACCCTTTTTCTGCTCCTGACCGGCGGCGAACCCCTGGTCCGACCCGATTTCTGGGAACTGTACGATCCCCTGAGCCGGATGGGGTTCTTCCTGACGTTGTTCACGAATGCGACGCTGGTGGGGGATCGGGAAGCGGTCGCCTTTTCGAAACGTCCGCCCTCCAAGATGGTGGTGACGTTGTATGGCGCCTCGCCGGAAACGTATGGCCGCGTCTGTGGCGATCCTTCCGCATTTGCCAGGGCGGTAGCTGGCGTGCGGCGTCTCGTGGCGGCCGGCGTCCGAACCGAGCTTCGGGCCACGATCAGCCGCGATAATGCCGATGATATGGAGGCCCTGCAGTCGCTGTCCCAGGAACTGGTGGGCAAACGGGAGATTGAGATTAACGTGATGTTGAGTCCTTCCGTCCGCGGCGCCTGCACCCGGCCTTCTGAAAGTCGGTTGTCGCCCGAGGCGGTGGCCGCGAGGCGCGGAAAAGAAATGGACTGCGATTCCGTACGGGCGGGGCCGGCTGGCGATGGCGTCACGGTGTCACTCCTGTCCGGGGCCATTCCGCGGGAAACGGCCGCCAAAGGCGGTTCATACGAAGCGTTGCCCCCGATGTTTTGCGCCGGAGGCCGGTGTTCATTCTGGATCGCCTGGGACGGCCGCATGCTGCCCTGCGCCCTGATGGATCATCCCTTCACCCAACCCTTCCGGGACGGGTTTGCGCCGGCTTGGCGCCGGCTGACGGTTGAAACGGATCACATTCCCGGCGCGACGGAATGCAGACACTGCGAGCACCGGCCCTATTGTTCGGTCTGTCCCGGTCGGTTGCAGGCGGAAACCGGCGGCTTCACGGAGGTGGCGCCGTATGTGTGTGAGGTGGCGCGGCAGGTGCATGCCGCGGCGGGTGTGGATCACGGATGAAGCAGACCAAGGTCAGCCTGTAACTGCTGGAGTCGGCTCCCTTTGAGGAGATACCCCCACCCGAAACGCATGATGGTGCCGGCCGCGGCGGGCGCCAAAATAGCGGTCCTGGCAAGCCGATGAATCCATGCCAACGGAAGCAGCCACCGACGTGATATGGCATAGGCATAACGCGGATGCATATCCGCGATGTTTGGCAGGAACAGCGCGCCCACAAAACGCCACCGTGCCGTCGGAGCGGTATCCGGGCCGCCGCCATTCTCCCTTCCGGCGGCCAGGCACAAAGCGTTTTCGATGTTGTTCATGCCGTGAGTTCCGGCATTCAGGATCGCCTCAGCCAAACGGTCGCTCGTTGTTTGTGGAATATTCCAGCCCATCGTGGCGTCGTCCGGCAGGTCCTGATCGAGCCGTTGTCGTGCGGCGAACAGGACGGCCCGGCCGAACCTGCCGGTTCCGCAAGTATCGAGCCGTTCCAGAAGCCGCGGGATCGAGAGGCCCGTCTCAATTTGCAGGGTGAAATCGGCCAATTCCCGGAGACCAAATCCCAGGAACAGGAAATGCTTGGCCATATGCAGCACCTGGTAGAAAGCGGCATCCTCCGGAGCCGGGGAGAAGTAGATACGATCATCCATCCGTCGCGGGATGGCGCCGGCGAAAAAATCTTCTTCGAGTGGTCCCGGGGCATCCAGGAATAAGGCGGTATGCAGTTCAATGATCAAGCCCGGTCCTGATCGCCAGGAGTGGGTCGCCGCGTTTACGCCGATGAATTGCAGTCCCCGCTCCGTCAATAGGGTTTTCGCCGCAGGCAGATCCTGCGGTCGAATGAGCAGATCGATGTCGCCCATCGTGCGCAGATCGGGTTGCGGATA
>CAZTAJ010000301.1:0-1312 GCA_964611575.1 uncultured Verrucomicrobiota bacterium
ACCCAGTTCGAACAGGGCGATATTCTCACGAACCTGGGCCACCGTCTCGACACCGGTCAATACGCAGGTCACGCCGTCCTGGGCCAACATGGTGCGTATCGCCAGTTCCGCCAGGGAGAACCCCGCGTCCGCCGCGATGGCCGCCATGCGGCGGCGGACGGGCACGACCTCGCCCAGGAAGGAAGGGATCGACGCCTCAGGCATGACCAGCAGTCCCTGAAGATAGACGCTGCGGATGAAGACCGCCACCCCACGCGCCGCCGCGGCTCGAAAGACCCCGCTGCGCTGGTGGCGCCGGTCAAGCGCATTGCCGGGTAGTTGGAGGGCCTCAGCCCGACCGCCGGACACGTATCCCGCGGCCGGTCCCGGGCGATTGTCGCACGACACCCCGGCATGCCGCAGCCAGCCGCGTCCCTTGAGTTGCTCTAGTACGTCGAGACAGACGCCGTCCGCCTCCCGGTGAAACAAAACGGCCGGCAGGCAGTCGATCCCGAGCCGGCGTCGCGAGGCCGCCACCGATTCCTCGATGGCCCGGGCCGCCTGGGCGGCCGTTACGGTGTCGTCGGGCGAAAGCGCCCTCACCTTGGTCACCACGACCACGCGGTCAAGCAGGGCCAGTTCCCGCAGCGCCCGCCCCAGCACTTCTTCGCTGTTGCCGTAGGCGGCCGCGGTGTCGAAGCAGTTCACGCCGCCCTCGACGGCCGCCTCCACCATGGCTCTGACCTCGCCGTACGTGGGCTGGCCCGTCCGGTTCGCCACACCGTACGGCATGCCGAACTGCACCGTGCCCAACATCATCCGCGAGAGACGATACTCTTTCCAGGGGCAAGTCTGCATGGGGGCGTTCCTACTTGGCGGTGTACCCGCCATCCACGGGAATGTTCGCGCCCGTCACATAGGCCGACGCGTCGGAGGCCAGGAAGACGACGATGCCCATCAGGTCCGTGTTATTGGCCAGACGCCCCAGGCAGGTGCGCTCGCTGTAGTTCCGGACAAAGGCCTCCGGATGCTGCGGCGTCTGCAGGCCGCCCGGATGGATGCAGTTCACGCGAATGCCGCGCGCACCGTAATAACTCGCGCAGAAGCGGGTCAGATTCGTCATGCCTCCCTTGTGGAAGAAGTAATCGGGATACCACCCCTGCATCTCCGTGCCCCGGTAATTGAGGGGCTCGAGGCCGATCAGGCCCATGATGGAACCGATGTTGATGATCGACCCGCCGTCGGCCAGGATCTCCCCCATCGTCCGCGTAATCAGGATCAGGCCGGTGCCATTGACGAGCATGCTCTCGTCAATCAACGCCGCGCTGTCGAA
>CAZTAJ010000301.1:1322-1953 GCA_964611575.1 uncultured Verrucomicrobiota bacterium
CGGCCTTGCCACCGCGTTGTTGACCAGGATGTGCAACGCCGGATTCTCAGCCTTGATGCGATCGCGCACCGCCAGGATGGAGGACTCGTCCCCCTGATCGAGGCTCAACACGCGCACGTCGTGTCCCAGCGCGCGATGCTCGGCGGCGACTTTCTCCAGCGCATCCACGTGACGGGCCGCCAGATAGGTCCGGGCGCCCGCCTCGGCCAGCGCCCTGACAATCTGCCGCCCATACAGGCCGGCGCCTCCCGTCACCAGGGCAACCTTTCCCTGCAGCCCGAACGACTCAAGAATACTCACTTCGATTTCCCTCCGTACACGCTCTCCGTCGACACCGACGGTCGCTTGGAGACATCGTCCATGATCGAATCGCAGTAGCGTGACAGTCCCACCACATCGGCCCCGAGGTTGACAAACCTGTATCCCAGGTCGACCAGTTCATCGAGATTGCCGGGCGCGCCCACCGTTCCGGCGAACTTGCCGTGTGCCCGCGCCGCTTCGGCCACCCGCTTGCGCGCGGCCAGCAGTTGCGGATGGTCCCACACGCCCGGTGCGCCGATGCCGTGGCTGAAATCACCGGGCCCAAAGAACAGCATGTCATAACCGGGCAGCGCGGCAATGGCGTCCAACT
>CAZTAJ010000302.1:0-1944 GCA_964611575.1 uncultured Verrucomicrobiota bacterium
AACCCGAGAGAAATGAAACCATGAGAAGCATCCGTATCCTCAGCCGCGTGGCCGCATCGGCCACGCTGACGCTATCACTCACCGCCGCCGACTTGCCGGCCGCCACCCCAACCGCCAAACCCGGGCCGGCCTGGGGGGCGGCGGAGGTCCAGCCCACGCCAGAGAATCCAGTGTATTTCCGCTGGACCTTGGGCCATTTCCCCGGTGCCCAGCCGCCCTTGGAGTTCTGGGACGGCACGCCGACCCTGGTGGATGCCGAGGTCAAAGGAAGAAAGACCAAGATCTGGGACTTCGCCGACACCAAGTCCAAGAACATCCTCTGGAAGGCGCGCGTGCCCGGCTGGGGCCTGTCGCATCCCATCGTGGTGGGCAAACGAGTCTTCGCGGTGGGGCATCCGGACTTCGTGACCTGCTGGGACCTGGAAACCGGCAAGCAAATCTGGCAGCGGCGGATGATGCCGTTGATACTGGAGGGTCTGCCGTTTGAGATGCGCCAGGGAAAGATACCGGCGCGTCCGGCCCTGCCCGAGGACCAGGCGGCCAAGGCCCAGAAACTCATCGACCTGGCCAAGGCACTCTGGACGGTCACCGATGGTGGGCCGGGCATCGGGGCAAACGGCGCCATCCTGTACGGCGATGCCGCTCTGGCGCAACGGAAGGATTCTGCGGCGAAGATTTGCGCCATGGTCAAACGATGCCGCGCCGATGTGGAGGCCTTTGGCGATGCCGCCCTGTTGAGCGCCCTGGACAAGGACATCGCGTCACTGCAAGGGTTTGCCGGCATCGCGGATGACGAGGCAATGAAGGCCTATCTCACCAAGGAGAGGTTCGGGGCAACGAACTTCTGGAAGGCGGTCGGTGGGGCATTCAACCTGCAACTCCGCGATGCCTGGTACGGGTACGTCGGCTATGCCGACTCCACCCTGGCCAGCGATGGCGAGCGCATCTACGGCGTCTTCAACCAGGGGCAGGTCTACTGTCTGGATCTGGACGGCAAGTTGCTCTGGGGTTTTCGTGATCAGGTGATGCGGGACAACCGCGGCACGTTCCACCAATCGCCGACACTGTGCAAGGGCTTGCTCCTCGTCCCGGGTTACAGCAAGGGGAGCAACGGCTTCAGCACCATGCGGGCCTTCGAGGCCAAGACCGGCAAACTGCGCTGGGAAAGCCCGTTCCCGGGCACCAACTACACCGTCCCGCGTGTGGTGCCCCTGGCCCGGCCCACGGGCGAGATCGAGCCGGTCCTGATGGGCAATGGCCTGGACAACACTACCGGCGGATGCCCTATCCTGCGGATCGCTGACGGCAAGCAGGTGGGCGAGTTGCCCCGGTTGCACATCGGTCGCGGTCTCGTGCTGGGGGTGGTGGATGACGTCATCATGTTCGCATCGGGTGACGACAGGGGCGGGGGTGACAACGGCGCCTATCGCCTGCAATGGACCGGACCGGACAGTGTCACCACGCAAGAACTCTTCCTCTTCAGGGATAGAAAGGACAAGATCTGGTACAACCAGCACGAGTTTCCCACTGTGTTCGGTAAGTACTGGGTTGGCGGTTCCGTCCTGTTCGATGCCACCACCGGGGTGCGGGTCGGTCAGTTTGGCGGCAAGGTGGGGTTCCCGTCCGTCGCCGGCCACTACCTGATCGGGATGACCGATGACACCGGCGACACAGGTCGCGGACGCAGCGACAACAAGGCCATGGCTCGTTTCGTGGTCGTGGACGTGCAAGACCCGGCCAAACCCAAGGTGGTCAGTGACAGGAACCTGCTCGGCTTCGCCGAACCGCCCTCCGACATCTTTATCGAGCAGTACTACAAGGAGTTCGATCCCTTCCAGTTCGTCGGCGGCTACGCCGGGGCCGCCTCGTACTTCTCGCGAATGACCGGTCCGGTCGCGGTCGGCAAACGCCTGCTCATCCAGACCCCGGCCTTCCTGTACTGCA
>CAZTAJ010000303.1:0-1889 GCA_964611575.1 uncultured Verrucomicrobiota bacterium
GTCCCGTAGAGGGTCCGGTGCACGGCCTCGTTGACCAGCAACTTCGCCACCACCGCCACCTCGGCACCGGAGACCGCGACCGCGTCCAGCCGGAACGTCACCGATTCGCCGGTCGTCGGATCGACGTTCAGCAGGTACATCGTGCCCACATTATACTCGTTGGTGTGGAGATTGTCCCGGACGTAATTCTCCTTGCCCCACTGCGATAACCATGCCGTCGGCGCCGTGCCGTAGGGGCCGCCCAGCGTGGCCGGCTGGGTGAACGTCACCGCGACCGTGTTGGTCATATTTGCGGTCAACGAGGCAACGGTCTGGGTGTAGCCTTTCACGCCGTCCGCCGCGGCAATCGCCACGCCGTTGGTGGTGAGCGACTGGACGCGGTGCCACTCGTCGGCCGTGGCCACCACATTCGTGCCGCTGCCGACCGCGGTATAGGGGACGGTCCTACAGATATAAGTTAAGCAGTTATGCAGGAGGCCAATTCCTTCTCGATGGCGGCCAGCTGGCGGCACAAGGTGCGGTCCACTGCCAGACGACCGGCGAGGCGCTGGAGTTGAAGCGCCACCGCCGCGCCGCTGGCCATGCCCAGCACGGCGGCGGTTTCACGCTGCGTCAGGCCGGCTTGGCGACAGAGCAAGCGGGCGGCTACGCCCCGTAAGTCCGAGTTCCGACGTCGCTCCTTCAATGCCGCCGGGATCACGCCCAAAACCTCCGCCGTCACACCCAGTACCCGATCGACCGGCACGACCAGGGCCACCGTCCGCAGTCCCGTGTCATCGGGATGCTTGCGCTTCTGGCCGCGCTCAATCAGTTGCGCGCGAATCCGCTCGACAAACCCCTGTCCCCCCACGGCCAGGGGCGAGGACTTGAGCAGACGCCCGGTCTCCTCGTCACCGCCGCCAAGCGCCGATTCCACAAACCGGCCGTACGCGCGCCGTTGTTCCGCTGGTTGGCGGCCGCAGAACGCCAGAACAGGTCCGCAGGCCAGCCACTCCGGAACCCTTTCGCGCCCCACGTACGGCCGATAGCTGCTCCACCGGTATGCCCGTAACCGTGCCAACCGCTCATCCAAGGGCAGAGCCAGCGCCGCCTGCGTCCGGACGGGATTGAGGTGAATGTACCGCGACAACGTCAGGTGGTAGTCGTCGCCCTCCACCGGCTTGGCCTTGTAGCGGCCGACCAGCGGACCATGCCGTTGACGACGCAAGTTGCTGTACACCGTATACGCCGTCTCCAGGCTGTGCATGAACCGCCCCAGATTCGCCCGCGGCGTTTCCAGGTAGAGATGCATGTGCGTCAGCATCAGGCAGTAGGCATACAAACGAACACCGTAGGACTCAACCCGCTCCCCGAGCTGATCGAGAAACCGGATGCGCTCCTCATCGTCCCGAAACAGGCACACGCTACCGTCCAGCGCCCGTCCCGTCTCCCAAGCGTGCCCCACCATCCGCACGGTCACATGGTAGATCGCCCCTGCGTATTCTACTCTTGGCATCCTCGGCATGATGCAACCCTACCCCGCGCCCACCCGTTTGTAAACTGTTATCTGTAGGACCGTCCCCAACGCCCCCGTTTGTAAACTGTTATCTGTAGGACCGTCCCCAACGCCCCCTGTAGGACCGTCCCCAACGCCCCGATCTTCAGACAAAAAGTAACCCTGCATCCGGCAGTTGGGCCACCAGAAAGCGCAAAACACGCAAGGCACCAAAGGGATACGGACACGATGGCCCCAACCCAGCAGGCGCAAAAAAACGAACCACGGCGCCCGTGGGGCGCCGTTAATCCGTTTGTGTTTTCGTTGTCTCGGTTATCCGAGCGCCCCTATTCTCTCCGCATGCTTGGTTCCGGAGCGACTGGCGTTCACGGACAGCACCTGACGCGACCGATCC
>CAZTAJ010000304.1:0-1799 GCA_964611575.1 uncultured Verrucomicrobiota bacterium
AAGCGACCGCGCAGGAATAAGTTGTTCAATTCCAAAGTAGTAGGCACACTCCGTGTGCCGTAAACTGCGGACGGCACACGGAGAGGCTGTGAAATAATCGATTTGGGCGTGGTGTCGCTTTGATTGGGCGCAGGTCTTTTTTGGAGACCAGTGGCGCCGAAGGCGGGAGGGGAGGATTTCTTACGGAGGACGTGGTGGGGGATATAGGCGGTCATTTCGGTTCCTGGGGGGGGAGTGTTGCCACAGAATTCCCATCTTGTCAACTCCTGTACTTGTCACCTCGGTTAGGTGGCCGCTGCAGCGCGTTCGGCGCGCAGCGCCACCATGCGAAACAAATTGTGAACCAACACGTACCACAGCACGATGGCCTTCACTTTCTCCAGACCGCGGACCACAAACTGATGAAGTCCCCGGTTCCTGCACTCGGCGTTGGACCATTCACATTTGGCCCGCTGCTTGTATTTCTGACGGCCTTCCTCGGTCCCCATCCGCTGACGCCAGGCAGCCACTTCCGAGCTGTCGCCCCGTTTGGGAGCATACGGATCTTTCCCCTGCCGCTGTTGTTTTTCGACGTCCTTGACCGGCGCAAATACCGTCACATCCCGCTGGCTCACGCTAGTCAGATCTTCTTTGGTGGCGAAGCCGCCGTCGACATAGTACTCCGCCTGCTTCGGCAAGGGCCCTTGTTGCGTTTCGATCTGCTCCACCATCGGTTCCATCTGACCGGCGTCGCTGCCCGCGTTAAGCAGGTCGGCGCCCACAATCACCAGGCTGTTCAAGTCGGTGGTGAACTCGACGTTGTAGGCCGGCCGGGTGCCGCCATCGCCCATCTTCATGCGTCGGGCTTCCGGATCGGTCGTGCTGGCGCGGGCCGAGGCGCCGTCTCCCTTTTTCCGTTTCTCGCGGGCCTCGGCCACCTTCTGGACTTCCTGCTGAGCCTGCTTCAGCCGTTCGATCCTTTCCCGCGCCGCCCGCTCTTGCGCGGCTTGTTGGCGGGCCGACAAGTCCGTCTCCTGTTCAAACTCCTGCTGCAAACGGTCCCATTGCTGGTCCGCTTCTTCCAGCAGTTGCTGCAGCTTGGCTTCCCGTTTGAAGGAATCGTTGCCCGCGCTGGCACGGACCCGCATGCCGTCTTGTCCGAGGACCTCCAGACTCGCCAAATCTTCCGCCCGGATGGTCGCGATGTTGGTGACCACTTGCTCCTTGAGCCATTCGGAGTGTTGCGTGCGGAAGTCGGACAGCGTGTGGTAATTCACGTCCACGCCGCCGCGGAGCCACTTGTAGGGATCGCAGTCATAGCACCGCCGGTACACCTCGCGGGCTTTGCAGATGCCTTCGTCGGTGGCATACAGCCACAAGGCCACCAGAACCCGCGGGTCGATCGGAGGACGTCCGGCATGGCCTTCCACGGCTTTGATCTGCGCGTACAGCAGACTCAAATCCAGTTCCAGGACCAACTCCCAAACGAGACGGGCTTTGTGGCCGGGCGGAATCCAATCGTCAATCCGTTTCGGGTTGGGATCGATCTGCGAGCGGTCGGGCGATTTCATGCGCGGCGCCGGTGTCGCAACCTCCGTGCTAGCATCCTGCGGTTCCATGCTCGTTCACCGAACTTCGATGTGAGGGGGCCTCCGTTCAACGAAAACGCCCTAACATGTACGATTTCAGCAAACGCTCAAATACCAATTCTTTCACAGCCTCGGAGCGCCGAGCCGGACTCGAACAGCTAAAACGCGATATGGACGTGCTGGCCCAAATTGGCGGCACGCACATTGCCGCGTCGCCCGCCGGTGCGAATC
>CAZTAJ010000305.1:0-1769 GCA_964611575.1 uncultured Verrucomicrobiota bacterium
CCATGCACATCCGGCCAGTTGTCCTTGTACGTCCAGCGCACGGTGCCATCATCGCGGACCGCCGCCATCGGCGAGCCGACGATGGCCTGGCCGCCGCTCGCCAGGTAGATCTTGGACGGGTATTCGCCGACCTTGGCGACCGCGCGGAGTTGCGCCAGATCCCAGATCGGCGCGCCGCCGGCGGTCCAGCCCTTCAGGGGCACCCTGTTCACCACCCCGGCGGCGGAGTAGATGTTGAACTGCTCGTCGAGCCAGTACCCGCCCCACCAGCCGAGGGACAAACTTTGTCCGCTAACAAAGTTTGCTTCCTCTGGTTGCGCCTTGCCGTCGTCATTGAGGTCACACCAGATCCAACTGACCCATCCGTCACGGCCGGCTTTCTCTTTGGCCATCCCGTCCAACCCCATCGCGCGCAAACCGGACCTGTCCAGATCCTCCCCGAGATTCGGACGACAGGCGCCGATGAAGGCAACCTTGACCATGGTGTCGCCGCGGCGCTGGTAGAGTTGACCGCGCTTGGCCATGAAGTACTCGCGGCCGTCACGTTTCACCAGGCTGCCAATGAGGTTGTCGCTGATAACCGTGGCCACGACCTCGGCCTGGTTCTTCTCATAGTCCAGCTTGAACTCGCAGCCGTTGCCGAAGACGCGGGTCTTGTCGGCGGGATCGGCGACGCCGCCCATGCCGCCGTAGGTGCCGGGCCCGATGTAGTCGCGGACGAACTCGCCCTGCGCCGTCCACACGCTGACGCGCTTGGGCCACATGGTCTCCTCGATCACCCAGACGCGCCCCTGCGCGTCCACATCCACGCTGGTGGGGTTCAGCATCCCCTTGGCGTTCCAGGCGCCGAGCACCGGCCGGCCGCCCTTGGCGCCGATGGCGCGCACGAACGCGCCCTTCGCATCAAACACCTTCACCTGGTTGGCGCGCGGATCGGCGATGATCGATTGGCCGTGGTTCGACACCTGGTTGGCGCCCGGGTCAGCCACGAAGATGGTGCCGTCGGCGGCAACTGCCACGTCCGTGGGCCGAACCAGCTCCGTCTCGACGACGGGCGTGACGACGTTGCCGGCGATCTTGACAATCTTTGCACCCGAGACCGCGTAGAGGATGCCCGCGGCGTCCACCGCCAGACCCGCAGGTTTAGCGACCGTCACATCCCCCAGCGGCTGCGCGGTCTTCTTGTCGAAGAAGCGCACGATGTCGAGTCCGGCCAGCGCGACCGCCAGCCGGTCCCCGGTCACGGCGATCCCGGTGACCGTCGCCGTTTCACCCGCCTGCGTCGGCGGCAGCATCAACTGCGGTTCCGGCTTCGTCTCGAATGGCGCGTACTTGGCGGTCTTGAGTTCGAGCCGGCCGATAAGTGACTCCTTGGAGTCCCACGGGTTCATGCCGGCATAGAGATACGTCTCGTCCACCGCCACGCAGCGGATGCCCTGGAACTTGCGCATGCCCCACTTCTTGCGGCCGTTGTCATCCGTGCCGATCAACGCATAGCCGCCCTCCGAGCCCCCGGCGGCCAGGACGACCATCTCCTTGCCGCAGGCGACCGCCGTCGGCGGGTTGTGGTCGCTCATCCAGGCGCCCGTGCCGTCGCTCGTGTCCCACGGCGGGACGCCGGCCGTGCCGTAGCTCGCCTCGTAGACGGGGTCGATGCCCGCATGGAACAGTCCGCGCCAGCGATACGTTCCGGGCGCGGCGAGGTTCCCCTGTTCATCGAGGCCGTCCCAGTAGTCGGTCTGCCGGCCCTTGGCGCGGGGGGCCACGCC
>CAZTAJ010000306.1:0-1759 GCA_964611575.1 uncultured Verrucomicrobiota bacterium
GCGCCGTCGAGACCTACAAGGCGAAGATACGTCCGCTGGTGCGCAACGCCGACCTATACCACATCCTGCCGCGCCCCGACGGCAAGAACTGGGACGGCATCCAGTACCACGACCCAGCCACCGGCAAGGGCGTGGTCTATCTGTTCAAACCGAGCCCGGTGGCCGACACGATCACGATCAACCTGCGCGGGGTTGATCCGGCCAGGCGGCACCGGGTGAGTTTCGAGGACGGCTCGAACCCGGCAGTGGAGAAGACCGGCGATGAACTCGCCAAAGGACTTGAGATCACGCTCAAGGGCGCGCCGGTCTCGGAACTGGTTTGGATCGAGGAGATCAACCAATGAAAACGGCGCCGATCGGAAGCAAGGAATCGCCATGAACAACGACCTCAACCACGGCACCAGCCGCAAGGAGAAGAACGAGAACCCCATGCTGCTCTTCGAGAAGATATCCTGCAACCCCGGCCGTACCGAGCCGGTCACGGTCAGCGTCCCATGCGGGCCGGGTCGCCTGCGCCCCGGCCAGGGTCTGGTGATCCAGCAAGACGACCGTGACCTTCCCCTCCAGACTCGGGTCCTGTCCCGGTGGCCGGACGGCTCGGCCAAGTGGCTGCTGGTGGACTTCCAGCCCGACCTGCCGGGCAATGCGGCGGTTTCCTTGCCCTTCGCGATCGCTGACACCTCCGCCACTATCGCGCCGCCCGTGGCCGTCGTTCTGCGCCAGACCCCGGCAGGCATCGCCGTGGACACTGGCGCGATCAGCTTCCTGGTGCCGCGCTGTGGCTTCGCGCCGGTGACCGGCGTCACCCTCCGCCAAGGTCCCACCTGGCCGAATCCCTGCGGCGGGTTTGTGCTCACCGCCTCCGGCCGCAGCGTGGGCACGGCTGAGGCGGAATGCACGCTGGACTTGGAGGAGCCCGGACCGCTGCGCGCGGTGATCGTGGTGCGCGGTAAGCACCGTGACGCCGCCGGGAACTGGCTCGACTTCCGCGGTCGGGTGACCGCCTACGCCGGCAAGCCTTACATCGAAGTCGAACACCAGTTCATCCATGCCGAAGCCGAAGCCCGGATCGACCTCGCCTCGCTCGCCCTGCGTCTGACCCCGCGGACGACCGGCGCCTCGCGCTGGGCGCTGGGCGAGGGCTACTACCGCACCCAGATCGAGGAGTCCGGCCCGCAGGCGCGGCCCCTCGCCCGACGCATCGACGCCGAGTCGATCCTGCACCAAGGCTTCGAGCACTACGTCGATTGCTTCTATGGCGATTTCTGGGCCGACTGGCGGGACGCCCAGGGCGGACTTGCGGTCACCATCCACCAGGCCCATCAGAATTTCCCCAAAGGCTTGGTTGCCGACGCCTCCGGCATCGTCTGCCAGTTGTACCCCGAGGGCCATCCGCCGGCCGCCATCCGCCAGGGCATGGCCAAGACCCACCGGATCCTGTTGCATTTCCACGGTCCGGACGAACCGCTCGATGGGCTGTCCATCCGCAGTCTGCAGTTCCAACTGCCCGACCGGCCGGCCCTGTCCCATGACTGGATGCTGGGCAACGATCCCTGGGGCGACGGGTTGTGCGCCGCCGAGGTGGGCGACCGCATGCTGGGGGATTTGGTCGCGCGTTTCATGGATCGGCGCACGGCCCTGGGGATGCTCCATTTCGGCGATGCGCCCGATGCGGGCTACTCCGTGGGTCACCGCGGCGGGGCACAGACGGTCTGGATCAACAACGAATACGACCATGCCCACAACTGCGCCCAGTTCC
>CAZTAJ010000307.1:0-1726 GCA_964611575.1 uncultured Verrucomicrobiota bacterium
CGGAGTTGAAGGGATAGGGAGTCCACGCCGACGCGTACTTCGCCCCCGCCAGGACTTCCTTCACGCGCGCGGCCCTTGCGCGCAACACCTCGAACTTCGCCTTTTTCTCCACCGCATAGGCCGGATCGTTCATGGTGCCGAGCAGGATGCTCTGGGAAGCGAGCGAGCAGTTGGACACCGTTCCACGAATGCAGCCCGCCGTCTTCTTCTCCAGGGCGTCGTGCACCGGCGCGCCGCCCGCAGCGGCAAACGTGATGAACGCCACGCGCAGACCCCAGACGAAGTCCTCCTTCGTCGCCCCGTCCAGCTTGATCGGGAGCAGCCGCGGGTGCCGGCCGGCCAGCCGCGCGAAGACGGATTCGCGCATGACTTCCGGCTCGTAGAAGAGCCCGAAGTAGGCATCGTCGCACACGACCACCACACGGCATCCGCTCTCCGCCGCCGTAACCAAGGCGTTACAGAGGGCCTCCGCTTCGGTTTCGGTCGGGGCATAGCCGGTGGGGTTGTTCGGGAAGTTGAGCAGGACAACCAGCTTCCCGCGCTTCGACTCCGCGGCAACGGCGGCGGCAAAGCCGGCGGTATCAAGTCCGCCAGAGGCGGAAAAGAAGGGGTACTTCGCCATGCGCGCCTCGCGGCGGACCTTGAAGACCATGTTGTAGTTGCCCCAGACCTGGTCGGGAATCAGCACGGTGTCACCCGCGTTGACGAACAGGTCCGCCACCAGGCTCAAGCCATGCGTCACCCCGCCGGTCACCACCGGCAGGCTGACCGTCTGCCCGGCCAGAGACGGGTTGACCGCCTGAATGTGTTCCCGCCATTTCGTCCGCAGGGCCGGAAGGCCGAACGACGGCGCATACGGCAGCACGTCGTCCGGCGAGAGCGAGGCGAACCGCCGCATAACGCTCGGCAGATGCATCGCCACGCCGTTTTCCCTGGCAATGCCGATTGTGACGTTGTAACGGCTCGCTTTCTGTTTCGCCTCTGCCGACTGTGTCAGAATGCCCTTGGGGAAGTATAACTCGCGCCCCAAGCCCGAGAGCATTTCGAAAATATCCGACGCTTCCTTCTGGATCACGCCATTCAACTCGGTCGCCAATGTCGTTGCCATACCTTTGCAGCCTCCTTCTCCATCGTGAGCATGTCCGCGCCGATCATCACAGGCCGACGCGCTTCTTCAATCCTGCAAGCTGCGCCTTCATCCGGGCCGGAAGCCTGGCTCCGGCTGTGTTGAGGTAGGTCTCGATCTCCGGAACCTCACCCTTCCAGCCGTCCACGTCGATGCGCAGCAATTCGGTCATTTCGGCCTCGCTGATCTTCAGGCCGCTGACGTCCAGATCGCCGGCCTTCGGCACATAGCCGACTGGTGTCTCGACCGCGCCGACGTTGTCTTCCACACGCTCGCACATCCATTTCAGGACGCGAATGTTCTCGCCAAAGCCCGGCCACAGCCACTTACCCTCGGGGGACTTGCGAAACCAGTTGGCATAGAAGATCTTCGGTGCCTTGGCTCCGAGCTTGTCGCCCATGTTGAACCAGTGCTGCCAGTAGTCTCCGATGTGGTAGCCGCAAAAGGGAAGCATGGCCATCGGGTCGCGCCGGATCGATCCCTTGACATCCAATGCGGCGGCCGTCGCCTCGGAGGCGGCCGTGGCGCCCATGTAGACGCCGTGGTCCCAGTCGAAGGACTGGCTGACCAGCGGCACCAGCTTGGAGCGGCGGCCGCCGA
>CAZTAJ010000308.1:0-1722 GCA_964611575.1 uncultured Verrucomicrobiota bacterium
TTGCTCAACCCACTGCCTCAGACACATTCCAGACCGAGGGTTTTTCAGCGGAATCTATTTATAGTCAAACGCGACTTGACTTCTGTTGACTGATGAGGTTTCATGAAGTCATGGTGAGACCATTAAGGATTGATGTCGCTCATGGATGGTATCACGTAACGAACCGTGGCACCGACCGAAAGGTCATCTTCACGGATTCGAGGTGCTGCGAGCACTTTCTGGAACTGATGGCTGAAGTGGGCGAGCGATTCAGCATTCGACTGCACGCCTACGTGCTCATGCCGAATCACTTCCACCTCGTTATCGAGACGACCGAGGCGAACCTCAGTGGGAGTATGCAGTGGTTGACGACATCCTATGCCATGTGGTTCAACCGGCGCGAGCGTCGGGTGGGACCGTTGTTCCAGGGACGGTTCAAGGCCGTCCTGTTCGACGGCCGGACCGAGGCATGGCCGGTGACGCGTTACGTCCACCTGAACCCGGTGCGAGTAAGCGACCTTGACCTTGGAAAGGAAGGGAGCAAGGCGGAGGCAGAGGGGTTGGTGCGTCCGACACCCGAAATGCTGGGCAAGCGACGAAGAACACTCGAGGAGCACACGTGGAGTTCTTATCCTGTTTACGCGGGATGGAAGAAAGCGCCCGAGTGGCTGGTTGTGGATACCGTACTCTGCGATGGAAGGAAGCGTACGCTGGCCGAACAGAGGAAAACCTATCGGCGGTACGTGGAAGGCGTGCTGATGGAATCGCTGCCGGACTCGCCCATGGAGAAGGCAAGTGGCGGACTGATTCTGGGTGCGGCGGCATGGGTCGAGAAGATGCGCAGACGTCTGCATGGCGACCGGGTGGAACAGAAGGCGCTGAGGCGACTGGAATGCCGGCCCGATGCCGAAACAGCCACCGCGCGTGAACCATCGCGGTGGCCGGGTTGTCTGCAGCGTCCCGGGTGTCCGGCAGTACACCGCCTGCCCGGCGACAAGGGCGTGTGCGGCGACGAGGTGTTGATGACCGATCCGTTCATGGACGACTACCGGTTCACGCGGGCGGTGGAAGTGAAAAAAACAGCGTGGGTGCCATCATGTGTTGGGACCTGCGCCAACCGAAAGGAAACGAAGATGAAGACCTGTTTGACAATGAGTATGGCAGTGATGTTGCTGGCCGGTTACGTTGCGAATGCGGCGGAGAACTGGCCGGCGGATGTGGCCGGCTTTGTGAAGCCGGCGCCGGGCGAGCATCCGCGGTTGTTGTTCCGCAAGGCGGACGTGCCGGCGTTGCGCAAGAAGGCCGAAACACCCGAGGGCAAGGCGATCATCGCCCGCCTGCGTCATGTGCTCAGCGGCAACGGCGAGACCTTCCCCGAGAAGGTCTCCCCGGCCACCAAGGGCTATCCCGGTCCCGGGAAGTATCAGGGCCTGGGCATCGCCGAGCGGGGCTACCTCAGCATCGGCCACGCGGCGGGCTACGGCCTGCTGTACCAGCTCACCGGCGAGAAGAAGTATGCCGACCTGGGCCGGCGGGCGTTCGAGAAATACATGGAAGGGGTCCGCGACGTGGACAGCCGGTATTCGTTTGTCGGGCCGAACGGCGAGTTGCGCGCGGGGTCCAGTTGGGCCGTGGCCGCGCTGGGCTATGACCTGTGCTACGACGGCTGGGACGCCGAGTTCCGCCAGAAGGTGGCCAAGGCGTTCCTGACCGTCCAGATCGAACAGGGCGGCGCCGGCATCA
>CAZTAJ010000309.1:0-1713 GCA_964611575.1 uncultured Verrucomicrobiota bacterium
CGTCCGGGCTTAGGGCTAGGCAGGAGAGTTCGCTGCTGTGACCGGGCCCGCCGATGAGATTTTGGTGCTCACCACCGGCCCAGCCGAGCTGATGCAGCCCGCACTCGGCATCGTAGCAAAACACAAATCCCACCCCTCGTGCATCGCCGGCGACGCCGAAAGCGCGTGTGCCCGATTTGTTACTGACGATTTGCCGGATGGGTCCACAGGCGACGACGGCCCCCAGGGATTTCACATGGCCACCAGATGCGTCAACCAACGCCAGATAACCGTCAGCGGTTCCGACGAGTTGTTGCCCGCCGCTCCAGGAGGTGGAGCAGGCAGCCAGGGCCAGACGCTGACGGCCCGGCGCCCCCGGCAGCACAAGATGGGCAAACCTCGCGGAAACAGCATCCCCATCGTCCTTCTCCTTGTCCTTCTCCTTGGGGTCATTCACCCGGGTCAGCTCGATGCCGCTCAAGACACCGTCCTTGATCAGGAAACTCCGCCGTTCGTTTGTGCCGCAAGTGCCGTGAAGGCGACCCTCCCCATCCCAGCGAAGGGAACGCACCGGCGATTCTTCCGGAAGCACCCGATTCCACAGGCGCACCAACTCGGCCTTGGCCGCGCGGACGAAGTAATGGTTGGCTGCCGAGATCTTGTTCTGGACATTGACCATGAAGCCGTACCCTTCATCGAATTCATGCAGCCGCTTGGCCAAGCTCGCACAGTGATCGAGACCGTCCTCCAAGTAATAGTAGGCGAGCGGATCCTGACTCTGCACCCGTGGCTTTGCGAAGTCCGCCTCGATCCTGGCGAGGTCGATCCGGATTAAGGCAGGCGCATCGTCGCAGTGGTTCGTATCGGCGATGAGCATGATTCCGTCATGAATATGCATTTCGCTCGCGCAGGCAGGATGACGCTCGCGCGAACCCAATAAGCCGAAATCGACCGGCTCCGGTGCGTTCTTCAGATCCCAGCAAAAGAGATGACAGTTTGAGGAAAGCCCGCCGGCAAACCGTGCGGCGAGTGCATACCACATTCGTCCCCGATCATCAAAGGCCATGCCCATCAGATCCAGCTTGAAGCCCTTCGGGAAGTTCATTCCCAGTGACCTCTCCCGGTCCGGCAGCAACTTTCCGGTGCGGTGATCGAAGACCGAGAGCAGGTCCGAACCGGCCGCGATGATATAGAGAAGACCATCCGGCCCCTCGGAGCAAAAACGCATGTTACCGGGTATCCGCGCATCGAAGTGTTCCGGCTTGCCGGTAGAGGTGTTAATGCGCGAAATCCAGCCCGAGCGGGTTGAAAAATAGATATGCCCGTTAGAGGCCCGGACGAAGCGGAAGGAGCCCATCTCAGAGCATTGGCCCAGATCCGTGAGCGAGCGTCTCTTCAGATCATAGCGGTAGAAATGTCCGCGCAAATACGTGCCGAAGTAAAATGCCTGCTGCTTGGGATCGTAGCTCCCGCCGTAAATCGTGTCGCGGGGCACCGGCACCCCCAGATTCTGCAACGCCTTGGTCGCGGGATCATAGATCAGCAGATTCGAACCCTGAAACCCCTCCCACGGGTGGTCGTAGTAATGCGGGAGAAGCCATGCCGGATGATCCTTTGCCGCCACCGTGGTGTGGGTGGCCATGATAATGCGGCCATCCTCCATTTCGCTCATGCACGAGTGGATTTTGCTGGGAATGATGGCGCCGTCGAGCGGGCATACTTCCCGCGCCACAT
>CAZTAJ010000310.1:0-1709 GCA_964611575.1 uncultured Verrucomicrobiota bacterium
GGTTGTTGTTCATAACGTTTTCTGTTCGATCCACGCTGACGACTCCATCCGAACCGGGGCGCCGCCTTGAAACCCGGCCGGAATCGGTCCCCGGCAATACCCGCCCTGAACATTGCGGACGCTGATAGCCGCGAACGGCGCCTCGGGCGCTAACTCCCAGTCGGCCGGCACGAACAATTCCTGGG
This sequence comes from uncultured Verrucomicrobiota bacterium, assembly GCA_964611575.1. Taxonomy (GTDB): domain Bacteria; phylum Verrucomicrobiota; class Kiritimatiellia; order CAIKKV01; family CAITUY01; genus CAITUY01. The sequence goes on from CAZTAJ010000310.1 coordinate 186, forward strand.
TGCCATTGGCCATCTTGCGCTGGAACCTCCAGCGCGACGGGGCCGGTCTGGTCGGCCACTGGCATTGGAACCCGTCCACGACTAGGTCGGTCACGCCCTCGGCCACCAGCGCCGCCCGCTCGATTCGGGCCCAGGGATTGGCCAAACTGAACTGGTTGCCGCCCACTGTCGTCCCGTGCAACGCCGGGTCCTCAACCTCGGAATACCGCAGGATAACATCGCGCAGGACTAGGCCCGCGAGTGTGGAACCCGGCCCGCAGGTTATCAGGCACCGGCCCGTGGTTTCGGCCAGCAGACCGCTGACCAGGATGTTGCGGATTGTGCTCGGGCCGATCGCCCGCTCTGGGTGTTGGCGGCAATCGATGTGGACCGGCCGCGTATACATCAGTGGCAGACAGGTGTCGCAGACGATGTTCATCACCGCCACGTTCTCGACGGTGAAGCCCTGGAGACTGTAGATACCCACCGCCCGCGACGAGCCCCGAACGACGCAGTTGGCAAATGTGACGTTGCGAATGTCCTGGAACGTCTCGTAACAACCGATCTTGAGCCCGACACAGTGGGTCCGGATCGTGCATCCCTGAACGGTCACATCCTCGCACGACCGGCCCCGGGGATTTGTCTTCAGGCAGACCGCGTCATCGCAGGTGTCGATCAAGCAACCGGTCACCGTCACGTTGCGGCAACCGGTGATGTCGATCCCGTCGGCATTCGGCGCGGTCGGCGGGTTCCGGATGCGGACGCCGCGCACGACGATGTCATCACTCTCGTGCAGGTGCAGTGTCCAGTTCGACACGTTGCCCAGAGTCACGTCCTCAAGGACCACGCCCCGGCACTTGTAGATCTCGACCAGACTGCGCATCCGTCGATTCTCGGCAAACGATTCGGGCCAGGCCAGGTCACGAGCCGGCGGGTGATAGAAGGCCGGGCCGCTCCCGTCGATCCGGCCCTGGCCAGTTAGCGCGATATCCCGGCAACCGTCCGCCACCAACAGATGCCACATGTCGGACTCATCGGTCGGCAGAGCACCGTCATACCGGCGCGGGGTGTAGTCCTGGTAATTGTCGCTGCCCACCAGGACGGCACCAGCCTCGAGGTGCAATCGGATCCGGTCACGCAAAAACACCGTGCCGACCCGGTACTGGCCTGGCGGAACCAGAACAGTGCCGCCGCCCTGGTTGGCCACCGCATCAATCGCGGCCTGAATGGCTGCCGTGTCATTGGCCACCCCGTCGCCGAGAGAACCATGTGTTGTCACTGAGATCATCTGTCAAACCTTTCGTTGTTCTGGTTACGGTTAGGGCCTCCGCAGCGCGCCGTAAATGATAGGAAATTGCTTTTACAAACCAGCGCAGCCGGAACCAAAGGAACAGCTAAACAGCCTTCTCGCGGAGGCGCAGAGATCGCGGAGGCGCGGAGGAACAGCCAAAGAGCCAAATATCCAAACAGCCATTCTCTCACGGAGACACGGAGGCACGGAGAGAAAAGCCAAGTCAGAAAACCAACAGCCAATTGCTCGCGGAG
>CAZTAJ010000311.1:0-1709 GCA_964611575.1 uncultured Verrucomicrobiota bacterium
CGCGCGAACAAGGAACAACTGATTGCCTTCGCGGCAACCGAACGGGTTCACACGGTCCCGATAACGACGGAGACGGCGGAGTTCTATGCGTTGGTTATTCACCAGTTGCGAGCGAAAGGGACCCCGATTCCCACCAATGACATCTGGATTGCGGCGCTGACGATGGAACATGGTGCCAGCCTCGCCACAGCGGACGATCATTTCAGCAAGATTGACGGGTTGAACCTGTATGGCGGATGATCGGCGGATGAACAAGACCATCATCAAGCCGACGCCCTTCGGGCCAGTCGCGGTTCTGTGGTCACGCTGCCGGGGCGTGCCGCGAGTTGCCCGCGTCGATGCCCAGTTCTGCCCTCCGCCGGAGAGACTCGCATGGCCGCTGCCCATGACTGGCTCGTCAGAAAAGGGATCTACCGCGTGGACGCGAAAGCCGCAACACCAAACGAAATCGCCACAGGGTTCAACAAGCGAATCGGCTACACCATCGTCGGACAAGACGGAGTGCTCAGAGAAGGTAGCTCAATTCCGGTATATGCCATTACCATGAACTTGGGCAACGACTATCGCCGCTAACCCGCCGAAATCAAGGCCTCGTCATTCGGTGACAAAATGAGAGTAACTATCTGCGGGATGTGCATTGCCGTTTGCCCGTTCACCCAGGCGTATGTCCGGCGAGAGAAGGTCGCAGATTCATGAGCCGCCTCTATGTCTCCGATCTCGATGGGACTCTGCTCGCCCCGAGTGGGCAACTCAGCGATGTGTCGCTGGGAATCCTGACTGAACTGTTGGCCGACGGCATGCCGTTCACCGTCGCCAGCGCGAGAAGCGTGGTGACGATGCGTGAAGTACTTTGTGGATTGCCGGTTGCGCTGCCGATCGTGGAGTTCAACGGGGCGTTCATTTCGGAACTGGCCTCTGGCCGCCATCTGCACTGCGAAGCCATCGAGCGCCATTTCGTGGAAGATGTGCTTAAAGCTGGCCGGCAGCACGGCATCTCGCCGGTGGTGGCGACGTTCGATGGGCGGGCCGACCACGCCTACCTTTTGCCGCCTGGCAACGAAGGCCTGGCGGGCTACGCCGCGGGACGGAAGGCGGCGGAAGACCGGAGGATACGGCAGGTGGACTCGCTTGCGCCGGCGTTGGACGAACAGACGGTCTGCCTGACGTTCATGGACCGCCGGGAGAACCTCGACCCGCTGTTCGCGGAACTGCGTCGGCGGTTCGAGGGCGCTTTGCGGTTGATGGTTTTTCCGGAGCAGTACTTGCCGCCGTGGCACTGGCTCACTGTCCATGGCGGGCGGGCGACCAAGGCGCACGCCATTCAGGTGTTGGCGCACGACCTGGATGTAACTCTCGACGAGGTGACGGTGTTTGGCGACCAGGTGAACGACATTCCGATGTTTGAGGAATGCGGTCATGCCGTTGCCGTTGCCAACAGTGTCCCGGAGTTGCTGGCGCACGCCGATGAAGTGATCGGTCATCACGACACCGACAGTGTCGCGTACTATCTCCAACGCGTCTGGCGGAGGCGCGGCGTTTGCGGCGAGAATCGCTTTGAGGGTGTAAGTTCATGAACTGTTTCTACTGCGACAAGATAGCGGCCAGCGATCCGAAGTACGCGGTCGCCGCGGCGGAGTTTGACCTGGGTTCCGAGGCGCCGCGGTGCAAGCGGCATTGGCGGTATGTCTGCGGGCAGTGCGGAAAACCAG
>CAZTAJ010000312.1:0-1698 GCA_964611575.1 uncultured Verrucomicrobiota bacterium
CACCTTCTCGCTCTTCCACTACGCGGTGGCGGGGATAGTTGTGGCATTCTGAAAGGTCGATGCCAAGGGACGTATCTTAACGTTACACTTTCCAACATGAGGAAGTCGCCGGGAACTCCACCCGGGTGTGAATGCGGTCTAGCCTGTCCTGCGCGTCTACTTTCCCCTGTGTTCACGCAACCAGTCCTGGATGGGCTGGTTCTCCACGAACAGGGACTCGATGACGGCCTTCCCGCCGCGGACCCGAACGGTCACATGACAGGTCTGATTGGTACGCCGGCTGTGGTCGCGGTAGGCGGTCTCCGCAGCCGGAGCCTGGTCTTCCGTCATGTAATAGCGATCAAGTCCGGGCCAGGCGATGTGAACCTCGCCTTTCGTGCGGTCCGACCACGACGTGCGCACCCGCACGGCGGGTTCGCCCGCAGGCCTCTCGAGGTCGAGGCGCTGCACCGTGGCGAATCCGTTGGTATCGGTGCCGAGCACGGCGAAGGCCTTCTGGTTGTGACGCCATAGGCCGACATCCGGCACCTTGACGGCGTCCGGCTCCAGGCTCAACCAGACATACCGCCCCCGAAAGGCGTCGGCGGGATCCACCGGGCGCGTCATGAACTTGAACACCTGGCCATCCCGCAGGGTTCGCTCGTGCCCGAGGATGGACCACGCGGGCACCGCCAACTGCGCGGCCGCCGCAAGGCCGAAGGCCAGCAGGATCCCGTTACGCCGATTCATGGGCGCCTCCTTTCCGATGCAGCATGACCAGGTTCGCCGCGAGAAACGCCAGGCCCAGCACGATGAAGATCACGCCGCGCAGGAGGAAGTTCAGATCGCTGTCGAAGAATCGCGCGACGATCAGCGCGGCGACCGCCAGAAGGCCAATGTTCATCTGGCCCTGCCGGTTGACCCTGATGCCGGTGACCAGCAGCCAGACGCCGATGACCAGCAGGTACAGGTCGAAGAGCCCGGCCGCCGGCGCATAAGTCTCGGAGAGGCTGGACAGCGCGTAGCCGCACGTGGCGAGGGCCGGCGCCAGCCCGAGAAGCAGCCCGATCGGCGTCTTGCGGCGGACCGTCGTGACCAGCAGCACGATCGCCGCGAGCGGGATCACGCTTCCCAGCACCGCATCCGGGAGCGCCCGCCAGCCGGTGTCATGCAGGCGGTCCTGACTCCAATAGTGCCAGCCGATCCCGCGCCACGGCCACTCGAAGGTCAGCAGGAACGACCAGATCAACACGCCGGCGGCGCCGAAGTGGCGCAGGGGCCGCGACCAGAATCCTTCGGCCTCGCGGAACCAGAATTCGCCGGCCAGGAACATCAACGCGAAGAGTCCGCCGTAGAGGATGATCCAGAGGCCGGGCAACACGCGCTCGATCGTCACCCCGGCCGCGACGGCGACGCTGACACAGCAGGCCCAGAGCAACAGCGTCGGCCGCGCCTGGTAGCGCCCGGCGCGCAGCCACAAGGCAAGCCGCGGCAGCAGCAGCGCGCCGAGCAGCCAATACCCGGCGTTGAAAGCATCGTCCGAGCGCAAGTGGCACGCCCAGGCGGTGATGCCCCAGAGGTAGAGCAGCGCGGGCACCACCGCATCGAGCAGATAGACCAGCGGCAACCCGAGCAGCGACCAGGTCAGCAGAAAGAGCGGCAGGTCGCCGGAAATGTTGTACGTCTGCGCGACGAGCGAAATGCACGCGCCGATCATCA
>CAZTAJ010000313.1:0-1680 GCA_964611575.1 uncultured Verrucomicrobiota bacterium
GTGCAACGTGTCGCAGATCGCCTTGGGCATCACCCTGGCCGGGTTCTCGGCTTTGGTCCCGATCGGCCAGTTCACCAACGCCATGATCGCCCGATGCGGGTAACCGCGGGTGTCGAACTGGTTCTGGTCATCCTTGGCGGCGCAGTTCTGATAGGTCCAGAGCAAGGCCGGCTTGAACGATTCGGGGATCGTGCCGAACCCCTGGGAGAACCAGCCGCCGTGGGTCATCCCGCCGCTGCCTTTCATCAGCAGTTCCGAGCCGTAGGACTTGCCCATCAGCTCGTGCCGGGCCGGATACAGCGCCTGCCCCTGGGCATCGGTCAACACCTCCATCACCCAGCGCAAGGTGAACCACTGGACCATCGAACTGCCACTGATGTAGTCCTGGCCCGCCGCCACCCGCAAGGCCTGGACATAGGGTTGCAGCCCCGAGTTGACCCCGACATGGCTCGGGCCCTGTCCCTCGGCATAGAACGCATACGGGCCGAACCCTTGCGGCACACTCTTGACCAGCGCTTCCTGGCACTTGGCGTCCATCTCCTTGAGCAGCGCCGTGTCCGTGCCCGGATCGCCCAGCAACCCCAGCACCGCAAAGCCGGCCCCGCCCAGGATCGCCCCCTGATGGTTCGACAACGGCCCGTGCCGGGGATCGAACACCAGGCTCTTGAACGACAGCACCGGCGGCTTCGGACCGTCCTTGGCTGAGCGCGATTCCATCGAGTAATTCTGGATGAACTGGGCCACCTCCAGCCGGAACGCCTCGTCCCAGCCGTCGTAACACAGGTCGTAGCCCAGCGCCAACATCGCCAGCGACGGCCCGAGCCGGAGCTGACCGTCGACGTGGGTCTGCGAATAGCGGTTGTCCCGGTCGCGGATCCCCTCCTTGCCCTTGAGGAAACATTGCCGGCCCAGCTCGACGTATTTCTTTTCGCCAGTCAACTGGTACAGCATTCCGAACCCGGCCATGTGCGAGATAGTGAAGGTGCCTTCGGGCAGGGACGGTTGAGGATCGTAGGCGCGTTTGGATTTGTTGTACAGAGCCGGCATCGCTTCGCCGCCGCCGAGGGTCGCCTTGAGCCGTTCGACAATCTTCTTGCCCTCGGGTGTCTGGGCCCGGGCCTTGATCGCCGGCAGGTCGGTCTTGCGGAACAACAACCGCGGATGCTCCCCCGGCTGGACCGGCACGAAACCCGGCACCGGTGCCGGCCAGCGCGTGTGCGCCGCGCCCGGGGCATCGTTCCCCTTCTGCGGTTCCGATTTGGGCGGTTCCGCCGCCCGCACCGCCAGTGCCAAGTCGAGAGAGACGAGCACGGCGACTAATGTTGCCTTGGTGATTGCGTTCATTTTTTTCTCCTTGCGGCTGGTGCCGTGGTTGAGGTCGTTGTTCATGGCGATTCCTTGCTTCCGATCGGCGCCGTTTTCATTGGTTGATCTCCTCGATCCAAACCAGTTCCGAGACCGGCGCGCCCTTGAGCGTGATCTCAAGTCCTTTGGCGAGTTCATCGCCGGTCTTCTCCACTGCCGGGTTCGAGCCGTCCTCGAAACTCACCCGGTGCCGCCTGGCCGGATCGTGGTACTGGATGCCATCCCAGTTCTTGCCGTCGGGGCGCGGCAGGATGTGGTAGAGGTCGGCGTTGCGCACCAGCGGACGTATCTTCGCCTTGTAGGTCTCGACGGCGC
>CAZTAJ010000314.1:0-1626 GCA_964611575.1 uncultured Verrucomicrobiota bacterium
GCGCAGCCATGAAGCGAATACGGTTTTATTATCCATCCATCGTAGTTTTGTGCATGCATCTTATCTCCTGCAATGTTCATGCCATGACCATCAATCTTGCTATGCCCTGGAGTGATGGCTGTTCGAGGCCGCAGACTCCCTACCTGACCTTCTATAGCCCGCAACGTGAATCACTTCTCTTCGACGGTGAATCCGTGATCGAGTTGCGTTGCCAGGCGGGGCTGCGTGCGGTGCAACTGAAATGGACCCTGCACCGCAATCTGATCAATACACCGTTTCGCACGGGCATGGCCGAGCCTCTGCCCGGAAACAAGTTCGCGATCCGCCTCGACGCCGCCGGACTGCATCCGGGGTTCTACGAGCTGAGGGTGGAACTGGACACCGGCGTGACGAACGACGCCAAGGAGCCCCTGGCCAAGCGCCCCGTCCGCGGCGTTTGCGCCTTCGGCTGGCAAGTGGCCAAAATGGCCCTGGCCGACAGTCGCCCCGCGGATTTCGCGGTGTTCTGGGACGCGGCCAAGGCGGAATCGGAGAAGATTCCACTCGATGCGCACGAGGGGCCAATGACGGTGTTCGCCGCCAAGGAAATCGACGCCTACAACGTCACCAACGCCTGTCTGCCGCCCGACTACGATCCGGCCGGACACAGGTCTGAAACAGTCGAGTCCTGCAAAGTAGATATTGCAGGACCAGACGGCGGACGTGTCTACGGCTGGCTGGCCAAGCCCGCCCCGCAGCGTGCCGCAGGCTCTGCTGCTGGGCCGCAAGAAAAAGGTCCCTTCCCCGCCATGCTGGTGCTGCCCGGTGCGGGAAACAACGCCCGGCCGCGGCCGCTCGAGCACGCCCGGCACGGCTACGTGGCACTGGACATCCAGGTGCACGGCCTTGACGTGGATCTTGCTTCGTACCCCCCACTGGCTGCCGCGCCACCGGCAGACGACCCGCGCGTGGGCCCTTACCGCGCTATCCACCAGCGCTGTCTTCTCGCGCTCAGATATCTGGCTTCGCGGCCAGATGTCGACCCGAACCGCGTCATCGTGGTTGGCGGCAGCCAGGGCGGACGACTGAGCATCGTGACCGCGGCGCTCGATCCCCGCGTGAAAGCGGTGGTGGCGGGAATCGCCCACAACGGCAATCAGCCTTATTTGAACTGGGCCTGGCGCTGCAACGCCCGCAAGCCCGGTGATGGGATTGACGACCCGGCGCTGGCGGCCGACGGCATGGGCATCTCGGCCGCCCCGCCGGTGGCCAACGATCCGGCCAGCCTCCGCGAAGCCTACTACGACCCGGCAAACTTCGCCCAGGACGTCCGTTGCCCTGTACTAATGAGCGCGGGACTGACCGACCCCACCTCGCCGCCAACCAGCGTGTTCGGAATATTCAACCGCCTCGGCACGACTGGCAAGGAGATGGTGCCGCTGGACGGCCTGGGACACGACTGGTCGGCCGAATTCGACAGACGGGCCTGGCGCTGGATTGATTCCGCCGCGCTTGGAACAGTCCATGGAGCAAATAATAAAGGAGAAGCTGAAAATGTCAGGCATTAGAGAGCAGAGGGGGGCGACAATGCTTTTGCATGACTATCCGGACTATCGATGGCTGCGCGGGTTCAACATCATCCCTTCG
>CAZTAJ010000315.1:0-1590 GCA_964611575.1 uncultured Verrucomicrobiota bacterium
TCTATCAGCGCCGCAAGGGCCGCGATTTGTTCGATCTGGCGGCGGCGTTGCGTGACCTGTCGCCGGATGCCGCGGCGGTCGTGGATGCGTTTCAACGCTACATGGCGGAAGAAGGCCGGCGCATCACGGGGACCGAGTTCAGCGCGAACCTGGCCGCGAAACTCGATCACCCCGGTTTCTTCGAAGACTGCGCGCCGCTGCTGAAACCAGGCGTTGTGTTCGATCCTTCAGCCGATGCGAAGCTGCTGGAAGAGCGGCTTCTATCGCTCCTGCCAAATCCGAAGGCGCCTGCGTAAAACAAACGATTTTCGTCAGAGGCTAAGGAAACAAGGGCCAGGCCATCTGCGCGCAGAACACCACTGATCACCGATCACTGGGGAAAAGGGACTCCCCACATGGCCTGTCCCTTGACGGCGTCCCCTACCTCCCCTACCTCCTCACACTGGCGGCTTGACGCCTGCGGTATCATCCGATAAAACCGTATCCATATTTGAACGATTGGGCGCGATTCTATCGGATGCCGCAATGAAGACGAACCAGAGTGATCGGATATCCCATGCCAGGCAGACCTTCGCTGCCCACGGCGGTGTACTGCGTACAAAAGACGCCCTTGATCTCGGTATCCACCCCACAACTCTCTATCTCATGAAAGATGAAGGGCACCTTGAGTCCCTGTCCCGTGGCCTGTTCCGACTCACGGCGCAACCCGAGCTCGAGTCTCCAGACCTGGTGGCCGTCTCCCTGAGAGTCCCGCAGTGCGTCATCTGCATGATCTCGGCCCTCTCGTTCCACGGCATCACTACCCAGACCCCGCACGCCGTGGACATCGCCATCCCGCGCAAAGCCGGCCGCCCGAGCATCGACTACCCACCCGTCCGCATCTACCGCATGGTGCCTCAAATCTTTGCCTGCGGCATAGAGACGCACCCCGTCGACGGCCATGCTATCCGTGTCTACAGCCCCGAACGAACCATCGTTGACTGCTTTCGTTACCGTAACAAGATCGGTCTGGATACCGCCATCGAGGCCCTGCGCCTCTACCGCGAACGCAAACCGGTCAAACCCGACGCCATCATGGATTGCGCGCGCGCGTGCCGCGTTGCCCGCATCATCCGTCCCTATCTCGAGGGAATCCTGTGACCGAGCCAAAGTCCAATGTTCCGGCATCGATCCGTCAACGGCTCAAGAATCTCTCCGCTTCCCAGCCGGTCCCGTTCCAGGAGATTCTGCAATGCTATGCCATTGAGCGGTTCCTCTGCCGCCTCAGCCGGTCCGACCATGCCGGCAAGTTCGTGCTTAAGGGTGCCCAGATGCTCGTCGCCTGGGGAAGCCCCCGCACCCGCCCCACCATGGACATCGACCTTCTGGGGCACACCGACAACGACCTCGCCAATCTCGAAGCCATCGGCCGCGCCGTCTGCAACGCCCCTGATCACGAACCCGATGGCATCGCCTTCGACGCCGAAACCGTAAAGGCGATCCGCATCAAGGAGGATGCCGACTACGAAGGCGTCCGCGTTACCTTCACCGCCCGACTAGGAAACGCCCGCATTCCCATGCAGATCGATGTTGGCTTCAATGACATTGTCA
>CAZTAJ010000316.1:0-1559 GCA_964611575.1 uncultured Verrucomicrobiota bacterium
CAAACGCATGAACCGCCCCGGTTCTACGGCGTTGAGCGGAATCCCGTGGAAAACCAGATCTTACCGACGACGTGGAGAGAAGCAGGCGCGGGCTTGCACGGTGACTTGGGCGCGGGTTGGCGTTATGATGCCTATCTGCATTCCGGCCTCAATACGTCCACCGGCACTACGTACGCCGTGCGTTCAGGACGGCAGAGCGCGGCCAGCGCGAAAGCCTCCGATCCGGCGGGCACACTGGCCCTGAACTGGAGCGTTCCCGGCGTGACCGTGGGCGGGGCGGTGAACTACCAGAGTGACGTTACGCAGGGCGCGGATCCCGAGGCCGGCAGTGCCTGGCTGGGCGAGGTCCATGCCGATCTGAAGCGCGGTCCGTTCGGGCTGCGGGCGCTGTATGCCGAGTGGGCTCTTGCCGGCAGCGGTCCTGAATCCATGGGCGCCGACCGGCAGTACGGCTGGTACGTCGAGCCGTCCTATCGCGTAACCGAAGCCGTCGGCGTCTTTGCCCGATACAACGAGTGGGACAATCAGGCTGGATCAAGCGATACGGCCAGCCTCAAGCGGCAGTGGGACGCGGGCGTGAACTGGTGGCCGCACGAACAGGTTGTCGTCAAGGCGGACTACCAGTGGCAGGACAACGCGAGCGGCAAGGATCAGAACGGATTCAACCTCGGCGTGGGCTATGAGTTTTAGGGGCTTCGGTCTGACGCTCTGCGCGGCGCTGGCGGCAACGACTCTGGTGGGGGGTGCCGGCCCCGCAGAGTCGTTTGTCGCGGCGCAGTTCACCAATGCCCCAGCCCCATCCGCCCTGGTGATCACCGAACAGGTGGCAACGGCGATTCACGAGATTCTGGGGCATCCCTACGCGCGGAACCAGGTCCCGTACTGGCAGGCGGAGGGGAAGACCGTATGGGTGCTCGAAACCCGCGGCCGCTCAAACACGATCACGGCGGGATTCGTTGTTCGAGCCGGGCGGATGGAGAAGACAGAAGTGCTCGTCTATCGCGAACGGCGCGGAGGGGAGATCAAGGCGCGGTCGTTTACGCGCCAATTCGTCGGCGTGTCGCTCTTGGAAGGCCGCCGGCTCGACCGCCACATCGACGGCATTACCGGCGCGACGATCTCCGTCAACGCCATGCAGAATGTGGCGCGTGTGGCGCTATATCTGACGGCACTCACACTCGCCAAATGACCCAGCCAGGAAGGCGGCGTGCAATGAACAGCACCCCAATGTATCCCTTTTTTGTCTTGAGCGAGGGTTTTTCCGAATGGCGACGTTATACTTGGTAGAGAGCCATGGAGGTAGGCGCATGTCGGGAAATCGTTTCAGATCGGAAAGCGGCAAAGAACCGGCGGGTGACGAGCGCTTGAGCGTATTGCTGCAGCAATGGAAAAGCGTGGAACCGCAGGCCGACTTCGAAGCGGCAGTGTGGCACCGCATCCGTGCCGATCGAGCGGTGGACCGGGGGAGCCGGCGATTCGTCGAAACATGGCGCGAATGGCTCGCTCCGCTCCCGGCATGGGTGAATGTCGCGGCTGCCGCCGCCGGAATCGTCGTGGGT
>CAZTAJ010000317.1:0-1514 GCA_964611575.1 uncultured Verrucomicrobiota bacterium
TGGCCGCGCTGGGCTATGACCTGTGCTACGACGGCTGGGATCCGGAGTTCCGGGCAAAGGTGGCCAAGGCGTTCCTGACGGTGCAGATCGAAGATGGCGACGCCGGCATGATCAGGTGCGCGACCGGGCCCAAGTATGGCCCGGCCAAGAACCACTACGGCGGTATCGCCGCGGCCGGCCTGGCGGTGATGGCGAGCATGAACGATCCGGGAACCGAGGGGACAAAGTTCGAGGATCTCGTTCCGGCAATGATCCAGACCACCACGAAGTTGCTCACCGGCGGCTTCGGCGACTACGGTTTCTATGCCGAGGGCCACGGGCCCAGCCACGTCAGTTCCGATACCGGCTATCTGCCCATGCTCCAGGCCTGGCGCAATGCCTTGGGCAAGGATTTCATCGCGCCAGCACCCAACGCCCAGTGGATCAGTTTGCGCTGGGTGATGGAGACCGTGCCGGTCGGCGGTAGGCCCATGTACCTGAACCGGCAGAAGGCCCAGGGATCCTATGGCGACGACAACTTCTGGCGCGGCGGCTGGTCGCACGGCGGCCAATTCGCCCAGGGGTTCGGAACCATCGAGCCCAAGTACATTCCCGCGATGCTGTGGACCTACCAGCAGGTTATTGAACCGGCGGAGATCGCCGGCTACTGGAGGAATACGGGCATCCTCCAACAGGGCTGGCTCAAGCAGGGCGAGCGCAGTTACGACAGCATCCGGCAACCCTGGCATGCGGTGGTCAGTCTTGTCAATTGGCCGGTCGGCGCGGCCCCCGCCAATCCCGCCACCGTGCTGCCTCATGCCGTCTTCGACTCCAACAAGGGCTACACCGTGTTCCGCAACCGCTGGCAGGACGGCGAGGACATCGTCATCACCAGCCTGCTGGGCTATGGTCCCGCCGACGGTTACACGCCCAGTGGCGGGCCGATCCTGGCCTTCGCCTACGGGCAGAAACTGACGCTGGGCAACCTCGCGGGCAAGGCCGGGAAGTTCACGCCCACGCCGGCGGGCGGCGTCACCGTCGCCGATGACGGGGCGGGCATCCTGGCCTTCGACGCCTCCGGCGCGTCCGGCGCGGATGCCTTGCTGGTGGCCGTGGGCGCGGGGCTCAAGGGCGGCGCGAACGCCACGTTGCACGAGGTCAACGCCGGTGGCAGCCAGGTGCAGATCCTGGCTTTCGCCAAGGGCAAAACCGTGCCGGCGCCGACGGTCGAGGGCGCAGTCATCACGATTGGCAACCAGAAGATCACGGTCGCCAAGGACGGCCTAACCTTTGCCGTCACCACCAAGCCGGCCGTGCCGGCCGTGGGCAAAGCGCCGGTTCTGCCGCCCAACAAGGATGTGCCCAAGCCGGCCGCCGCCAAGGACGAGCAAGGCGAATGAACCTAGAGGCCGCAGGTGAAATAGCCAAATCGCTCCACGAAGGTGACCGGCTTGCCGGACACTGTAAAAAAGAGTAACTACTCCGTGAGAGATAACAAAAATCATCTCCCGGTGGGGACACCGGGCCTACAAAAT
>CAZTAJ010000318.1:0-1506 GCA_964611575.1 uncultured Verrucomicrobiota bacterium
CCGCCCGACTGCAGCCATCCCGCATGGCAACCACACGCCAGCAAACATCCGACCAAGACACACAATGTCTTATTCATGCCAGAAACCTTTCATACCGCCTTCGCGATTCACCATAACCCCACGCCTGTGCTGCATAAGACGGCGTTCCCACCACATCCCCCACGTCGATCTTGATTGCCCCACTCGCCACCATGCGCAACCAGATGTTCGCCTGGTTGTAGAGGTTGTAGACCTGGGGCTCGAACGCGATGCCCATCTCCATGCCCAATTTGAAGAGCACGAGGTTCTCGGCATGGTGCAGTGCCTGGTCCGGAACCGTCGTGATATCCGCATCGGGGTCATACCCGACCTGCGCTTTGACGACTGACCGAAACGTACTCACCGTGGCAGCCACAATGCCCGCCAACCGGCCCGACTTCGTTGGGTTTGCATCCAGCCAGGCCGAATATGCGACCGCGAAGTCTGTCGGCATCGCTGCGCTCATCGTCGCCACGGTCAATGGAACCCAACCCGTCACATGTCACCGTGAGAAGAAAGGCGGGGATCCGGCTTCCCAAATCCCCGCCCCAGTTTGCCGCCCGTGCGAGCGAGATCAGGCCGCCGCCACATTCAGCCGAACGCACGCCGAACCGTTCGTGACCTTCACGTCCTCCGACCAGTCGAACTTCGCCACCTCAACGCGGCCGTCATCACGCATGTACGAACCCGGGACCATGAATTCGTTCATCAGGCGGAACGTCTTCATGAAACTCGGATCGCGCCGGCTCGGCGCATCCTTGCGCGCGAAGATCAAAACCGCGGTATCCAGGAGGAAGTTGATGCTCTCCGCCTTCCCCTCCGGATTCAGGTCGTAGATCATGTAGGAGGTGCGGACATTGGGCGTCCCGATGAACATCTGACTGGCCGACTGTTCCGTCGGAACCGCCAACCCCAGATCACCCTTGTTCCGCCCGTTCCCCACCACGAACCGGCCGCGTACCTTGTCCTGATTCTTGAAGACCTTCCAGGCCGTCGCGCCGAACAGCACGCCCACGCCCATCAGCGACCCGTACTTGGCCGCCTTGATGACCGACAGGATGGCATCGTCCAAATCCGCAATCGGATCGGCCGATGCGTTCCACGTTTTGGCCGTTCCGGCGCCGACCGCCGTCAGGGCCGCGTCGATCACTGCCTTTTCGTGGGAGAGCGCCGCCACTTCCGCCACCGCCGTGGCGCCTTCCCGCAGCATGTTCTCCAGGCCGTCCGCCTCGAGTTGCTCCAGGTTGTCCACCGGGTAGTCCAGTGCGTGCGGCTCGCAGTTGAACGTTGCGTCCGTCGCGTCGAACCGCAACTCAGCCGCGCGTCCGCCGAGCGTCCGCAACGTGTCCGGAATATGGAACCGGTTCTTCTCCGTGTAGCACTTGAACCGGCCCACGCTGGTTGCCACTTCCACCGTCGGCGCCAGAAAATCTGCCACCGGCATAATCGCACTCTGCGCCGCGCCCTGGGCGAACTCCCGCAGGGTGG
>CAZTAJ010000319.1:0-1502 GCA_964611575.1 uncultured Verrucomicrobiota bacterium
TGTGGGCCTGGCGCGATCCCGAACTCAATCCGGGTTCCACCAGCCACTGTGCCTCGCCCTGTCTGTGGAAGGATCTGGTACTGGTGCCAGCGGCCGGGGATCCCAAGAAGGGACTCCAATCCATCCTGGGCATCGACAAACGCACCGGCGTGGTGCGGTGGGAAACGCTGGACAACAACAGCGAGGGCAATAACTCCAAGTGGGGCTTGGGGAACACCCACGGCAACCACATGTCCCCGCACCTGATGCGCCTGCCTGGCGGGAAACCCCTTCTGGTCAACAACACGGGTAACCTCATCGACCCGGAGACCGGTGCGTCGTTGGGCCAACTGCCCAAGACCGCCGCCGGCAACGACAACAAGAACGATGGTTGGGGCTCGGGATTCATCGCTTCGCTAAACGGCACCCTGTTCAAGGGTTGGGGCGGTGACTGCAAAGCGCCGCCGATCAATGCCTGGCCGTTGAGTCTGGGTGCTGACGGCAAGGTCGTGATCGCCCCTGGCTATGCCTGTCAGGGTGGCAGCGCTCACGGCCCCTTCGCCCTCAGCGACCGCCTGCTGGGCAACATGGATCCGGCCACCGGCAAGGTGATCTGGAATCCGGGCCGAGATCGTCTGGGAATACTCTCGATCGCTGGTCGTTATCTCCTGGGTGCAGGCGGCGCTGGTTCAGGTGGTGGCGGGGCAGTCGGGGCGAAACCTGTCGGAACGTTGGTGACGCGGGTCTGGGATATCAGCGACCCCACGGCGCCGAAGAAGGTCGGTGAAAACACCCTGGCCATCCCCGGTTTCACCCCCGACATCAGCGCCAAGCACTTCCCCAAGGCCGCCGAACTCTATCCCATCGCCGAGATGAAGGTCGGCCACGCCAACTACCAAGGCATCGGGTTCAATTTCTCCACCGACACCTCGGGCCTCACCGCCATCGGCAGCCGCATCTACCTGCATTCGCCGGGGATGCTCATCTGCATTGGAGAAAAATGACATGAACCTCCAAAACTAACCACAACCCCGCAAGAACCAAACTACCATGAAACACCACCCACTCACCGTCATCGGACTGCTGGCGCTCTGCCTGGCCGTTCCGGCCGCCTTTGCCGCCGAACCACCGGTCGCCACGCCTATCGGCCACAAGGATTTTGTGCCCACGCCGCAACAGCCGCTCAACTTCCGCGCGGGCGGGAACGGCTACTATCCCGGCGCTACGCCACCCACCGAATGGGCCGAGGGCACCCCGGTCCAGGTGGACATGAAGGGTACCTTTGGCAACCCGCCCAAGGAAGGGGTCCGCAAGGTCTGGGACTTCGCCGACAACAAGAGCACGAATGTGCTGTGGAAGGTGCCGGTGCCCGGGTGGGGCTACGCGCATCCCATCGTGGTCCGGGATCGCATCATTGCACTTGGGCATCCCCATTTCGTGACCTGCTACGATCTGAAGACGGGCAAGCAGTTGTGGCAACGCGAGGCCCTGCCGTTGCTGTGCGAGGGCCAACCGGAAGCCAA